>JBAYZB010000111.1:0-9557 GCA_041672765.1 Gammaproteobacteria bacterium | reverse complement strand
GACCCGGTTGACGATGTCGCCCAGGTTGTTCTCCAGGATCGCCTCGACGCTGATCGACAGCTTGCGGCCGTTCTTGCGGTGACGGATCTCGACGGTGCTCTCGCCGGCGCCGATCTCGGGGAAGTCTTCCGTTTCGCGCACCCGCTCCACGTCGTTGTCCAGGGTCTCCACCTGGGCCAAGGTTGTGACCTTCTTGTCGTCGTCCATCTCGCTGACCAGGTTCTGACCGATGGTCTCCACCGCGTCGTAGGCCTGGTTGATGGCGCCCACCACCGTGGTGCCCACCAGCACGGGGAAGGCCTGGCTGGTGATGGTGCGCTGCATGCCGTGGACCATGGCGGTCACCGGCACCTCCACGTCGGCCAGGCCGCGGTAGAGGCTGCGCAGGTCGCGCAGGTCGGAGAGGCCCAGCTTGCCGGCGTCGATCAGGCCCTGGACCTTGGGGGCGAAGGCCGCCGGCTCGCTCTTGGCCATGTCGCGCAGGGCGCCGATGGAAAGCCCGGGGCCGCCGGTGATGATCGGGCTTGCGAATCTTGCTTTCATTTTTTCAGGCTCCTTTTTGCTCTGTAGGGGTGGCCCCTACGCAGGTTGCTTGTGGTCCGACGCGGAGGCCGGGATCAGGCTGGCCTCCGCGTCAGGAATCAGCTCTCGACGGTGATGTCGCCGTCGGCGCCGCTGATCGAGTTGATCGCCAGCCAGTCCGTGCCGTCCCAGAGCAGCATGGCGTAGTCGCCGATGTCGGTCATGGAGATGTAATAGCCGGCCGTCTGGGCCACTCCGGCGATGTACACCTTGGCCGTATCCGGCTTCGGGTCGAAGACGAAGGCCTGGTCGGCCATCACGGCCATGTAGAAGTGCCAACCCACCGGCACCACGGCGTTGGGGGCGGTGAGGGTCACCGACCCGCTGGCGCCCTTGTTGGTGACGACGGCGCCGCAGTCCTCCAGCTTGAGGGTGAGAGCCGCGGTGGCGTGGATCACCTTCTTGAGGCTGCGCTGCAGGACGTTCTTGTAGTAGTAGCTGTACTCCGGATGGATCACCGCCTGGACGTAGCTCTTGCTGGTCAGGGTGGTGCCGGTGTCCGGGATGTTGTCCGTGCCCACGGAGACGGCGATGATGGTGCCGTCCACGTCGCGGGCGAGCTGCTGGCTCTGGGAGGCCACCGGGATCAGGGCGTCGCCCAGGGCCACCTGGGCCGCGGCGCTGAGCGCGAACTCGAACACGTCGCCCTCGCGCGGCATGTAGAAGGCCATATAGCGCTCAGCATCGTCGCTCCGCTGCTCCTCGGCGGAGATGGCCAGCGAGTACTTGGCGTCGGCCACGGCGTCCAGGGGCTCGAAGTAGCCGCTGGTCTCGTTGTAGACGCAGATCTCGCCGCGTTTGATGGTCTGGGTGCTGCCGGCCTGGACCTTGCCCGGCATGACCAGGGGCTCGATGGCGCCTTCCAGGTTCTTCAGCCAGGGGGCTTTGTTGTCTGCCATGATGACGATCTCCTTTTATCCGCCGCGGCTGATCAATAGCCGGCGTCGATGGGGTTCTTGAGGGAACGGGCCAGCACGTCGTCGTCGATCTCGCTGAGCTTGGGCTGCGCCGGAGGGTTGCTCAGGCCGGCGTTCTGCCCGTCGCCGTGGTCGCCGGCGTCGTGGTTGCCCAGGGCCGCGTCGGCGATGGCGCGCAGCATCTCCTGCTCGGTCTTGCCGGCCAGGGCCATGTCCATCACCTGGCTTTTGCACTCCAGGCTGATGGCCGCGGCGCGCCCGGTGAGGTCGATCAGGGTCTCGGGATCGACCCGCAGCTGGGGCTTGTTGGCGTTGTCCAGGGTCTCGCGCACCTGGGCGACGATGTCTTCCGCCTTGGGAAGCGCCTCGCGCAGGCCCTCGACCGCCTCGCTGACGATTCTTTTGACTTCTTCAGGGGTCATGTCCGTTTCTCCTTGTGTCTGACTGTTGATGATGCGTATGCCGTCGAGGGTTCGAGCGGCGCGACCGACGCCCACGGACGGGTCCGCGGGCACCGGGGTCAAAGAGATTTCATACGGCTCCCAGCGCGTGGCGATGAGAGCCGGTCCGGCGTACTCGCGCTTGGTATCCGGGTCCTGCCACTTCTCGCCCTCCTCCACGCGCACGGCCTCGTGGATGGCGTAGCCGACGGACACCCCGCGCAGGCTGCCGCTTTTCACCTTGCCCAGCGCCTTGGCGCCGATCTCGTCATCGTCGAAGGTGATGGAGGCCTCGCCGCGGCGGGCCTTCTCGTCGATGCGGGCCGAGGATACGGCGCCGACGATGCTGTCCAGGTCGTAGGCGTTGTGGCCATAGAGGGCAGCGCCAATGCTTTTCAGGCGGGCCAGGTCCACATTCTTTTTGCCGTGCAGCAGGTACTCGTCGCCCATCCAGCGGGACACCGGCGTCTCTGAGCTGAAGCTCAGCGTTACGGTGCGGCTTTCCTCGTCGAGCTGGGCCCTGTCAAGAGCGCAGGACCTGTAGAACAGATCGGGGCTGGCCTTTTTTTCCATCGTCGTCTCCGTCTTCGTTGTCGAGTGCCGGTGTTTCCACGGCGTCGCCAAGGCTGGGAAACTTCACCCCGTACTTTTCCTCCAGCTCCCGGATCCGCTTCAGCTCGCGGGCCCGCTGCTCCAGGTGCTCGTCCGGATCGCGGCCCAGCTCGGTGATGGTTTCCGTGAGGGTTTCCACGTTGGTGCGCAGGTCGGTCTCCCGGCCGCTGCTCTCCTTCCCCGGGTCGATCCAGCGGCGGTAGATCATCGGAACCCATGTGGCGGACAACAGCTCGTGGGTGCGTCGGCTGTAGTGATTGCCGGGGAGCAGGCCGGCGCTAACGGCGGAAGCCACCAGATTGGCGTAAACCGGGGCACACAGGTGATTGATCAGATATCCCTGGCGGATCCAGCAGGATGCGTAGAACTGCAACAGGATGGTGCGGGCATTGGAATAGTTTAGCCCGCTCCAGCGCTGGGCCAGCACCTCAGGCGGCATGTCCAGGGCATTGGCCGGCCCCTGGAGCAGGTCGTAGCTGTACTCGGCGAATGCGCCGGCGGGCCGTGACGGGTCGTTGAACTTGAACTTCTCGCCGGGACGCCCCACGAAGGTGGCCCCGGGGGCGAAGTCGAACTCGCGGCGGGTGTAATCCTCGCCGTCGGCGCCCACGTCAGTGCCGGCGGTCTGGCCGAAGGCGCCGGCGAACTGCTGCGGGTTCTCCACCTCCACCGCCGCCACGTAGCTGGCGGCCATGATGGCGGCGTACTTTTCGGCCTCGCGGTAGCGGTCCAGGTCCTGGGCGTCGAGCAGCCCGGGAGCGAAAGCCGAATAGCCGCGGGTCTGCTCGGGCCGCACCGGGTCGAACAGGTGAATCACCTTGCGGTTGCCGTTGGGCAGGAAGGCGTCCACCGCGTCAAAGTCGTCGCGGCGCAGGGCGGTGGCGTAGCTCTCGCCCGGGTGCTGGCGCAGGATGTAGTAGCGCAGGGGAACGCCCTCGTCGTCGTACTCGATGCCGTGGCGGATGCGCGGGTTGGATGCCTCGGCCATCGGCGTGCAGAGGCGGTCGGCCTCCAGGATCTCCACGCAGAAGGGCACCACCCGGCCGGGCCGCTTCGAGGTGCGGCTGATCAGCAGCACCTCGCCGTCGCGGATCATGGCCCCCAGGGCTAGGCGCTGGATGCCGTAGAAGCTGTTGATCAGGCGCATGTCCGCCTGCTTGCACCAGCGGCGCCAGACACGCACCGCAAGGCGGTTCCAGCGCTCGGCCTCGGCGTCGGTGATCTTGGGCCCGGCCTGGTAGACGGCCAGGTCGTCGGTGGCGCTCACCGTCGGCCGCAGGATGATGCCGCGGCCCACCGTGTTGTTGACGATGCGCCGGATCGGCCCGGCGAACAGCCCGGACTGGTACTCCTGGTAGCGCACATGCTCGCGCAGGGCGGCGATGTCCCCGGAGATGGCCTGGTCGGCGGAAGACCCGGTGCGGCCCATGTCCTTGCGCATGCGCCCGCCGGCCACGGCCTCGAAGGTGCGCCGGCGCTTTGCACCGCCCCGCAGCAGATCGAGCTGGCGGCGGTGGATCTCGCGGCGCAGCCCCCAGCGGGGCGAAATGCGGGCGATGGCCGTCTCAAGCCAGCTCATCGAAACCTCCGCGCGCGGCCGTAGATCACGCTGGTGCTCCGGTCCCCCTGGGAATCCAGGGCCTCAAGCTGGTAGGTGCGCTGGTAGAATCGCATCAACTCCTCGGGGCTGGAAAATTTGAAGGTGCGCTCGCCGTGGGAGAACTCCTTGACCAGCGGCTTGCCGGCGGCCCAGTCGGCCAGGGCGTCCTTGACGGCGCTGCGCAGATCCGCCCATGTGGTGAAGGCCGTCATCGCTCACCGCCTTGGGCGTCTGGAGCAAGTGCTTGTGATGCGGGAGCGGCTTCCCGCCGCGATGCCGCAACGGGAGCCGTAACTGTCCATTGCAAGGCCCACCGGTGCCCGCACACCCGGCAACGATAGTAGCGCTCCGCGTCGTCATGGGCCCGGTGAGTGCAGACCGCCTCCGGCAATCCGCACGCCGGACAGGTGATCGCCCGCCGCGGCGCCCGCCGCGCCATACGGTCCGTCACATGGCCCGCTCCTCGCTTTTGCTTGGACATACAAAACCCCGTGATATGGTGGTCTGTTTGAAGTGCCTACACCATATCATGGGGTTTTATGAGAAATCGGAAAGGTAGTGCTCTATCGGTTCAAACGGGAAAAAAACGGTGGAAAGTATGTGGAAAAGTGGGTTGACACCTTGATTACGGCCAAGATCCGAATTGCGCTGAATTGCGTGCTGATTGCGTTATATTGCGTCCTTGTTATCGGCAAGGTCAACAAAATGTTAGCTGCACAAGAACGAACCGCCCCGGCCAGTCAGACAATACGGAATCCAACCATGCCGAAAAAACATAATCCGCACCTCTGCAACATTGTGAATCCCGGTACTCACCGATTCTCCCTTTGGCATAGCGTTGTATGCCCTTCCGATTCCGCGCATTCTCGCCAGTACGAAATAACACCAGAACTTGATTTCCTGCATGGTTTCACCTCCCAGCGCGGGCACCCTGGCCCAGGTCTGCATTTTATTACCTTTTCGCCGTTGGTATCGGCTGGCAACTCCAGTCCATTGCGGCAGTATTCGCCGTCGTCGTCGCTTCTGAGCAGTGGGCAAGAATACCCGCAGCCGTCGTCCTCCATCGGCGGTATCTCCACAGCCAGAGAAAAGGAGTGCTTACCTTTCTCGTTGTGCCGCGCACCACAAAGGCCACACTCCCAAAGCTCAAAATATTCTCGTCCAAGCATCGTTTTCATAAATCACCAAAAGCAGCAGCTAACAAGGCGCTCCACCGGACCGCGAGAAACGCCGGGTTTTCAATCCAAGCTCATTGGCGCGGTCCGGTGAGCTTGGTCGATCGATGGGGTCACTGGTGTCCAGGCGGGCAGAACCGCGTGAAATCCCCATCGGCCATGTTGATCTCCACCGGCCCCTTGGACACGTGCGGGTTGAGGAACCACCGCAGCCAGTCATCCACCACGCCGGCGTGGGCGTAATAGCGCCCGTTGATCACCCGCACTGGCAACCCCAGCTTGAGCAGGGACCGCAGCGCCTTGTCCTGAATCTTCAGATGCCCGCAGATTTCGTCCAGGGACGATAGGAGGTCGCTCATTACACCCACCTCCTTTTCGGCGGATCCACCCACCGGCGCGGATCCTTGCGCCGCTCGTCCGCCGGCGGCGCTTTCGTCTCCGGCGGCGCCCAATGCCGCATCCCCACCACCTCGTAGGCGCACGAGGCTGCCACCAGGCAGTCCCACAAGTGATTCGGCTTGTGTGACGGGCACGCCCACAGGCCCCGCTCGTCGATGTACTCCGAGGTGAAATGCCTGGCCAGGTCGAGCGTTAGGCCGTCCACGGGGGCGTCGGCGGGCAGGCTCGATCCGGGCGCCGGGCCCGGGAAGCGGATGCCTCCCGGATCTCCCGGCAGGATCTCCAGGCGCCGGGCCAGGTCATCCTTGAAAAACTTGGTGTTGATGTTGAGCAACTTCAGCCCCCCGGGGATGGGTTTCTTGGTACCCGGCCAATACTCTACATTGCCCCATGTATAAGGCTGGGCCATGGTATCGCGTCCGATGCTGGGCACGATCTTGCCGGGATGTTTGCGACAGAACTGGTACACCTCGCTGGTCCGGTGGCCGGCGCTGTCCTGCACCGTCAACACCGGCACATAGCGCATCCCCTCCGGATCGAGATAGGCATCATCCCACAACACCCGCGCTAGACCGCCGGCGTCCGCCAAGAAGCCCATGCGCACCACGTATCCCTCCTTTATCAGGTCCTTGCCGGCCCAGGGCCATGCCACCACGGCGAACCAGTACCCGTCGTCCTGGGTGTCCACGCCGGCGGTAAGCCCGGCGATGACCCCGCCGCCCGGCACCCGTCCGGACGGCCGCCCGTCGCGCAGCTCCAGGATGCGCGACTCGTCTCGCGCCTGCTCATACACGCGCCACGGCTCCGCCTCGTGGGCGTTCTGGAAATCCTTGAGCTTGGTCTTGTCGCGCAGCCCCCACAGGAATGCCGCCGCCGACTCGCTGAGGCTGACGAAAGGTGACACGTAGGCGCGCAGATGGAAGCCGATATGCCGCGGCCGATACGCCTGCAAATAGGTGCCGAGGGCGATCCCCTTCTCCCGGTCGCGCCACTCGCCCGAGCGCACCGCGGCGTTGCGGCGGGCGTCGTCCCATCGGCTGCTGCAGCGCTCGCACTCATACCATGCCCGCCGCTTGTTCTCGATCTCGCGCGGGTCCGCCTCGCCGCCCCCGTCCCACCGGATCTGCTTGAAAACCATCTGCTGTGCCGCGCCGCAGTCCGGGCAGCGCACCCAATAGACGAACACCACGTCGGCCTCGGTCTCCAGGGCCTGCCAAATCGGGCCGTCCTCAACCGTGGGGGTACTGGTGAGCCAAATTTTGCGCATGTGGGAGAACGTGCGCGTCCGCTTCTTCGCCAGATCTATGGGCGCCGCCTCTTTTTTCCCGGCGGTGGCGGGGTACTTGTCCACCTCGTCGCACACCACGTAGGGCAGGGGCTTGTTGCCCAGGCGCGCCGCGCTGTTGGCCCACGCCATGTAGACCTTCATGTGCTGCAGCCGGATCCGCAGCGAGGCCATGTCGTCCTCGGCGCCCGTCAGATAGCCGCGCAGCCGAGATGAATCCCGGAACATAGGCATAATCCGGTCCCGGTTGTTCTCCCGGGCCGTCATCTCGTCCGGATATACCGCCAGCACATTGCCGGGCCGGCGGTCAGCGGCGTATCCGATGCAGTTGTTGACGCAGTCGCTTTTGCCCGTCTGGGGAGGCGCGCAGATGGAGATCTGCTGCACCGACTCGAACCAGCTCGCGTCCATGATGCCGGCCAGGTAAGGCGTGGTGGCGTTCTTCCAGGTGCCCGGCACGGCGGAATCCGAGGGCACCACGCGGTGCCGCTCCGCCCACTCGGAGCACGGCACGGGCCGCTTCTTGCGCATCACCCGCCGCTCCGGACCGGAGAAACGCACCACCGGCCGCCGCGGCAGATCCACACCCGCCGGTAGCCAGGCGGGGTTTATGCGGAGGGGTTGGGGGATCATGCCGGCGTCATCTCTTTTGATGTTTCTTCAGGTTTCAGGTTTCCGCCCTCATCCCTCGCCTTGCCAATCTCCAACCGCAGCTCCTCCATGCGTCCCATCTCGTCGAGTAGCTCGTCCCACCGCGCCTCGAAAAGATTGATCAAAACGCGCTCCTTGTTCGCCGCACCACCCACGGCGTGGATCAAGTCCGCGGCGTTGGTCCGGATCCAGTGCTTGGCGCCGGCGTCAAGCGATGCGATCTTCAGCGCCTGCTCGGTGCGCACATCCTCCTTGAGCAGGTACTTGCCCCGGTCCCGGTCCAGCTCCCAGGTCAGCTTCTCCACCTGGCGGCGCAGCTTCTCGTTCTCCAGCTCAACCCGAGCAGCCTGCCCCGCCTCGATCTTGCCGCTGTTCTCCGCCACCCCCACCCGCTCCAGCCCGGCCCGCAGCACATAGCTGTCCAGGTCCGCCCGCAGCACCGATCGGTCCGCCTGCACCCGCAGCCGCCCCGCCTTGGCGTCCTGGTAGAGTTTGCTCTTCTTGATCTTCCAGCCCTCCTCCTGGAGGGCCTGGCACGCCGCGGTGAGGTTTTTGAGCGGCGGCTCAACCGGGTAAAGGCGGGCCTCGATCTCCTCGACCAGGCGCACCAGCACTGATTCTGTAGCCTCCACATCGCGCGCGGTGGAAGCGTTTGGGTTATTATTGTATGCACTAAGGGCTTTTACTGAGGCCTTATAAAAAGCGATCAGCCGTTGTTTTTCGTCGCTGGTGACCCTTTCATCCCCTAAAATTTTCTCAACTCGGGCTTTATCCATTTTTTTTGTTTTTTCTTGTTGTTTTTTTAAAAAAATGCTTGACAATGTTTAAAAACATATCTATATTTATCTTAAAGGCACAAAAAAACCCCCGCCCCGGAGGCACCCGGAGCGAGGGCGACCACCACCAACCACCCAACGATTGGAGGCAGCGAGATGAAAAGTAACATGATCAGCCTGAAAAATCGAAACTTGGTCGCCGAGGCGCAGGCTCTCGGTAGCTCCGCCAACACCCTCCGCGGCGCAATCCGCTACCTGGCAGACCAGCATTATTCGCCGGTTTACAAGCGCGGCCTCTACGGTCGCACTTATGTCGACACCCGCCGCGGCCGGCGCAAAATCGCACGACCGGCCGCCATGTCTTCCTTCGAATGGCGGCAGAACGAGAAGGCCCGTGCCTGGAAGGACGCCCAGGCCGCCCGCCGCGCCAACCCCGAAGCCAAACGCGCCAGGGACGACGCCGCTTTCAGGCGGAACTTCCTGGCGCGGTTGCGCCGCGAGGAAAAGCGCCTGGTCGCAAACCCGGGGCCCGACACCGAAACCGCCTACACTCGCCTGGAGCGCATCGCCGAGGAGCGCGCCATCGCCACAGGATCCGCCGTAAAGGCGGTACCGCAAAGGGCATGGATGACCCCCGCCGAGCGGACAGACAGGGTCCATAGCATGGCGCTGAACGCCGGCCTGGCAGACGACTGGGACGGCTCCAGCTATTGCGATGACCGCGGGGACCATTTTTGTCTCACCGTGCTGGACTCCGCCGAAGCGCCCGCCTACCACGCCGCGCCCGGCACCGTGATTGGACTGGTGGAGCAGCGGCGCCGGCGCGTCTACGCCAAGCGCAGCGACTGGCGCAAAAGCGATCGCTCCGATTTTTTTGTGGTGGGGCGAAACGAAAACGGTAACGCATTCCTGCACCAAATCCCACACACCGCAGCTGGGTCTCTTGCCGAGGCGATGAACTGGATCTGGTCCGGCGCCGAGATCATCGCCCGCCAAGGCGATGTCGCATTGGCGCCGTCGAGCCTCAAGCGCGTCGATGGCGAGGATGGCGACGTCGACGTCATAGGCGGCCATGGTCGGCACCGCTTCATCGGCGAGGTATATCGCAACGGATCGCTGC
>JBAYZB010000110.1:0-9584 GCA_041672765.1 Gammaproteobacteria bacterium | reverse complement strand
CTACCCGCAGCGTACCGCGCAGGACCTCGGATCGCGCCTGCACGGCATCCACGCTCGAATCTATAAATGGAGCTCTCCTGTTACGGTGGGGCTGGGGCGAAGGAGATGGAATTGTATTGCGCACGATGATGAATGATTCCGGGCTTGGATTCCGATTTCTGGACAATCCAGGTCCGTGCGAAGCGGTCCAGTCAGTCACTGACGGCACAACGAAAATAGTATATGAGGTGGATGGTCACGTCCATTTTCTAGCATCGTCTATTTCATGTTGTGCCTGACAAACCAACTGCCACGATCTTGCCGGGCGGCCGGCACTCCCTGCGCCGGAAAGCCAATGCGGCTCATTTCCGTCGATACAGCCGGAACCCATCTTTAACTATGCCAAAATTCGTATATATAAATTTCATTATCCGGCTAAAAATTGCGAGGCAAGCGGCGGCCATGTCCCACAAACACCCTATCGTAGCGGTCACGGGCTCATCCGGCGCCGGCACCACCACCGTCCGCCATGCCTTCCGCGACATCTTCCGGCGCGAGAACATTACCGCCGTCTTCGTCGAAGGCGACAGTTTCCGGCGCTTCGACCGGCATGAGATGAAACGGGTGGTGGACGAGTCGATTGCCGCGGGCCGTCCCATCAGTCACTTCGGCCCGGAGGCCAACCTGTTCGACAAGATGGAGGAGCTGTTCCGCACGTACGCGGAAACCGGCTCGGGCCTGGTGCGCCATTATGTTCGGAACGACGAGAGCGAGCTCTATGGGCAGGAGGCCGGCACCTTCACGCCGTGGGAGACGATCCCGCCGGGCTCAGACCTGTTGTTTTACGAAGGACTCCATGGCGGCGTGGTCGCCAACACCTGGACGCGGCGAAAAATGAGTCCGCCCCACAACCCCCTGGTGATCGAGGAGCGGCGCCGGCGGGAACAGGCGGGCAATAAGGGGGTGGACGTCGCCCAATGGGTGGATCTGCTGATCGGGGTGGTGCCCATCGTGAATCTGGAATGGATTCAGAAAATCCACCGGGACGTGGCCCGAAAAAATCGCACTCCCGAGTCGGTCACCGCCACCATCCTGCGGCGCATGCGCGACTACATCCATTTCATAGTTCCACAGTTCTCGCTGACCGACATCAATTTCCAGCGTGTCCCGCTGGTCGATACCTCCAATCCCTTCATTGCGCGCGACATACCGACACCGGACGAGAGCATCGTGGTCATTCGTTTCCGCGAGCCGAAGAAGTTCCATTTCCCACCATTGCTACGCCAGATCCAGGGCTCTTTCATGTCCCGCCCCAACACGATGGTTGCCCCCGGTGGCGAAATGGCCAATGCCCTGGAGATCATTTGTACGCCCATCATCCACGAACTGGTGGAGCGCAGCCGCAGCGTGGAAATTTAGGTTTCAGCAGCACTCCCGGAGAATTCTCGCGGCAACGCGTCGGCGCCTTCTCAGCGCGCAGCCAGGGCCGCGCACCAAACCACTTCGTGCGCTATCACGGCGGCACGCAGTCCGGCCGTTTACCCGCGCCGCGCGCCTGTTGATAGAGCCCCATGGCGTGTTCCATCCTGCCCTGAAGTTCCGCTATGCGCGTTTCGGTCGCCGGATGGGTTGACAGGAACTCCGGCGGATCGGCTCCACCCGCCTGCTGCATGTCGCGCCACAACTGTATACTGCCCCGCGGATCGAACCCCGCCTGCGCCATCAAATCCACGCCGATCTTGTCCGCCTCCGATTCCTGAAGCCGGCTGTACGGCAGCAGCACACCCACCTGCGCCCCCACGCCGAGCAGCGCCATCAAGGTTTTTTGCGTGCCCGATCCCACCCCGGAGGTCAAGGATTCGAGCAGCGCCAACCCCTGCTCCGCCGCGAATTGCTGCGACACCCGTTCGTTGGCGTGGCGTGCCAGCACATGCGCCACCTCGTGGCCGATTACCGCAGCCAGTTCATCCGGGGTATCCGCCACATCCAACAGCCCCCGATATACGCCGATCCGGCCTCCCGGCAACGCAAACGCGTTGACGGCCTCATCTTCGAAGACCGCCACCTCCCAGGTCCCGGACCCGCCGGCCTCGCGCGTGATAGCCTGCGCCACACAGTTCACGTAGCTGCTGACCGCGGGATTCTCCGTCCGTGGAGTGGTCTGGCTCACCTGCTGAAACGCCGCCGCCCCCATGGCATCGAGCTGTTCTTCCGGCATCAGGACCAGTTGCTGGCGGCCGAGCGGAGACGTGGCGCAGGCAGTCAACACAACCGCCATCGCCACGATTGGCCCTATTCTGCGCATCGCCGGTCACCTCCTTGAAGGCCGCAAGTCGTGTTCTCTTTGCGCGTCCCGCTGCCGCCGCGCCACAATGTCGTCCGGTCCATCCCGATGGCCGTTGCATCGTGCCAACGACCGGAACCACCTTTCGTACCGGCCGGCTTCGTACCGCCTGCGACATCCCGGACAGACACCGATCCTCGGCTCCGCACCCTGCGGAACCCGTTCCCCCGGTTTCGTCACGTCCTGATGCAGCACCAGATTGCAGCGTGGGCAGCGGCCCGCGGGTTTGACGGCATTCCAAAGATCCAACCGGTTCAGCACTTCCCCAAGTTGTCGTCGCGGATACGCCGCGCGCACGTGATAAAAATGCGCCCACCCCCTCCCCGCCGCAGGATTCCGGCTCAACCGTATGCGTGGGGAATTCCCCGGTTCTGCGGTCCCGCTCCCCTCCTCTTTCCAGTCAATCACATCGAAGCTGCATAACCGCAAACAGGCCGCGAGCCCGCGCAGTTCCGGTTCTGCGATCACGAAGCGGGGACGGCGCAGCGGGTGCGGGCGCACCCGCAGAACGGGCGATACATCCAGTGACTCGAAGACCGGATACACGCTGATCCGGTCACCGTCCCGCACGGTGTACGTAAAATCGACGGACTCCCCGTTTGCCAGGACAAGCTCGACGGCATCGCACGGCACACCGAGTTCGCGCAACAACTCCCCCACGGTCCGCCCATCGCAGAGCCGATACGCGAACGGCACCTTGCGCCGTTCAGGCGCCAGATGATCGCTGAGCTCCTCGTAGAATCGTAGGGTAATCCGCGCCATTGAAAGGGCCTGAAAAACACCGCGGTGTCGCGCAACCTCCGACGCGAAGGCGCTGCCCATTCCGTAACATAGTATAGTCAGCGGCGCCGCGCCCCGGCCGCCGCGCATCCTCTACGCATCGGAATGAGTGTCCGCTGGAACGGAACGGTGCACCACGCGCGTGGCCATCGGCTCGCAGGGAAGAAAGTCCTGCGCAGGCTTGCCGATGTAGAAGCCCTGCGCATAACCGATACCGGACTCTGCAACGATCCGCAGTATCTCTTCACTCTCCACATGCTCCGCCACCGTCGCGATGCCGAGCTTGCGCGCCAGCGTCGAAATGCTGCTGACGAATGCCCGGTCGCGCGGATCGTGAATCATGTTCGCGATGAAGTCGCCCTCAATCTTCACGAAGTCGATCGGGAACCGCTTCACGTAGTGGAAGGACGAAAACCCAGACCCGAAATCGTCGATGGCGAACTTGAAGCCGTCCATCTTGAGCTCATGGACAAACTTTTCCAGCAACGTGATGTTCTTCACCGTATCGCGCTCGGTAAGCTCGAACACTACACGCTCCGGACAGATCTGGTACTCTCGCACCAGGCGCTTGCACTCGTGCAGGAATTCGCTGACCACCAACGCCTTGGGCGAAAGGTTCAGAAACAGCATGCCTTCAAACTTCTCGGCCTTGATCTTCTCGAAGACCTTCTCCATGACGATGTAATCCAGCTTCTGGATCACCCCCATGCGCTCGGCCATCTCCACGAACTCGCCGGCGCCGATCAACTGGCCGTCGCCCGGCTGCAGCCGGCTCAACACCTCGTATGCGTCCGCGCGCCCCGTATGCATGTTCATGATGGGCTGGAGGTAAGGCACGATATTCTTTTCCTCGATGGCGTTCAGCACGATGATGCTCTTCTCGCCGATCTGCCGGAACACCTCCACCACGTCCTCCTGGGTCGGGAGCCCGACGCGGTTCTTACCTTCCATCTTCGCCTTGTACATCATGTTGTCGGCGAACATCAGCAGATCCTTGGCCTCCTGCGCGTGGTCCGGATAGATAGCCATACCGATGGATACCGTTCCCTTGATCCTGACGCCGTCGGGTCCGCTGACCAACAGCCCCTTCGTGCATTCCAGAATGCGCTGCGCGACCTGATACGGCTGCTCGCTGTCGGTCTGCGGCAGTATCGCCACGAACTCGTCGCCCCCGTAACGCGCCAGAATATCGCCTTGGCGCAACGCGCCCTTGATACTGTCCGCAAACTCCTGCAGGAACTTGTCGCCGGCGGTGTGACCATAGGTGTCGTTGATCGACTTGAAATTGTCGAGATCGATTACCAGCAGGGCGAACCGATAGTCGTTCCTTTGCGCCCGGAGGACCTCGTACTCCAGCAGCTCCCAGAACACCCGCTGGTTGTACAGATTGGTCAACGGATCGCGCGTCGCGTAATACTCCAGATCCTTGGCGTATTTATAGATCGCCCTGACCGAGCCGACCACGTTCAGCAACGTCGAGAGGACGCTTTCGGTCACGAGCATTCGCATCTCGTCCTTCACCAGGTCGGCCTGCACGCCGATGCCGACGATGCCGCCGATCTTCGGTGTCTCCACCAGCAGCGTCTTGGTCTGCACCTCGATGTCCTTCTCGTCCAGTTCCGGCAGCATCTTGTCGGCATCCGCGACGCTGTGCTTGATGCTGATCTCCGAGGTGTTCGCAAAGCTCGGGTGCGC
Source organism: Gammaproteobacteria bacterium (assembly GCA_041672765.1). Taxonomy (GTDB): domain Bacteria; phylum Pseudomonadota; class Gammaproteobacteria; order JBAYZB01; family JBAYZB01; genus JBAYZB01. The sequence continues at coordinate 4,786 of JBAYZB010000110.1, read as the reverse complement.
CTTCAGCAACTGCCTGACCGACGCCTCGAACCGACACTGCGTCTTGTCCGACGGTCGGTGGCGCCAGAAGATCTCCAGATCGAACATCTCGTCATCCACCTTGAAGATGGAAAACAGCGTATAGGCATCCAGGATCTGGTTGATCTCCAGCAGCAGCCTGCTGACGTAGTCCCGCCAGTCCTTCACCACTTCAGAGGTGATGACGAATTTCTCCAGCAGCCGGATCTCGAATTCCAGCAGATCCTTATCCACCGCGAAGCCGCGCAGCCGCTCGGCCAGTTGCTCCACCTTGTGAAAGATGCTGTCGAATTCGGCAAACCCCATGTGTACTTCACGCACCGTTAACTTCTTGAGGTCCGCCACACGGTTGATGCTTTCGATGTTCCTGTCGAGCAGTGCAATGGAGCGGTTCAGTTTCCTGTTGAGCAGGATCGCGACGAAGAACGCCGCGATGAATGGCAGCGGCGCGATGAGCAGCAGCGAGAGCACGAACGTCCTGCGCGCCTTGGCGAAGATCGCTTGCGGGTCCTGCTGCACGGCAATCACGCCCAGCACGTCCCCGACCACCGCATTGACGTGGCAGCGCACGCATTCGCCGGTCGCTTTCAGCGGATAAATGTCACGCAGGATGCCGGAAGGCAGTTCCTGCTTCAGATGCGTACCCTCCCGGAACACCCTGGCGATATCCGGATCGATCGGCGACTGCTCGATGATGCCGAAAAGCTGTTCGACCTTCTCGCCGCGAAAGATATCGAGCGTGTAGGGCGTGTCCGAAAAGGTCCTGCGCGACGCATCGAGGAACGACTCCACCTCCTGGCGGGTCCAGCCGCGCCGCATCACCTGGAACATGGAATTGAAGGCCTGTTGAGCGAAAACGGTGGAAACCGTCTGCGCATTTTCCTTGACCGTACGGTCGTATATCGTCGAGATGGCGAAATACCCACCGGCGAAGAGCGCAAGTGAGACGAGGGTTGCGATAATGAGGATGAAACTTTTGATCGTATGCATGATGGCCATCAAATAGTTCTTATTGTTAGTTTCGGGGCCATGCCGGCCGATCCCGCGCTGCGCGGAGCGTCCCCTGCGGCAGGCGCGGCCTGCAGAACGGGGAAGCGCCGGATCGATCCATCACGAGAAGCCGCCACGGCAGACCATCGCTGCCCTGACGGCGGCAGGCACAGCGCGCGGGCTCCCCCACCGTCCATCCACGGCCGGCACCATCCTTATATTCCGTCAACCCGCCCCGCCACTCCTTGGTTGTCGCGTTGCGGAATTATTTTGTTAGGCATGACTCCCTATGCCCCTTCTATCACCCTCTCTTTCCGTATGCAAGCGACACGGCAGGGCCTGATACGGACAAATGTCGAATGGCAGCAATGCTGCTGCCGCAACGCCATATCCGATTTAAAAGATCAGAAAACAGTCGGACAAATACGCGCCCTTCCCAAGGGCGCTCCGGCGATTGCAATCGCAGATCGTGAACGGCGTCACGCTCTTGTTCCGATACTGAAAAAATGGCGGCTATACTCTCTAGCGCGTCCGGCGCAAGGACCGGGCGCAATCGGGGAAATCCCTGGAAGCGACCAGGCAAACCCGGATTTCCTCCACGGCTCGGATTGCGTAGGATAGCGCCCCGCGACCACTCGAAGGGCATGAGAGAACGAAGGGAATGGGAATGAGTTCGCGAGTCATCGACACCGCAAGCGCCGACGACCACATGAAGGAAACCGCCGGGCACAAGGAATCCCGCTGCGACATGGAAGCGATATTCAACACCTTGATCAACGCGCAGCGCCGTCATGGCGGCGCGCAGGAACGGACGGTCATGGATTGGGCGGGGCGGCGAGGAAAATTCTCGGCCCGCCGGATCGCCGGGCAGACCTACCTCGTGCAGTACAGCGTCGACGATGCCTCCGACCGCAAATATCTTTTCGAGGTCAATCTCATCGCCTGACGCCGTACAGGCAGCGCACCCATTGTCGAGCGGTACATTCCTGTTACCATTATGCCGGTTCACTGCCTGACCGGAGAAACGGAATGCCTTCCTTCGACATTGTGTCCGAAGTCAACCAGCACGAGCTGACGAACGCCATCGACCAGACGAACCGCGAGGTATCCACCCGCTTCGATTTCAAAGGCACCAGCGCGAAGGTCGAGCGGGAGGAGAGCACGGTAACGCTGCACGGTGACAACGAGTTTCAGCTAAAACAGCTCGCCGACATCCTCTACGGCAAGATGGCGAAACGCGGCATCGATATCGCCTGTCTGCAGGCGGAAAAATCCGAGGTGATGGGCAGCCACGCCCGCCAGAAAATCCTCGTGCGCCAGGGGATCGACAAGGAACTGGGAAAGAAGATCACCAAGCTGATCAAGGACAGCAAGCTGAAGGTCCAGGCCGCAATCCAGGGTGAACAGGTACGGGTAAGCGGCAAGAGCAAGGACGACCTGCAGCAGGTCATCGCCCTGGTGCGCAAGGCCGAGCTGGAGCTGCCGCTGCAGTTCACCAATTTCCGGGACTGATGCGAGGCCATGCCCAATAAGACCTGCGGGCCCCGCATCGCGCCGCCAACTGCGTGACGGGGGCGGCATGTCGGGCAGCCGCTGCCCCGGCATAGTCGAATGGCATCGGGGCTAAACCCCGCAGCGGGCGCCGTACACCGCCATGATGGATTTCAGTTCGGCCAGCACCGCCTGCCGTTCCTCGGGCTCGAGGTGCGCCGTTTCCGCCAGCGGCTCCCCGCGCTCCATGCGCTGGATGAGCGACGACACGGTCCGGCAGCCCAGCCCGCACAACGCCTCGACGCACTGATCGATCTTCCGCTGGTTCATGCCGTTCCCCATTGCCGCTCCAACCGCTTCACCGATACCGGCATCGCCGTCTTCAACTCCTGCGCGAACAGCGACACCCGCAACTCCTCCAGCATCCAGCGGTACTGCTCCAGTTCCGGGTCGTGGACCCGCTCCTCGCGCCGCTGCTCCATGCGCTGCAGGCAGGCCTTCCACAAGGGTTTGATCTCCGCCATCTTCTGGCCATCCCGGGCCGGCGCGAGCGCCAGCTTGTCCAGGCGCAGCCCGATCGCCCGCAGATAGCGCGGCAGGTGCATCAGCCACCGGTAAGGGGTGTGCGCCACGAAGCCGCGGTAAACGAGGTGATGCAACTGCTCCCTGATGTCGTTGTAGGCATCGAGGTGAACCGACGAGACCACGCCTTTGACGCGCTGCGCGACGGCGTGATACTCGGTCAGGATCTTGTCCACCAGGCCGCACAACTCGTTGGCCACGGTCATCAACCGTTTCGCAGCCGCATCCCGACGCTGCTCGAACGCGGTTGCGGTCCGCACCGGCGCCTCCTCGGCGAAGAAGGCGCGGTCGACGATGGCCGTTATCAGATCCCGCTTGAGCTCGTCGCAGAGGTTCCCCTGCCTGGAGTCCTGGCGGGCATCCGGCCCGCCGGGCGGCGGCGGCACGTTCGCGTAGCGCAGGCACATCTGCTGCAGGCCCGGCAGGTTCTTCTCCAGGTATTTGAGCTGTTGCGGGATCTGCAGCATGAACAGGCGGCGCAGGCCCGCCCGCATCGCCTCCGCCGCCGCCTCGGGGGAATCGAACAGCCGCAGGGACACGGACGTGCCATCATCCACCAGGGCCGGATAGCCCTTCAGCGCCACCCCGTTGCGTTGAAACTCCACCTGCTCCGGCACATCGCCAAAGGCCCAGTAGGTCACGTTTTCCCGTTCGTACTCGGGCATGGACAGGCGCGCGAAGCTCTGCTGCGCCTGCGCGCCGTGCTCCTTTTGCAGCGCCGCCAGATCGCGCCCCATGGCGATCCTTTTGCCCCGCTCGTCCACGAGCGCGAAGTTCATGCGCAGGTGCGGCGGAAGCTCTTCGGGCCGCCATGCCTCGCGCGGCACCTCCACACCCGTCATGCGCTGCAGATGCCTGGCCAGGGCGTCGAGCAGCGCGCCTTCCCGACTGGTGAACGCTTCGATACACGCCTCGGCGAAATCCGGCGCAGGCACGAAGTTGCGCCGCAGCGATTTCGGCAGCGACTTGATCAACGCGACGATCTTTTCCTTGAGCAGCCCCGGCACCAGCCACTCGAAGGGCGCGGGCCGCAGTTGGTTGAGGGCCGACAGCGGCACCTTCACCGTAACGCCGTCCATGGGATCGCCCGGCTCGAAGTGGTATTCCAGCGGCAGGCGCAGGCCATCGATGGCGAAGCTGTCGGGGAATTGCGCCTCGGTCACGCCCGCCGCGCCGTGGCGCATCAGATACTCCCGGGTGAGAAACAGCAGCTTCGGATTCTCTTGCTCCGCCCGCTTGCGCCACTTCTCGAAGGTGGGGCCACTGTAGATGCCCTGGGGGATGCGCTCGTCATAGAACCGATAGAGCACTTCCTCGTCCACCAGCACGTCGCGCCGGCGCGACTTGGCCTCCAGCTCCTCGATCTCGGCGATGAGCCGGCGGTTGTGCTGGAAGAAGGGCGCGCGCGTGGTGAAGTCGCCTTCCACCAGCGCGGAGCGGATGAAGATCTGCCGTGCCTCCTCGGGATTGATGGGGCCGTAGTTTACGCGGCGCTTGGGTACGAGGGTGAGCCCATAGAGCGTAACCCGTTCATAGGCGGCCACCTGGGCCGCGCGCTTCTCCCAGTGCGGATCGAAGTAGCTGCGCTTGACCAGGGGTCCGGCCAGCCGCTCGATCCATTCCGGCTCGATCCCCGCCACGGTGCGGGCATAGAGCCGCGCGGTCTCCACCAGTTCCGCCGCCACAATCCATTTCGGCGGTTTTT
>JBAYZB010000109.1:0-9650 GCA_041672765.1 Gammaproteobacteria bacterium | reverse complement strand
GGCGTACCAGTACTCCTCGCCCAGGCGGTAGTTGTTGCGAAACTGCGGAAAGGCGGGGTGGGCCGACGGCATGACTTCGGCGCGTTCACGGCCCACCTCGTCATGGCGGCGCAGCAACACCCGCAACGCATGGTTGCCTTCGCGGGCGACGGAGGAGACGACCCTGCCGGAGTCAGGCTTGGGCAATTGGCGGGTTTTCCACTGCGATAGATCGCCCGTCTCCATGTCGCCGACAAAGATCATCTCGCCGTGTGCTGAGGGGAGGAAACCGGCGAACGCCGCGACGGAAAGCGAAAGCGCTGCAAAGCAGGAAGCAAAACGACGCGATGTCATTTTTCTTACCCCGACATGTTCTGGTTTATGGAGCGGGGCTAGGGTATAGAACCCGTACAGTGCGATACGCGGAATCCCGTCACACTTCGCTGGGAAATACGTATGTGCAGAAGCTGATCATGTGAATTGCATAACAAAAAACAGGAGAAGTAATGTTTCTGATGTCGCCGGTGCGGCGGCTATGGTGTGACAGGAGAATGAGGATGGGACGTGCAGAGTGTTTGGTAGCCGTTATCGTGATAACGGGCGCACTTATTGGCGAGAAGATGATTGTTGTTATGGAGAGACAGATAAAAACATAACCGTATCAAACTGGTAGTGTCTCTTGAGTAGAGCCCTGTATTTATCCGGCGACACCCGTGATGTCCGCGTAAAAGGTTTCTTGCAGGCAGCTATTTGATCGCAAAGGGATGATGATACTTGGCATGAGGATTGCCATGCTGGGGTGGGCAGTAGGAAACCCGGCATTGCAACGATCGAGGCAATGCTTGTTATGGAATTTGGAATCAATTTAAGGTGGAGGACGAATCATGAAAGCCAAGCTAACGCTGATCGTCGCTGCATTGGCATTCTCCGGGTGGGCATTGGGGCAGGATGCTACGACGGATGGTGCGGCGCAACCCGATGCCGGTATCGGACAGGATTCCGGCAGCGAGGTGAGCACGGGATTGCTCGGAGCCATCGATCAGGACGGCGACGGCAGGGTATCGCAGGACGAACTGATCAGTTATTTCCAGCAGCACGATGCGAACGGTGACGGCTCGCTGGATGAGAGCGAGTTTGCCGCCTTCGAGGGCGGTGCCAGCGGCGGGATGCAAATGCCGTCGGACCAGCCGGCCAGCCCCGACACCGGTACGATGGAGCAGTCGCCTTCGGATATGGGGACCAGCCCCGATGTCGGCGTGCCGCCTGCATCGCCCGGGGCGACCGGACAGTAAGCCGGCAAGGAGTTTGCTTGGTACGGTATCCGTTGGTTTGTGTTTCGAGCTTTGCCACAGCCCGTCCGTGAAAGCGAAGTGCGGACGGGCTGTTTTGTTTTTTAATTAAGAAGGTCGCTGGGATGCGGAACGCCGGTCACGCACCGTCGAAAAATTTTATATCTGGTGACGAGCGGGGCTTCTAGCCGATGAGCAGGGCACCGGGTTGCCGAAGAAAGATTGTGTTGCTGTCAGGCTGCACTGTGTATGTTCTAAACTTTAACGGCAGACGGACGGGTCTTGGAATCGGGACTAAGCGGCGCCAAGAACGTCGACCGCTGGTGACTGGCTGAAGGAAGACGACAAAGAATTCGTCGTACAAAAAGGATTGAGGAAACAGCATGAAGCGTGAAATCGCGGCATTGATCCTGTGGCTTCTGCTGCCCGCGATGGGGGTAGGCGGACAGGAGGTGCAGGGCGCGGCGGCGCAGGAATGCGGTTGTGAGGGATACCGCTTGTCGCTGATGCCGATAATACAAGAGGGCGTGCCGCTCCTGACTGACGGGAGGAAAGTGGACCTGAAGGTGGTGGCGAGGCCTGCCGCGGCGGGCGATGACGTACGGCAGTTCCATAAAGGCCTGGAGCACACCGGGCAGGGCGGTATTGCATACTTCGCCGCCATCGATTGGCAATCTTTGAAACTTCCTCATGACAAGCATGACGACCCGCACGGGCAGGCGGGACACCTGCCGGCGGCGCTCGAAGCCGGCATGACCATGCCGCCCGTCGGCCATGTTTACCGCGGGGGGAATCAGCAGCGGTTGACGCAGGTGGAGTACCCGAAAAAAAACCAATCTGGCGTTGACTATACTAATCGAGCCGGTACGGAGAGGGACGACGGCAAGTTACGGAAAGTGGATCTGCCCTTTCCCGCAGTCCTGTGGCTGTTGGGGGCACTGCTGATCGCCATGACCACGATCAGCCGCCGCACGCATTCCGGATAAGGGTCGCTACGAGCCGAATCGATGTGGGTATGCGCTGTCGGGCGTGTGCCTGTTTCCCGGGCGCCGCGAACCCGAAAAATGCATTATATAAAGAGTGAAATAACAGGGTGCATGTAACAAGGAAATCGTAAAAATAATGTGACAAGAACGCGGATGTCGATCGAGGAGTACCCTAATGAGACCCCATAGAAAGTTCATCTTGGCCAGGTGGATGCTTCCTTTTTCCCTGTCGTTTCTCTTCGGCTGCGCAGGAATCGAATCGCTGAACCAGGCAATGTTCGAGCCGGCGCCGGTGACGACGGACGCCGCGAACGCCGGCGCCGCTGCCCAGGCGGATAGCGCTCAGGCGGAGGGATACCAGATCGGGCCGGAAGATACCCTCAATATTTCCGTATGGCGTGAGGAAAGCCTCCAACGGGAAGTGCTCGTGAGACCGGATGGGATGATTTCCTTCCCTTTGGCGGGCGATGTGGTGGCGGCGGGAAGGACAGCCGAACAGGTCGCGCAAGAGATCAAGGAGCGGTTGAGCAAGTACATTCCCGATCCGGTCGTGGATGTGTCGGTCACCAAGGTGGCGGGCTACAAGATTTACGTGCTGGGTGAAGTGGCCAAGCCGGGCGAGTTTACGGTGGGTCGGTACGTCGACGTATTGCAGGCGTTGACCTTGGCCGGTGGCCTGACGCCTTATGCATCCGAGAACGGGATCAAGATTCTGCGGCGCGAAGGCGGAAAAGAAGTGGTATTGCCTTTTGAATACTCGGCCGTTCGCAGGGGCGGCGCGCTGGACCAGAACATCATATTGCGCAGCGGCGATGTGGTGGTTGTCCCTTGAATACAACAATGACGGCGAGCACTTTTGACTAATATGAAAAGAATGAATGGAGCTTCTGTCATGGGGGGCAGGTCGGGTGTGCTGTCGTCCATCGGAGTATTCCGAAATCGGCCAAAGCAGCTTGAAGAGGGCCCCGCCTCTGGAAAAGGATGCCGGCTACTGCAGGCCGGTGCGGCCGGCACGGTGTGGAATCGCTCCGGCGGGCGGCGCCAGATCGCTGCGGCGGCGGCCGTGATGTCGATGCTGTGGGCATCAAGCAGTGCCATGGCGGCTGAATGGCTGGTCGAGCCGCTGCTGAACCTGGGCCTTCGGTATGACGACAACATCGGTCTGGACCCCGACAACGGCGAGGAGGTGCGGGCCATCACGGTGGGCGCCGGAGCACAGTTCAGCAGGAATACGGAGGTATGGAGAACGCAGGCGCGCGCGCTGTTCAGCTACGTCGACTACGATAATCTGCGCGATCGGGATCAACAGTTGCTGGAGCTCTCGTCGCGGTACCGTGCCCAGCGGCACGTGCTCGGCCTGACGGCCTCGTTGCGGCGCGACACCACGTTTACGGTGCGCGACGACGAAGCGATAGAGGGCGTGGACGTCATCATTGATCCCGATGCAACCGACGGAATCGAAGGGCCCGATCTGCCGGATGTCGGTGTGGCGGACGTGCAGATACGGCGCGACCGGATAATATTGCGGCCGTCGTGGGAATACGACCTTACCCGCAGGACGGCCATCGGTCTCGGTTACCGGCTCTATGATGTCTCTTACGATGACGAGCCGGGTGCCGACCTGGTCGATCATACGACCCACGCTGTAGAGGGGCGGTTCATTTACAGGCTTGCCCCTAACGAGACCATTTCCGCCGTCGTCGAAGTGGCGCGCTTCGAGGCGGACGAGCGGGACGCGCAGACGGACAACGTCAGCCTGTTGGCGACATACGACCGTGCGTTCAGCCCGGTGCTTCGCACCTCCTTTTCGCTCGGCGTACGGGACAGTTCCGTCGAAGAACCGGGAGTGGACGAGTCCTCCACCGGTGTGATCCTGCGTGTCGGCCTGACCCGGGAACTGGAGGCGGGCCGGATCTCATTGCGAGCCGGCCGCGATGTGCGGCCGAGTGGTGTTGGCGAGGTGGTGGAAACCGATCGTGTGGAGGCCGACTTCGCCCGCGATCTGACTCCGCGCTTGACGTTCGTTATGAGCGGCACGGCATTCAAGTTGCGCTCCGTGCGGGACGACGGGGGAGGACGTGCAGACCGGGATTACTTCCGAATTCAGCCTGGTCTGCGCTACGCCCTGACGCGAACCATGGATATCGAGGCGTCATATCGGTACCGCTGGCAGGACCGTGAAGCGGACCCGGGATCGGCGGAAAGCAACTCGATAATGCTCAGACTCCGATACATTGGCCGGCTGTAATTGCGCCAGGGCATCGGTGCCTGGTATGACGGATCAACCTCTCCTGACATTAGGAAGGCGCGCATGGAAGAATATCGGCAGATATCGCGTTGGGATCTGGCGGCGATCCTGAGGCGGCGCAAATATCACATTCTGGTTCCTCTGTTGCTGCTGTTCGCGATCAGCGTGGCCATCGCATATGGCCTCCCGCCGGTCTACCGTTCCACCGGGACCATCCTGATCGAGCAGCAGGACATCCCGGCGGATTTGGTCCGCACCACGGTCACGAGCTACGCGGCCGAGCGCATTCAGATGATCACGCAGCGTGTGCTGACGTACGACAGCCTGTGGAAGATGATCGAGAAATACGATCTCTCGCCGGACGAGCGGGAAAAGGATCCTTCTACGGCAGTTGCAGACCTGCGTTCCTCGATCACCCAAGAGATGATCAGTATCGACATGATCGACCCGAAAAGCGGCCGGCCGGCCAAGGCCATGATCGCATTCAGCGTGTCGGTGGATCACAGGGACCCGCAAACCGCGCAGCGGCTGGCCGCCGAGGTGGTGGATCTATACCTCAATGAGAACAGACGGATTCGAACGGAAGAAGCGGCCACGACGACCATGTTCCTCGAACAGGAAGGGGAGCGGCTCGGGAAGGAAATGTCGGAGCTGGAAGCCAAGCTCGCTGCGTTCAAGAAAGAAAACGTCACCACCCTCCCGGATCTGATGGACCTCAACATGCGCCAGATGGACCGGACGGAAACCGAACTGGCAAATGTCGACAAGGAGATCCAGACGCTGCAGGAGCGGGCGGCCTATCTCGAATCGAGATTGGCGCAAACCGAGCCGATGGCCCCGGTATACGATGATGGCGGCAGAAAGATTCCTTCCCCGCAGGAACGGTTGCGGGTGTTGCAGGCCGAGAACGCCAGACTCGCGGCGCTCTACTCGCCTGATCATCCGGACGTGACCCGTGTCCGCCGCGAACTCGCCGCACTGCAACAGGCCCTTGGCGGACAGCCTGGCGCCACGGAAACGGTGACCAGTCTGACCGAGCAACTGATGGGCGCCAGGACGGAGCTCAAGGCGGCGCGGGAGCGCTACTCGGAAGAACATCCGGATGTGATCCGCCTCAAGCGAACCGTAGCCAATCTGGAACAGGCGGTAAAAAAGGCCAAGTCCTCCTCGTCGGGAACCGTGGCGTTGCCGGCATTGGTGCCGGACAACCCGCTGTACGTATCACTGCAGACGGAGCTGCGGACCGTGAATATCGGTTTGCAGGCCGCGCAGGCACGGCGTGCGCAGTTGCGCGAACGGATGGCCGACTACGAAAAGCGGGTGGTGATGACGCCGCAGGTCGAGCAGGAGTATCTGACGCTCACCCGCGACTATGAAAACGCGAAGAAGAAATACGCCGAGATCAGGGACAAGCTGCTTCAGGCGCGTATGGCCGAGCAGCTCGAAAAGGAGAGCCGCGGCGAGAAGTTCTCCGTGATCGAGTCGCCGCGCGTGCCGGACGCGCCGGTGAAACCGAACCGATTGGCCATCCTGTTCCTCGGATTGGTGATCTCGCTGGGCAGCAGCGCCGGCACGGCTGCCCTGGCGGAACAGATGGACCGCACGGTGCGCGGCCCGGCCATGGTGACAGCCGCCCTGAAGATGCCGCCGCTGGCTGTCATTCCCTATATGAGGGGAGAAGAGGCTGCACGAAAAGGCAAGGGACTGCTCCTGTTCGCGTTGGTCGTGGTGTTGCTGGCGGCATCCGCCGTCGTATTGCTGCAACCCGATGGAGCGTCCCCGCCCGGCTTGTGGGCGCGCATGATGTAAGGGTGTGGTCCTTGACTGGACAGGACTGCACGAGCGGATCAACCCCATGGAAGAGGTGTGAACCTTGGACCTGATCACGAAGGCTGTCGAAAGGGCGCGGACGGAGCAAGGCGCGGCCGCTCACAGGAGTCCGGTGGCGGTGCCGTTGCCGGCTGCGGCGCCCGCCGCTCCCGCGAATGACCTGTCCCAGATCGTCTATAGTCAGACACGGGTCATAGCGATACCCAGGAACGTGTTGCTCAAGAGACACATCATTACCCCGGATTCGGCGGACGAGCAGGTGCGGCCGTACAAGATCCTGCGCACCCGGGTATTGCAGAAAATGCGGGAGAACGGCTGGAACACGCTGGCGGTGACCAGCGCGAATCCGGGCGAGGGCAAGACGCTGACGGCGGTCAATCTTGCGATCAGCATCGCAATGGAGGTGGCCTGCACCGTCGTGCTGGTTGATCTCGACCTGATGCGGCCCGGCGTTCACCGCACGATGGGATTCAAGACCGAGCATGGCATCGTGGATTATTTGCGGGATGACGTGCCGCTGGAGAACGTACTGGTGAATCCCGGCATTGCGCGCTTCGTGGTGCTCCCCGGCAGCAAACCGTTACGCGACTCGTCGGAGATGCTGTCGTCGCCGAAAATGGCGGAGCTCGTGCAGGAGCTAAAGAACCGCTATCCGTCACGGTTCGTCATCTTCGACATGCCGCCGTTGCGGGGCAGCGACGACATGCTGGCGTTCGCGCCCTGTGTCGATGCGGTACTGCTCGTCGTGGAAGAGGGCAAGACGCAGATCGATGACCTGCAACGCGCATCTTCGGTGCTCGCCAATATGAACCTTGTCGGCACGGTGCTGAACAAATCGGTGGAAGAGCGCGTCGCGTACTACTGATACGCATCTCACTCGCGGCGTACCGCGATCAAGCCTGCAAGGATGTAGCGCATGGACATAGCCAAGCTGAGCCATTCCCGGTCGGCATGATCTTGGACCCGTCGAGCCGAGGTCAAAGAGCATGTACGAATCATTCTACAGATTTCGCGAGAAGCCGTTTTCGCTGCTTCCGGACCCCGGGTTCCTCTATCTGGGCAAAGAACACAGTACCGCGTTGGCGATGCTCCGGTACGGACTGATGAATCAGGCGGGATTCACGGTGGTGACCGGCGAGATCGGATCGGGCAAGACCACGCTGGTGCGACAACTCCTGAAGGAGGCGAATCGGGCCACGACCATCGGATTGATCGTCAATACCGGCGGCTCGGTGGACGATACGCTGCACTCCGTGCTGGCCGCGTTCAACATCGTTCATCAGCCGCGCGTCAAGGTGGAGGCGTACCGGGCGCTGACGCAGTTCTTCGTCGGTGAACTGCAGCGCAGGAGGCGGGCCGTCCTGATCGTCGACGAAGCGCAGAACATGTCCGTCCAGGTCCTTGAGGAACTGCGCATGCTCTCCAATGTGAATGCGGACAAACACCACCTGGTGCAGCTCATTCTCGTTGGGCAGCCTCAATTGCGCGACCTCCTGCAGCGCCGCGATATGGAGCAGTTGGCACAGCGTGTGGTAGTGGACTATCACCTGCGGCCCTTGAACCGGGAGGAAACGGGCCAGTACATCCGTCACCGGCTCACGGTGGCCGGAGGCAATCCCGGCATTTTCGAAGAGGCGGCGTATGACGTGGTGTTCGAATATACCGGCGGTACGCCGCGCCTGATCAACGTGCTGTGCGATACGGCCCTTGCCTGCGGCTATGGCGAACAGGCCGCCAGGATCGGTGCTGGACTGATGCGGACGGTCGCCGAGGACAAAGTGCAGAGCGGAATTCTGCCTTTGCGGGAGCGTGCGGAACCGACGGCGTCGAGGCAGACCGCAGGCGCGGAGGCGCCGGCGCCTGTGGGCAGCGGCGAGGAGCCGGTGCTGCCCGAGCCGCGCCAGATGCCGCCCATGACGGAAGACGATTTGCGGATGCTGTTTCAGAAGACGCGGTGATTGCCGCGGGAGCGGGTGCAGCCGGTAGCGACGGAAGCCATGACGGAAGGTCTGGCCAGGACGGGGCCGGCATCGTTCACCAGCAAAGGCAGGCTGTAACGATGGGCAGGGAAGCGACGTTGGGCGAGGGTGCAAGTGCCCGGTACATCGCCCTGCGGTAGCCTGCCCGATCGCCGGCACCGGTACGGTGCACGGTACGGTTCGGAACATCGATTCGCAGGTGGGGAGCATGGCATGAAGGCGGTGATTTTGGCAGGCGGATTCGGAACTCGCATCAGCGAGGAGAGCGCCATCCGGCCCAAGCCGATGGTGGAAATCGGCGGCAGGCCGATCCTGTGGCACATCATGAAATCGTATTCAGCCTACGGGATCAAAGATTTCATCATCTGCTGCGGCTACAAGGGCTACATGATCAAGGAGTACTTCGTTAACTACTACCTGCACACCTCCGACATGCGGGTGGACATCCACCGCAACAGCATGGAGGTGCTGCACAACGGCGCCGAACCGTGGCAGGTGACGCTGGTGGACACGGGCGAAAGCACCATGACCGGCGGGCGCATCCGGCGCGTACGGGAATACATCGGCAGCGAAACGTTCTGTTGCACCTATGGCGATGGGTTGAGCGACGTGAACATCGGCGATCTGATCGATTTTCACATACGCAGCGGCGCGCTGGCGACGCTTACCGCGGTGCAACCGCCGGGACGCTTCGGCGCGTTCCAGTTGGCGCAGGGCAACGATCTCATTAAATCGTTCAAGGAAAAGCCGAACGGTGACGGGGCATGGGTCAATGGCGGATTCTTCGTGCTGGAACCGGACGTGATCGATTACATCGATGGGGACGGCACGGTGTGGGAGCGGGAGCCGATGGAGCGTCTGGCGTGCGAGCAACAACTGTCGGCGTATCGGCACAAGGGCTTCTGGCACCCGATGGATACGTTGCGCGACAAAAACGTGCTGGAGCAGCTCTGGAACTCCGGGCAGGCGCCGTGGAAGGTGTGGTGACGGTCACCGCAACGACTGACGAGGACAAACGGGAAGAGGGAACATGAGAATATTGCTGACAGGGAGCGACGGCTATATTGGATGTCTGCTGGGGCCCATGCTGCTGGAACAGGGGCATGACGTGGTCGGGCTGGATACCGGCTATTACCGCGACGGCTGGCTGTACAGCGAGCCGCGGCTCCGGCGGTATCCCGCTCAGTTGAACAAGGATCTGCGTCATGTCACCCGCGAAGACTTGCAGGGAATGGACGCCGTCGTGCACCTGGCGGAGCTGTCCAACGATCCTCTGGGAAAGAATAACCCGGAGAATACCTATCGCATCAATCATCAGGGCTCGGTGCGGCTCGCCGCG
>JBAYZB010000108.1:0-9735 GCA_041672765.1 Gammaproteobacteria bacterium | reverse complement strand
ATCGATAACAGCAGAGGAGCCAATGAAAGTGTTCGACATCAATCGCAACTACAGGCCTGACGAAGTGGCTGCCGCTCTCCGAGTGAGCAGGAAAACCGTCTATCGTTGGATCAGAGATATTGCCAACCCTCTGCGAGCCTTTCGCACTACTGAAAACGGACAGCTGCGCTGCTCCGGTAAAGACCTCAACCAATATGTCCTCAAGAACCAGGTCAAGCCCGAATATGAGTAACTCCATCGAGTTCCGCATCAAGCGGGACAACTGCAAAGAAGCCTATCTGAACGGTAAGACTGAACCCACTGAGCTGGCGGTGATCTTCGGAGTTTCCGACATCACCGTCCGCAAGTGGATCAAGTCCGGAAAGTGGGATGAGCTATTCAAGGAAGAGCGTAAGCTTGACCATGAGATTAGCTTAGCCCGCAAGAGGGCACTCATCCAGGCATTACGGGAATATGCCAAGAATCCTGCAGACACTGCCCTACAAAGCCTTGTCTCACTCATCAAACAGAACCAGAAAGACTCTGAACCTGCCAAGGAACTGAATGACTATATCGTACGCTTCCTGGATCAGGTGACAGACTTTATGATTGAGAAAGGGCATGAGACTATGCTGAAACAGTTTCAGAGTATCGTCCTTGATCTTGCCGAGTACTTAAGAGTTAGAAATGGATAGATTTACAGCCACGGACATGGTTGCCTCCAAACAAGACCTGCCTACCCTCCAAACCAGCCAAGCGGAGCCGTCGCCTCCGGCTCCGCACTTTCATGGTTACCCTCCAAGTCCCCGGGGTCCCCGTCACACAGCTTGCTGGGTGTTGGGGTGAGTCCCGGTTATGTCTAAGAAGTTCATTCAGCGGCATAACAAAGCACTGGCGGAGATCGCTTCAAAAACGATCTCCGTCTTGCCTTTTATAGACGATAATCCTGAAGCCAAGACCGACAGGATCAGGAGAACCACAAGCGAGGGCTGGGATGCCTTCTCATTCTTCTGCCATACTTACTTTCCCCATATCTTCCCACTACCTTTTTGCCCAGCGCATGAGACTATGTTCGATGAAACTGATAAGGGCTCAGGCATCATCGGAATCACAGGTTTTCGTGGGCTGGGCAAAACGGTGCTTATGGGAGTGGTCTATCCTATCTGGATGATCATCAAAGGCGAACGCTACATAATCCATACTGCTGCAGACTCTGATCTGGCACAGGAACGGACAGCCTTTACCTTACACGAACTGCAGAACAATAAGCGTCTCACAATGGACTATCCTGAGCTGCAGCCCATGGATGCCTTTGATCTGGACTTCTATCTCAAGAACAAAGCGAGGATCAGAGCCAGAAGCATCAAGCAGAGCCATAGAGGTACTATCAATCCCAAGACTGCCAAACGTCCCGGACTCATTGTTTGTGATGATATCGATAAAGAAGAGAACATGGGCAACCAGTCCATCGGGAAGAGACGTATGGAGAAGATCTCTCAAGAGCTTGCTGGAGCACTGGCACCCGATGGCAGTGGCAAGATCATCTGGCTCGGTAACCTGGTACACCCCAACTATGCCATCTGCCAGTTTCAGGAGCTCATATTAAGCGAAATACGGGCAGATAATCCAGAATTGGATACATCATGCCAATCAGTCCTGAAAACGCACCAGAAGGCGATATTGCGCTTCTCTCTCGAAGATCTGCAGGGCAAGTCGATCTGGGAGGAGCAATACCCTACTGCCACTCTCCCAAATCTAAGAGCCAAGTTCGGGTTTACAGGATATCAAAGGGAGATGTTGGGTCAGCCGGTAATTGAAGGCAATATCTTCAAGAACCACTGGTTCACCAAGTATAGAACCTTACCGGAACCATCACAGATGAAGCGGGTCTGGCTTTATGCCGATCCTGCCTGGGGAGAGAAGGGCTGTTACAAGGCTGTCATCTCCATTGGCTATGATGGTAATCGCTTCTACTTGATCCATGTCTGGATACGACAGACAGAGAACACCAAGTTCTTCCGATACTACTATGATACCTATCAGGAATTGGACAGAACCTACAAAGCCAAGTTCAGAGCTGCCTGTGAAACCACCTACGGTCAGGCACGTATCCTTGCCGACTTCGACAGATGGGCTACAGATAACCATCTGCCACCCATCAGTCACCGCATCAAGCGCATCGATAACAAGGATAACAAGAACCTACGAATTGAACGTACCGAGACTATCATTGAGACCGCCAAGATACTATTCCCTGAGGGTCAAGACACACCAACCCTAATTAGTCAGTTCCTCACTTATCCTGATGGCTACATCGATGGCTGTGATGCTCTGGCAGGATGCCTGGAGAGGTTCTCGGAATACGATATTGGCAGGAATAGGGTCAAAGTCCGGAGGTTTAGTTTCTAATGAACTACTACGATCAGCTCATGCTGGAGTACTACAGAGTCCTCAACAATGCCTGGAAAACAGAGATCAGAGATGCGACCAGGCTTGCCATCCAGATGTTGAGTGACATGCCAAGAGCCGAGAAGATCAACAAGGACTCCATAGATAAGCTTATGGGCATCATCAATACCCAGTTGGGAGATGACTTCGCAGCACTGGTCAATGAGCCCACCAAAGCGATAATAGACCGCTGTGTGCGGCTCGGACTCAGAGACACCCAAGTGCAAGCACCAACCAAGTCCAGCATCGGACTCTGGGGTATAGACGATCAGCATCTCTCATCCACAATTCAGAAGCAGCAGTTGTTTTGGATCGGGAATCACTTCGAAGCCGATGTCAGGCAGAACTTCGCAGACACCCTCTCCAAAGCAATCGAGCAGGGCTATACCAAAGAAATGCTGGCAGATACTCTCAAACAGCAGTTCGGCGATATTACCGATAAATCCCAATCGTATTGGCAGGGACTGGCAGAGCACACCGCTCTGAGAATACGGGAGTTCGGAAGACTGCAGGGCTACAAGAAAGCCAAAGTCAGATATTACAAGCTCGTGGTGATCTTGGATGATCGCACCAGTGATATCTGCCGGGCATTGGCAGCCCAGGATAAGATCTATCCCCTAAACGATGCACTGGAAGTGATGGATAACCTCATGGCTTTGGATACTAAATCCAATAGCTTGGATGATGCAAGAGACTATATCAAAGCACTGGCTCCTTGGGTCAAAGATGATCAGATCGAATACGACTCAGAGATGAACCCGGTGGGCGTCTCCGGAGCGCATACTCCGTTCCCACCCTTTCATTGGAAGTGTAGGACGACGACAGTGCTTACAGATTAGTGCATTTTCTATAAAGAAATGCGACTATGCCGTTGGCAACATGGATTCTATTGTAAACTTTGTGGAGTTATTTGACCGTAAGTATGCCGGAAGCAGAAAGAAAGGGAAAGACTTCTATCTGCTTTGTGACTTCGCAGACAAGAACATGTCTGAGGAACAGATCATTAAGGAAGCCATTAATGGTTACCGCAAGCGCTGGAAGATCGAAGAAGTGCATCGTCAAATGAAACAAGATCTGAACTGGGAAAGCATGAGACTGGCCAGCTATACTAAGCTTAAAAACCTTAACATGTTACTCGCCCTGGCTCTGTACTTTAGCTATTCCTGTAAAGATATTATTGCGAAGATTGCCGGGGTTTTCCGAAGCTGATCTGCTTTAGAAACAAAGACTGGGCTAAACTGCAGCAGTTTGTTTACTATCGTATCAGCCGAGTCATACAAATCTGTCTCCGTAGCACCAGACATTATGATACCTCACCATATAGAGCCGATTTGATTGAACCATGGCAAATGAAAATTAGGTTGGTTTTAAAAATGGGGGAATGCAAGTGATCTTTTTTCTTGACAGCTTGAATGTCTAACAGGAATTGGTTAATTAAAATATTAATCAGACAGCACTTTAATGGGAAGGCGATAAAGTAAAGGAGAATAAAATGGCGAAATTAATGATATACAAAGTCATTGATAAGAGAACCGAGGTGAAAGGAACATATCCTGACCTCCCTTGCGAACCAGTAAAACTCGCGATTGATCCCAAATGCTTAACTCCACCTCCTGCAAGAGGTGGTAGATGCGTGTATACCCCAATTAATACTGACTAGGTAAACAATCAGCCTTCCCATTATTTTAACTTCTTGTGAGTGCCAGTATGTATTGATGTGAAGTACTCAAATAAATGATATATAATGAAGGGGACAAACATGTTTTCGAATAGTTTTTACTACTATTACAAAGACTCTGAATGGCTGGTAATAGAAAGCAGAGATCAAGTCCGGTATTTAGTTAATAAAACCGGACTCAACTGCTTTTATTTGTTAAAATCCTATTTCAATAAAATCCATTGTTATAATGACTTGGCTAAATTTGTTCAAGATAACAGCAGTATTGATGGGATGAGTGATCTTGTAAATTTTCTATCAGACATTAAATTTATTGATTTTGCGGAATATTGTCCATCACTTACACCTGATTATACTATTAAAGATCTTGCGGTTAATGATGATCTATGTCTTGATATTAAAGATAATGAAATATCTCACAATCTCCCAGAGCACATTCAAATAGATGTCGAATCACTGTGCAATTTTGACTGTGTCTTCTGTATAAGAGGGGGAAGCAAAAAATACAACAGCAATCTCATGCTTCGTGTTGATGATTATGTGAGTTTATTTGATGAATTCGAATTAATGGGCGGACAAGAAGTAACATTTTCAGGAGGAGAGCCCTTCCTGAGACCCGACTTCAACAAAATATTGCTTAAAACGCTAGATTACGGATTTAAAGTAAATATTTTTACGAATGCTTCTCTTATTAATGATAACGATATCCAGGTAATGAAAACTATCAGGCTGAATCGGCTGCAAGTTTCATTATATGGTAATAAGGAAGATTACGTAAGGTTTACAGGGACAGATTCTCACGATTCAGTAATTTCTGTTTTAGAAAAATTGAAAGCAAATTCTCTTGACTTCACTTTAACATGTGCAGTTACTAAAAACAATTTTGCGTCATTTGCATATTTCGAGTCTTTAGAAGATAAGTATAAAATCGCTTACAATTATTTCATCGAAGATTCATTCTCTCCTGAAATACGAGCTAACACATCAGATATGGCACTCTCCGTCGACCATGAGTTCATTATCTCAAAAATAAAACCTATTGAACCGAACGAGGACAAAAGTGGCGGAATCTGCTCTATTGGTGCAAATTTTATCTATGTAGACATAGTAGGAAATGTGTTTCCTTGTTATCGTTATCCCTTTGCGGTTGGAAACCTCCATCATAGAAAACTCTCAGACATTTGGCTTAACAATACTGAGTTAGATTCAATAAGGAAAATAAATAGAGAGATTAGATTCGAAGAATGCGAGGTTTGTGATGCTAACAAGCATTGTATGCGATGTATTGCTTACAATTTGGTATATGCAGGCAGTTTGAGGGTGTTAAACAAAACAACGTGTAAAATGGGGAATTATTTGTATCAAATCTATAAGCGATCATTGAGAAGGGAAAATGAAGGAAGATAGAAAACTAATTGTATTGATACTAAAAAAATACTTCCTGCAATATAAAAAGCAGGTTGTTATTGCCTTGATACTAATGCTTCTATCCTCTGCAATTAGCCTAACAATCCCTTATATTAGTAAATACTTCATAGATAAGGCTATCCCATCTAGTGCATTAGCAATAATTGCTAGCGCTTTAATCGCGTATGTTTTACTTTCTGGTTTGGATAGTGTATTATCTTTGTATCAAGAGTTTATTCTGGCACGATTGAATATGATTGTGCTGATGAAGATGCGAAAAGACATTGTTACTCGAATACATAGATTGCCTATGCTTATGTTTCAGAATAGTACAGAAGAATATTTGTTTAATAGGACAATGAATGACACTGTATACATCATGGAGTCATTTTTAAGCAGCGCAATTAGGATTGTGCAGAATCTATCTATCATCATAATTGGAACTATTTGTATCTTAATCTTGAATGTTTACTTGACATTGATTGTGTTATCCGTCATTTTCCTAAATGTTTATATTTCTCAATATATGGGGAAGATATTGGCTGGGTATCAAAAGCATTTAATTGAAAAATACACTATTCACAGCAGTACCATCCAATCTGCTGTCAAACAAACATTCATGGTCAAAATATTCAATCTTTATTACTCAATAAATAAATCTATAGTAAGTAGTTTTAGAGAATATTATGCAGTTTACTGTAAATTGTTAAAACGAAGATATGCAAGTGGATTCATAAGTTCTGGATTACAAATGTTCAGCCGTACGTTGATAATGTTCATTAGCGGAATATTGATTATCAATGGGAAGTTTACCATCGGCTCACTCTTTGCTTTTTTGGCTTACTTTGAAATCCTTAACTCTCCAGCTTTGGAATTGACTCAGAATATCATCAATTTCAAGAAGAATTTACCTGTATATGGAAGAATTTACGAAATGTTGAATTCTCAGACTGAGTATCCGCTTGAGCATAAGAAAACGATTTTTTTTGCCCAATGCGTCTCGCTATGTAACGTAAGCTTCTCTTATCATAGCAATTGCGTGATCCTTGATAAGGTTTCTGTGGAATTTAACATAGGACGTATTTATTTGATTACAGGTGCTTCAGGTTCTGGAAAAACAACTATCGCATCAATTTTGTTAGGAATTAACCGAGTTCAGGGCGGGACTGTGAAATTTGATGGAATTGAAATGAATGACTGCAATATCGAATCCATCAGAGATAATTCTGCCTATGTGGAGCAAGAACCGTCAATGATGCATGATACAATATACAATAATATTCTAATAGGCAATCTGAGAGCAGTGGAAAGTGACGTAATCAATGCCGCAAGAAATGCACATGTTAGTGAATTCGTTGAAAAAATGCCATTAGGGTATCAGACAAAGTTGGGTAATGATGGTATCACGCTATCGATCGGCCAAAAACAAAGAATAGCAATCGCGCGTTGCATTCTCAGAAATCCAAAATTGTTGATCCTTGATGAGCCTGTATCCAGTGTCGATCCACTCAGCGAACATATGATCTACCAAACGGTTAAATTGCTTTCACCTTCCCGAATAGTGATCATTATATCACATAAAAAAGAAACATCGGCGATAGCTGATGTTGTTTTAGAAATAAAGGATTCAAAACTTATGTTGCTATCAGATAGATAACTGTCTAAGTAGATGCTAAATGATGGAGGAGATAGATCATGAATCATATAAAAACTTGTATACTTATAATCATCTTTCTGCAGTGTTTTGTCTTGATGGGAGCGGTAGTACTACCTCTATCTGAAGAGCCAGTGCTGCAGGACAATAATATGCTAAGTGGTTTCAAACGCTTATATCCAGATGATAAGCTGCCTGAATCACAAGAAAGCAGGATATGGCTTTGGCAGGAAAACAACAATCTTATTGTTCATTGTGTCATCACAATAGATTCATTGTTTACGGTGGGATCGTCAGCATTTCGCGATGGTGCAACTAACACTGACTATATCAGGGTACAGCTTATCACTCTACCGCAGGCATATTATTCTTATAATTACCAAGCCTTCCCTTCCGGGAATTTATCTGACTTTGTCCGAAACGAGAGCATGGACACTGATTATAACTGGAATAGTGATTATAGCTACGAAACTACACATGATGAATATTTCTGGCAAGTTACCATGAAAATACCTCTGAGTGAATTGCGTTTTAAGCAGGAACTGCCGTACAACTGGAAGATTATTCTAACTAGGTACATACACAAGACGGGAGAGTTTTACAGCTTGCCCTATGCCAATATCAGCGAGAAGAGAAACTACTTTTCTAATGGGTGCGATATTGTATTAACACACTACGTAGATCGAGATCTGGATTTATCGATAAAACCATACTTAGTTAAAAGCTACGATCTGATTCGGAAGCAGACCAGTTTTGACCCAGATTGCATAGGGCTAGATCTTTCATATAGTCCTGGTCACCGCACTCGCATTAAAGTGACGCTTAACCCGGATTTTTCGGATATTCCACCTGATAATGCTCAGGATATCTACAATAGTAAATACCCTCCCTATTATGAGGAAAATAGGTTCTTCTTTATCGAAGATATAAATGCACTGGGAGTTGACAATTCCGTGTTTTACTCGCGTAATATTGTTCAGCCAAGAATCGCCTTCAAGATGAATGGTAATGCAGGAGCATCAAATTGGGGGATATTGGGTGCACTTGATAAGAAAATCACTGATGATGAGACTCTTATCAACCGAGATGACTATTTTCAGATCCTATCGTTCATTCCGACGATTCATAAGCTGACTATGGCAAATGCTATTGTAAGCAGGATCAACAGCGGCTATTACAATCATGCGTATAGTGGAAGATACCATTGGAACATGTGTAAGAATCTGGAATTGCTAACAAACGTTGTCATAGGGATCAGAAATAGTAAAGCAGAGGCTGTAGTTATGCAAAGAGGAGTACGTAGCTATATTCAACTGAATTACTATCCAGACAAATGGGATCTTTATCTCTATAATGAGCATGTTAGCAAAGATATATATTTAGACGCAGGCTATCCTTATGACAAGGATTTGCTTAGGTATGGTATGATGGCTAAGTGGAATTCAGCGCCTTATACTGGATATGTTAAGGACTTCAATTTCGTATTGAATAATTCCTGTACCGAGTTTCATCCAGAACGTGATTCGGTTTATGTGTACAATATCAATTCTGCGCTAACTGTAAATTTGAACTCAAAACTTAGCATTTCGTTGGGTTCTGAGTATGCTACCCCTTTGGATTTGTACGATAACAATCACAATACCTATAACGTCAATTTATCCATAACTTCTCAAAAAAAAGAGGCTTTGTCTTTTAGACTTTTTGCAGGCCATTCTCACTCTCTGGTTTATAGTTTGAGCGAAGCATACGATCTGAATCAGGCATCGGTACTCATTTGGGGTGCTTTAAATGAAGTTTTGAATTATCAGGTAAATATGAGTTTGATCAACTACGATTACCCCAAGGTCAATAATATCGTCTATAATGGAATTGTCTATCCTCTGATATTAGATAATCGTTACGAGATTATAAATTGCAAGTTACAATACACGCCGAATAGAATTGTGAGTATCTCAACCGGTATCGGTATCAGTACGTATGAATCATCTGATTTACATGCTAATGTGAGCTGTTATGGAAATTTACGTTATGAGTTTAAACCTGATCACTTTCTTTTCATAGGCTTTAAAAGTAACCAAGATCAGATTGATAGACCCACTTACGATAATCCCATCGGAAGGTTCGTAAAGAAAAGTTCAACTGCGTATTTAAAGCTTTCAGTTACAATTTGATACTTCACTTACATGTGAGCATAAGATATTGATCAGATAAGATAGTCATGCCTGTATCAATGATCCAGAGACATGCTAATACTGGCTCACGTCCGAAAATCACTAATCTCCCGCATAAACTGATTCATCATTTGCTCTGAAAATACGTAGTCTCGATCATTAGGATCACTAGTTCGATTGATATCCGCCATCAGATTCAGGAAGCTTCCTTCAGCGCGCTCGGCGGCAAGTGTCCCCAGCCTGTAGCCAAGGTGTTTTTTGTAGCCTTTGATACCATTGATACCGGGATTGATAACCAAGAATCTGACCTTTGCTGCGGCAATCCTGTCGCTGACATTCAGAAAATCCTGGCAAGCTGGTTCATCCATCTGATCCTCATACTCGCCGGTAATTGGCTC
>JBAYZB010000107.1:0-9776 GCA_041672765.1 Gammaproteobacteria bacterium | reverse complement strand
CGCGAGACGACCGGAAGCGGCGCTCCAGCGGTACAGAGGCCGGTTCCTGGCGAGCATAGCGCGTTGGCGACGAACTCATAATCGTCGAGTTGCTTGTTCCCCTGTCCGTTCAGAACAGCACAGTCGAGTCGAGATGCCCCGCAACAGAACAGCCAGGCCCGTGCAGGATGAGCTGAAGCGTGCGCTCGCCTCTGTATTCGTTCTCGTCCAGTTCGTACACCGCGCGCAGGCGCATCCCGGCATCCACCGGCAGGGGCGCCTGCGCCGATTCACGCGCACCGAACCATATCCCCGGCGCCCTCATCGAGCCGGAGCGCAGAACGAGGCGCAGGTGGGTTCCATCCCCCGCCGGACGCGCGTCCACCACCTCAAACTCGCCCTCAAAGCGCGGCGCCTCGAATTCCCGTCCGTAGGGGCCGAGCGAGGCCAGTTCATCGGCCAGTTCCAGGTTGAGTAGCCGCGCTGGCAGCTCGCCATCGGTCAGAACGATCCAGCCCGGTTCCGATTCCAGGCCAGAGGCGGGTTGTGTGCTTACGGCGTGGTCCAGAAGGACGCGAAAGAGGTCAATGTCCTCCCGCCGGAGCGTAAGCCCCGCCGCGCCCGCGTGGCCGCCAAACGAGACGAAGATGCCCGGAACGGTGTCGGCACAGGTCTGAAGCACATCGCGGATATGCACACCCGGCACGCTCCGCGCGGAGCCCGTCACCAGGGTGTCCGAACCGAACAGAGGCGAGAGGCAGACGACCGGACGGTTGTATCGCTCCACCAGGCGGCTGGCGACAATGCCGTGTACGCCCGAGTGGCCCTCGGGCAGCCATACCACCAGGGCTGCCGCGCCTTGTTCAAGTTCGCGTCGTGCTGCGGCCACCGCGAAGTCGGTCAGCTCGCGTTCGATCCGTTTGCGCAAGGTGTTTGCTTGGTCAAGGGCGGCCGCATATCGCCCTGCCACACTGTCCGAGTCGGACAGCGAAGTAGGCGGGTCTACTGGCCAGGCAGCAAGCGGCCGACCTAATGGATGTCCCTGTCGCTTGGGTCGATTCGTTCCTGGAGGTCGGCTCGCTGGAGCGCCACCAAGGACCGAACGGCGAGACGCTGATCGATGCCAGACGAGATTCTGGTGATGCGTTTTGCGGCAACCCGCTTCGAAGCCGCTTCCCTTGCTCACGTCCGCAGCATGCTGAAAAAGCTTGGCGCGGGCCGCCCTGCGGCAGATGGTTCGCGCTCTAACCCCCCCAGGGGTTGATCACTCGTAGCCCTGCCGCCTGGTAAGGGCTCGTGTCGCGGGATGCGACGATGAACCCTCGCGAGGCCGCAATGGCGGCGATGTATCCGTCAGGCGTCGGGAATCCCAGACCAGCGGTTCTAGCCGTCACGGCCAGTTCGGCATAGTGGCGGGCCGCATCAAGATCGAACGACAGCACTCGATCGCCAAACAGTTCCATCAAGCCGTCGAGGGCGCTCTCCAGCGTGTTCTTGCGCCTACCGGCCGGCAGCGCTGCGATGCCAAACAGCAGCTCCGCCAGCGTCACGCTGGACAGGTACAGTGTTTCCGCGGACTGCTCGTTCAACCAATTCCGCACGGCGGGATGCGGCTCTGGCCTCATCGCCTCGGAAACGACGTTGGTATCCAGGAGGATCATTCAAACCTCATCGGCTCGGCCGGCGTCTTGTCCCGAACCTGTTCAAAGACTGCGAAATCCTCATCCTTCAAGCCAATTTTGCGACCCAGAGCCGCCAGGGCATCGCCCATGCGGATGCGCTCCGCCGGCTTCACCGCGTTTTCCAGGATGGCGCGCACCTCGGCCTCCGTACTGCGCCCGTGCTGGGCGGCGCGCACGCGGAGCGCCCGATGCACCTCATCAGGTAGGTTACGTACGGTTAGGGTGCCCATATACAAATCCCCTTATCTGCTTTCGTTGATATCAATCATAGATCAATGACAGCATTTCTGCAAGACCGGAGCCTTGAATGCTGTGGCGAAGGTGCGAGCCTACGGCGAGAGCCTGAGTTCAGCGAACTGCCAGCGCACCGTTAGTAGCAAACAGCACCTGGTTGCCGCTGCAAAGCCATTTCAGAAAACCGCCAATACACCGTCAGGTAACCAGTGCCATGCCACTCGCTCTCTGTTCAGATCGATGCGGACACCGCCAGTGTACTGTCTGTTCCGCACACCGCGTGGAGAAGAAACCAGTTTGCGTTAGGCCAAATAATGCTGTATGTTGTAATTGTATCATAGCGCTACACAAGGGTTCTTGTATGAAGGAAATATTCCTGCTCGTGCGCGAGACCATCGTACGAGCTTTCCAAATCGCGACGTTTCGGTCCGTAGGGTCTGATCTTCCAGAATCGAAGGGCTTTGCCACGTGGTCAGCCGCCTCGTCAGCCGCATTCGTGGCTGGCGAGCAACTGGCGCGCGGCCACGGCATCGCCGGCATGCTCATCGCTCCGGCCGCTTGGTTGTTCGTGGTTTGGGCATCCTCTCGGGTGGAGGGGAAGATCAGCTATCGCATCGCATCAGCCTTGCTATTGGGGTCGCTTCCTGTGTGCGCCGCCCTGATCCTGGTCGCTGGCAGCGATCTGTGGGAGTGGGCGGCGGCTGCATGGGGTGCTTTCGTGATGCTAAACGTGCTCACGCATCAGCACGAGGGGTGGTCGCCATGGCGCTGACCAGGGACGACATTTGGGCGGTCGCTGACCGGCTCGACGCAGAAGGGAAGGCGCCGACCCTGGCAGCCGTTCGTAAAGCGCTTGGCAGCGGAAGTTTCACGACGATCTCCGAAGCCATGCGCGAGTGGCATCAGCGACGGAAGGAGAAGACGGACAAGGCGCAGGAAGCCGGCCCCGTACCACCCGACCTGGACGAGGCCGTCCGCCGCTTCGCTCAGGAAGTGTGGGCGAAAGCGACAGAGATCGCCAAGGCGGAAGTGCTGAGGCTAACGAGCGATTACACCGAAGCCAGGAAAGAATGGGATCGTGAAAGGCAGGAATTGGAGGCGGTAGCCGAAGATCTGTCGACGGCGTTGGAGGAATGCCGAGCCAAGGCGGACGAAGCCGGTGCCGAACTTGCGGACTTGGCTCGCCGTCACGCCGAGACTGAAGCCCTCGTGATCACTCTCAAGGAGCAGGCGAGGGAGAATGAGGCGCGCATCGAAGAGTTGAGACAGGAAAACCAGCGTCTACACGACCTGTTGCGCCAAATGGTGGCTTCCGGCCGGACAGAAAGCGATCGACAACAGCCTTGAACTGATCAATCGACCGGCACACGGCAACGAGGTAACCGGCTTGCTCCAGCCGGTCGAGCCACGCGGCCTGGGCTGGCGAGAGCCGCCCGGTAGGAGACTTTAGTTCCACCGCGAGGCCGGACCAGTTGCCGCTGGGAATCGGCAGCAGGAGATCGGGCACGCCGGGCCGCACACCCATCGCCTTTAGCCGTCCCGCCTCTCCCTTCGGGCGCTTCCCGCCATTTGGAACGTGCAGCATCCATTGCAGAATGGGATGGCGGCTGCTGAGCCACGCAAGCAGCTCGACGCAGGCCTTGTGCAACGATTCTTCGTCGCGGACAAGGCGGCGCCGTGGGCTGGAATGCCTTCTGCTAATGGCCGACCGGCACATAGCCGTGCCTTTCCCGCACGCACATGATCCGGCGCACTTCTCTCAGGGCATCCTCTTCGTGCTCGAACACCTGGCGTTTCATCCCGCCCCGCCGGTTGTGCAAGCCATACCAGCGCCGATACAGCACGAAGGCCCCGAACAAATCGCGCTCCATCCACATGGTGTAGCCGCGCCGGTCGGTTCTGTACTCAAGCTGCATGCGAAAGCTCCAGGCATCCGACGGCCAGTTCGACCTGCTCTTCGCCAATCTCGCGCCACACCTTGCTGGAGGTGTGCGGCATTGGGATGGCAAAAACAGCGCCGGACAGGCTGTGCAATGCCCGGATCGCTGGCTGGAGTATGGGGTGCGCGTCCTTGGCGAGCAGCACCGGGGAATTCCTGGATCGCTCGATCTGCCAGTGGAGCGGCCCGGGACCGAGGAAGACTTCCGTCGCCGTGGCCCCCACCAGAAGCAGCATGGAAGGTCTGCATTCCAGCAGGAAACTTGCTAGCCAAGGCAGGCAGTTGGCAATTTCGGTCTTGTCTGGCCTCCGGTTGCCCGGCGGGCGGCATCGGACGATATTCGCCACGCCGTAGTCGCGGTTTCGCTCCAGCCCGTGACGGACCAGCAGGGCATCAAGCGTGCGGCCGGCCTGTCCAACAAAGCCCTCTCCGATCTTGTCCTCCTCCACGCCCGGTGCCTCCCCGATGGCGAGCAGTCCGCCGCGGGGGCAGGGTGTTGGGAAAACGATCTGGGTCCGTGACGCGGCAAGCCTGGGGCAGAGCTTGCAATCAAACTCGCGATTCCAGTTCAGACCACAGTTGCTCACCGTCAGTCTCCGTGTAGATGCTGGTAGTCGCCAGACTCGCGTGACCGAGAAGCTTTTGCACCAAATTCACCGGCACGCCGCTCGACGCGAGATGCGCGCCGCAGGTATGCCGCAGCCAATGGACGGTGGCACGGCGGAAGGCCTTGGCTTCCTGGCCTTTGCCATCCGCAGCCAGGCTTTCTGCTGCCTGATGGAATACCGTCCGCAGCGTCTTGTACAAGGCGCTCCCTGTCATCGGCTCCTGGCTTCCAAGCCTGGAGATCAAAGGCGTCTCGGGCGGATTGGCGAGCGGGTCGGGATCGAGACCACGGCGGGCAAGGTATTCCCGGAGGCGATCCATGACCCGGCTGGGCATAGGCACGGCCCGCCACTTGCCGCCTTTGCCCAGCACTTTGAGCATCCAGCGCACGCCCAGGCCATCCTTGAGCGGCATGGTGTAGAGCCGGCTTACGCTCGCATCCACGAGCTCCGACAGACGCAGGCCAGTGGCCTGGGCGAAGGGCAGCGCGAACCGCAGCCTGGAGGCCGCCTCGTCCGCAGGCAGGGTGTCGAGGAAAGCCATCAGGTAGTCCCATTGGCCGGTCGAGAACACCCGCGTCAATTCCACGTCCTCGGGTGTGTCCGGGCTTGCGGATGGCTTGCGGCCCACGGCGTCCCAGGGATTGAAAGCGCAATACTGGACGCGCACCAGCCACTTGAACAGACTCGACAGGATCGTCAACGCCTGCCGGACACTCGTAGCGGATAGCGGGCCGTCGAACGGTCTCCAGTTTGGGCTGAAACGCGGGGTGTTGCGCTTCCCGATCCACTCGTCTTGTGCGACACGGAAAGGCCATTCTCCTGCTTGCGTCCGGCCGAGCATGGAAAGCCAGTCGCGGTAGGTGGCACAGTCTTCCACCGACAGGTCGGAGAGCGCTTTCCGTCGCTCAACAACAGCCCAGAGCAACAGCCTTTCCGCTTCCTTGCGATAGGCACGTACAGTATTGGGGCTGCTGGATTTCGTTGCCAACCAGACGTGAATGGCCTGGAGGTCGTTTGTCGCGTCGATGCGCGGCCGGGATGGGTGGCGGTTGGATCCGGCAGCACCGGAGAGCATGTCTGGGAGCGAGAACGCCTCGATCGGGACAATTGCGGTCTCGCGGCTTCGGGCTTGGACGAGCAGAGGGGCGGGCTGGCTGCGTTGCGGCGAGAGCGCATGGCTTGGCAGGGTGCCCAAGGAGGCCTCGTACCCGCGCAACCACGCAACGATCCGAGCCGCCCCCTTTTCTCCCAGTCGGGGCACCATGACCCACCATCTGTATCCCCGCTCACGGATTCGTTCCAACAGGGCTCCGA
Organism: Gammaproteobacteria bacterium; assembly: GCA_041672765.1. Lineage (GTDB taxonomy): Bacteria > Pseudomonadota > Gammaproteobacteria > JBAYZB01 > JBAYZB01 > JBAYZB01. The sequence continues at coordinate 4,020 of JBAYZB010000107.1, read as the reverse complement.
TGGTAGGAATTCCAGCTTGCATCAGACGGTCAGCGACAGGGTGGTCGAACCAGGCGGCGACCACATCTGAGGGGACCGGCTCGGCAACAAGCAAACGCTCGATCCAGGCCAAGGCGGTGAGCTGGCGGTCGATGAGACGCTGCCGTTGCCGCGCCTTCTTGTTCAAGGCTTGGGGGTAGGCATCAAGATAGAGCCGGATCAATTCCTCTTCACGATAGAACCCATCCGGGTCGTGTTCTGCCTGGAAATCCTCAAGGGTAGGGAATCCCACCGCATCGCTGTCCTGCAGGGATGCCGCAACGTGCAATCGCAGCAGCCGCGCTTCCCCGCGTTTTCCGTGACGCAGGGCCGCTTGACTCAGGGTGTCCCGAAGCCAGTTCAGCGTGTTCTTGGCGAGCCTCAGATCCATCCCCGTCTCCAGATAGAGATCCGCCAGGCGCTTGAGGTCAAGCCCCTGAATCCATCCGCGATAAAAGGCGAGGTGGTGACGCCCGACTTTCCGCTCGGCCATCAGAAACTCCAGGTCAGATATCGGTACCCAATGACCTTGCGAAGGTCATGGCGCGATCGGCGCCGCCTTGGTTCTGGCTGCTGGGGTCGGCGGCAGGGCCATTGACGGCCCTGCCGCCGACCGCGCCGGACACGGCGGCAAGCCCGATAGTGGCCAGTGTTCGGATACGCTCTGCGCGCAACCTGGCCGGTATGGTCTCCAGGGCCGCAAACAGTTCGGGGTTGGCAGGTGTGATGGTGAGAACGACCCGAATGCCGCTCACAGGGCAGCTCCCATCAACCAAAAGCCGCGGGCGTTGGAAAACACCGGCTCCTTGGGGGTGGCCACCTTCAGTCTTGGAAATGCCTCCTGCACCGCATCGCGGAAGAACATAGCGCCCCCACCGACGAGGACGACAAGGTCCGGCCCCTTGCTTTCAGTCCGCAGCGATTTCTGGATGGACTCGACAACCACGTGGCCGACAGTCCTGGCGGCCTGCTCGATGTAGGGCGCGATGTCCACGCGCTGGCCGTGAACGAGCACTGCGGGCTTGCCGGACCGGATCGCGTTTTCCAGCGTCTCGGTATCGACGGCAGACCCATGATCCTTGGCAATCAGCCGGGACGCTTCTTCCAGCACTACGGAAGAGGCGTTGAGGCTCGTGCCGGAGGATTGGCGGTGCAGGTCCTTGTTTGCGACGACCACCCAGTCGACCGAGAAGAAGCCGGGATCAATCACCAGGACCTGTGCGTCATCGATGTCGGCGTCCTCCTGCGCGATATAGTCCAGCAGCCCGCCAATGGGCTGAGGAATTACCTTGACCTTCTCGACGGAAACCGTCCGCTTGAGCGTGACCTGGTGCGTGCCCTGCATCTGCTCGGCAAGCGCATTTCTGCGCGCGTCATCGAGATACTGCGACACGGGCAGTCCGGTGACGAGCACATCAATCCGTTCCATCTCGGACAAGAGCAGGCCAGCGTGGAAAAGCGCCTCGTAGGAAGGGCTCGATGCGTAGTCGGCATGCAGTGACCGACTCCACATCTCCGCGCGGTCTGGCGATACGCCTGCGACGAATTCATGGCCGCCGACCAGTACATGAAGGAAATCGTCATGCGCCTTCCCATCGAACCGCGAGCCGAAGCGGTCAGCGGGTGCAGCGCCCGCCGGACGCAGGTGGGTTTTCGGAGACCCGCCTTTAAGGCCGAAAGCGAGCTTGAGGTTGGAATAACCGATATCGATGCCGAGGATGTTCAAATCGACCTCCCGTGAACCGTGAGAAAACATCTTTGAAATAGCCAAACGCGATGACGAATCGGTAAACCGCCAGAAGCCTGTCAGAGCACTGCCAGTTGCATGTCGGTTTAACGCCTGGCGGCAGAGCACCGTCAGTGGACTGCGTGACAACTTAACAAACGGACAACTGAAAATAGAGGGGAAAAGCGCACCAAAGCGCAGCTTATCGGCCCATTTCCACGGGGCACGTTTTTGTAACATGGCGAATCGCGACTAATGAGTAGCGAAGTCGAATCCCCGGCTTCCCGTTGAGTCCGTGATTTCCATATCACGTCCTCAGTGGGCTGGGTTCAGGCGGCACACCGCCCGAACCGATTCGACCAGCCTCAGCCGCCACCGCGAGGTGATGGGGCTACGTTAGGAGGGTCATGACACCCCGGAATGCTTCACCAGTTCCGGGCTCTGTCGCCAGGGATTAAACAGCACGGAACCGGGTCAACGGGCAGTGTCCTTGGCAGACAAGCCTTTCTAACCTTGGCGAGGTGATATTGACCGGCCTTCGGGCCGAGACGGCAGTTACCTGCCAAAACTGGAATGAAGATGCAACGGGTACTGGTACTGAACGCCGACAAGATGCCTCTAATGCCCTGCCACCCGGCACGGGCACGGGCGCTGTTGCGTCGGCAGAAGGCCGCCGTGTACCGTCGCATGCCCTTCACGATCATTCTTCGGGAGATGCGCCATGACGCCGTAGCCCAACCCACCGAACTGAAACTCGATCCAGGCAGCAAGACCACTGGGATCGCGTTGGTGGCCGCGTTTGCTGAACGTGGCAACACCGTAGTCTGGGCTGCCAACCTCCGGCATCGCGGCCATACCGTAAAATCGAATCTGGACAGCCGCCGCGCCCTGCGCCGCAGCCGCCGGAACCGCAAGACCCGCTATCGGGCGCCGCGCTTCCTCAACCGCACGCGCCCGGCGGGCTGGTTGCCGCCGTCGCGGCTATCCTGCGTGGCGAATGTGCACACCTGGGCGAAGCGGCTGATCGCTGCCGCACCGATTTCCAACATCCATGTCGAGACCGCACGCTTCGATACGCAACTGATGCAGAACCCCGATATCGAGGGTATCGAGTACCAACGGGGCACGTTGCATGGCTGGGAACTGCGGGAGTACCTGCTGTATCGCCACGGGCACACCTGCGCATATTGCGGCGGATTGTCCGGGGACAAGATTCTGGAACGGGAGCATGTTGTTCCGCGCAGCCGAGGCGGAACCGACCGGGTGAGCAACCAAGTCATCGCGTGCAGGACGTGCAACGAGGCAAAGGGAAGCCTGCCGCCGGAAGAATGGCTGGCAAGGCTGTCGGGCTCCCGGATCAAACTGAGTCAGACACGGGCTGCCAACCTCCAGAGAGTGATGCAGGGGCTGCGGCCGCCGCTCAGGGACGCGGCGGCGCTGAACGCCATCCGCTACCGGATTGGCGACGAACTCAAAACCCTGGGGCTGCCGGTGGGCTTCTGGTCTGGCGGGCGCACCAGGATGAACCGCGTCGACCAGGGCTACGGCAAAGACCGCTGGATCGACGCGGCCTGTGTTGGTGAATCCGGCGCCAAGGTGTTCGTTCCGAACGGGCTTTGCCCGCTCACCATCACCGCTCGTGGCCGAGGGAGTCGCCAAATGTGTCTGGCTGACCGCTACGGTTTCCCGCGCACACGAGCCAAACGGGTCAAGCGCGTGTTCGGTTTTCAGACCGGAGATCTGGTTCGTTTGGCGCAACCCTCTGGGAAGCACAAAGGCGTCTATACCGGCGTGGTGTCTGTGCGCGAACGCGGAGACTTCGATATTGCAGTGCAGACAGCTCATGGAAAAATCAAAATCACCGCGCCCCATCACCGATTCACGTTACTGCAAAGGGATGACGGATATGCCTACGCCGCCTGAACCCACCGCCGGGGATGCTGATAGAAAAGCCGCCGAGCGCCCCGGCTGTCACGGCGCACACCATGCAATGCCTGCGCCAATGGCTCAAGTCGGCGGGGTCGTAATACATCCGTGCATCACTCCTTGGTGGGCAAAAAGATCATGCTGAAGAAACGAATACTCGCGTCACGAATGCTCGCGTTCCTTCTCACAGCCGGCTTAAGCGCGACGGCCACGGCAAGCATTCACTCCGAGATGCAGTCGTTTTTCAACGAACTAGGCACATACGGGAACGTCACCGGCCCGCAGGTTCTGAAAGGCCAGACGGGAACTACCTTTACTGGCGGCAACCTTTACATGCGCATTCCCCAGAG
>JBAYZB010000106.1:0-9812 GCA_041672765.1 Gammaproteobacteria bacterium | reverse complement strand
ACACCGACATTGCGGCGGAGCTGGCGCTGCCGCCGGTGAAGGTGCACTGCTCGGTGCTGGCCGAGGATGCGGTCAAGGCGGCGGTGGCCGACTACCGCGCCAAGCAGGCCGCCCGCGCCGCCGCGCAGGAGACAGACGACCGGGCGGTCGCTGGCGGCGCGGGCTGATTCCACTTTGTCGGATTGGCTTTTCTCCTTTTTTCCTTGCGGGAGGGGGGAGCATGGCGTGCAGCGAATCCGACAAAGGTAGAGCTGGCGGCCGGCGCCCATTCGTCTGCAAGGCACGCTATCGCTACAATCGCTTCGTCGGAGGCCATGACAAGGGGCGAGAGCGTGAACGCAGAAGAACGGCAGAAACTGGCAAGCCTCATCCGCGGGCAGCGCTGGGCGGCACTCGCCACCCTGGCCGAGGGCGCGCCGGCGGCGTCCATGGTGGCGTACGTGCCGGAAGCCGACTTCGGCGGCTTTCTCCTGCACCTGAGCCGGCTTGCTCCTCACACGCGTAACCTGTTGGCGGACCCGCGCGCATCCCTCGCCATTACCGAACCCGATCCCGGGCGAGGCGATCCGCAGACCCTGGCGCGGGTGACGATCCACGGAACGGTTCTGCAACTGCCGCGTGATTCGCACGAGTACGCGGCGGGGCGAGCGCTTTATCTGCAGCGCCTGCCGGACGCGGAGCGGCTGTTCGGGTTCGGCGATTTCATGTTGTTTCGTCTGGTGCCCGACGGCGCGCGTTACATCGGCGGCTTCGCGCGGGCCTGGTCGCTGGGAGGCGAGGAGTTGCGCGCCGCAGCGGCATTGACGGCCACAGGTCGATGATTGCGGCTATTTATGGTTAGGCTCCGCCGCGCCGGTCCAGGAAGGTGAGCGTAAGGCCGGCTTGCAGGCAGAAGTGCTTGAAGCCCGCGAAGCTGTCTTCATCCAGGCTGCGATCGCTGAGATGGCGGTCCGCGTAGAACAGGCCGATGGATTGACCGTTTACGACGACCGGCGCGACGAAAAACGGCGGCGCTCCGACGAACTGGGCGATCCTGGGAGTCAGCAGGTCGGTGATGTCCGCGGGCGAGTCCGGTTTTACCCAGATGGCTTCCTGGGTGTCCAGCACGCGGGTGAACAGGTTGGGGAACCGCGGCCCGACCTCGACCAGGAAGATCCGCGTGATGTTCGTATCGGACCAGCCCAGGCTGAACTTGGCCTTCAGGTAGCGGCGGTCCGGCGTGAGCAGCGCGAACAGCGTCCGGTCCATGCCCACGCCGCGGTAAATGCCCTCCAGGATCATTTCCAGCAGCAGGTTGACGTTGGTCTTGCCTTCCAGCAGGAGGCCGGAAAGCTCGCGCAGGATGCGCAGTTGCAGCGCGGGGTCGGGGATGGGGAACGGCGATGTCTCCCCGGGGATCTCGATCTCTTCCTTGCGTGATCCCGCCCGGTGCGCCTCCGGCATCGGTATCAGGCGGCCGGCCTCCGCCGCCCCGAAATAGGCGGTGGTGCGGGCGGCTTGCCGGGCGTTGGACTGGACCAGTTGCTCGGTGGCATCCAGTGGCAGATAGAGATATTCCGCGATCTGCTCCAGGAGCTGCCTGACCTCGGTCGTGTCCCATCCCCGTTCGACGCTGGTAGCAAGCTCATGGGCCAGCAACACGTTGTTTACCCGCGGGTCCACGTTCTTTTTGTTGGAGAGCGCGTTTTCCACCAACGGGCCCAGATGCCACTCCTTGCCCAAGGCCGCGCCGAGCTGGCGCAGCCGAAAGCCCAGCACCGCTTCTTCCGCCTCGGCCCGGGAGCAGCCCGGCGTGCGCATGGCGGCATCCAGTTCGGTCGCTTTGTCGCCACCGAAACACCAGAAGGCCATTTCGCCCAAGTGATAGAGCAGGGCGGCGATGAATACCTCCTCCGGTGATTCGTCGCCCCGCTTGAGGGCGAAGGTCCGGGCCTGGGCGGCGGCGTGGAAGGCGCGGGCCATTTCCTGCACCACCCGTTCTTTTTGTGCGCCCTGCAACAGGCTGTCCACCAGGGCGATGGAGAGGCACATGCCGCGCACCGTATCGAACCCCAGCACGACGATGGCGCGGGTGATGGTGCTGATGCTGCGCCCGCCGGGATTGAAGAAGCTGCTGTTGGCCAGTTTCAGCACGCGCGCCGTCATGGAGGCGTCCTGGAGGATGACACGGCCCAGTTCGGCGGCGGAACTCTCCGCCCGCTCGGACACGCCTGCCACCTCCCGGGCGGTGCGGTCCAGGACAGGCATGTCCTCCTTGCTCAGGCGGGCGATCCAGTAATCCAGGCTTTGGTGTGACGTGTTCATGCGGGATCAGGATGTCTTCGCGTGGCGCACCGGTCACAGGCAGCGCCGCAGGATGGCACGAAGCTCGTCATCGGTCAGGACGACGGGGTTGGTCTTCATGCTGCTGCTGCGGCTGTGAGCCACGATGCTATCCAAATCCGTTTCCGTGATTCCATAGTGCCCGAGCGTCGGCAGGCGCAGGCGCCCGGTCCAGTCCTCCAGCAGCCGGATCAGCGTGTCGGCGGCCGTGCTCCCGCGCACCTCGTCCTGGCCGGACAGCAGGGCGCCGAGGTGGGCATATTTCTGCAGCGCCGTATTTTCGGGATCGCGTTCCCGCAGGGCGGCGATGTTCGCTGCTGTCGCGGCTGCCACGGTGGCACCGCAGGCGACGCCATGGGGGATGGGAAAGAACGCGCCCAAGGGGGCCGCGAGCCCGTGTACCGCGCCCAATCCTGTCTGCGCCAACGCAATGCCGGAGAGCAGCGCCGCATACGCCATGGCGGCGCGGCCCTGCGCGGCTTGATCGCTGTTTTCATACCATGCGAACAGCCCGTCGCGCACGGCCGCAAGTCCGCTCGTCGCCAGGGCGTCGGTAAAGGGATTCGTTTTGGTGGATACGTAGGATTCGAGCAACTGAGTCAGGGCGTCCATGCCGTTGGCGGCGATCAGCTCCCGCGGGCAGGTGGCGAGCAGGTCGGGATCGACGACCGCATATTGCGGCACCAGCAGTTCGTGGCGGAAGGACTTCTTGAAGCCATTTTTGCCCCGCACGCTCAGCACCGCGTTTTTGGTGGCCTCGCTTCCGGTCCCCGCGGTGGTGGGCACGGCGATGTAGGGGAGGGCGGGGCCCTGGTAGGGCAACTCCGGCCCCACGCCTTCCAGGTAGTCCATGACCGAGTTGCCGACGCGCAACAGCCCGGCGATGGCCTTGGCGGCGTCCAGCACGCTGCCGCCGCCGATGCCCGCCACCGACTCGATGCCGGCGTCCTTCAGTTCCCGTACGGCATCGTCCACGAGTTGCGGGGACGGTTCGCCTTCCACGCGGAAATGCACCCAGGCGACGTTGCGCGTTTCGAGCTGTTTCCGCAGCGACTCCCAATGGGACGAAGCGACGAAAGAGCGCGCGCCGGTGACCAGGAGTACGCGCCTGCCGTAGGCGGCGAGCAGGTCCGGCACCTGGGCGAGCGAACCCGCGCCGAAAATGATGCGGGGCAGCCGCGCGATGGAAAACGGTGGGATCATCATTGCTCGGGTTTCTCCGGATAGAGGCCGTGGTGACGCCCGCCCCGGCGCGAGGCCGCCATCCACGGCGCAACGGTGTCGCGCCACGCGCGGTGATACGGCGTTGCCGCCGCGGCGAACCGCGTCACGCACGCCGGTTTGATGTGGACGTGAACCAAGGTCACGCACATCGCGCTGTTCCTCTCTTTGTAATGGTAGGTAGTGTCCCGGGCCGCGCCCCTTTTTTCGTTGGCCTGATTTTCGGATGGGGCTGCCGTGCTAAGAGGGGAATTATTGTATCAGACCGCAACGCGCATCCCGGCACTGTCCGCGATTCTGTCAGCGGCGGACTGGATTTTTCCGTTTCCAAGGCCATGGCCGGGCTTCGTCGAGCGGTGTGTCCATCACCCCGATCTCGTGCCCAGGTGTTATGCGAGCCCTGATTCTTCCTTGCTGGGGAGCAAATTCCGGAGCCGGGCGATGGGATATGGTTCCGGCAGGGGAATTCCCTGCTGGAGGAAAGAAAATGATGATGAAGTTCAAGACGGGGTCGAAAGTGTTTCTGGTCGCCGCCTCTCTGGCATTGTCGGCGGCGGTCGCCGCGCCGGGGGAGGATGGCGTGCATGCCCATGAGACGGCGTCACAGCCGCTAACGGCCAAGCTCACGCCCAAATTGCGCCATCTTCTGATAGAGGAAATGAAACTGATCGATCGGGCGACCGGCGAGATCCTGAAGGGTCTGGTCAACGGAGATCATGCGGCAGTAGCGCAGCACGCGCGCCAGATCCACGAGAGCTTCATCCTGAAGCGCGAGTTGACGGCGCAGGATGAACGGGATCTGGCCGGAGCGGCTCCTCCAGCGTTCCTGCAACTGGATGGCGAGTTCCATTCCACAGCCCGCAAGCTGGTCGTGGCCGCGGAGCAGAAGGACTACGAGCTGCAACGGTTCTATTTCGGCAGGATGGTGGAAAGCTGCCAGACCTGCCACAGCCGCTACGTGACCGACAGGTTCCCGTCGTTCGGCGAGGCGCAGGCCATAGAAACGGAACATGCGCACGGGCATTCCGCCGAGGATCATCTCCATTAGCAGCCGGCCGGGGAGGCGTGGAATCTGTGACGGGACGCATCGCGCCTCGCTGCAGCGGCCTGCGCAGAAGAGCTGTATTCCCTCTGCGCAGGCCAGCGGCTGCCCAATGGACATGGACAGGGAGGCTTGCCGTCGGCAGCGATCGGCGCTATGACGGCACGACCTCCCATGTGCCGTCGTCGCGTCGGCATGCCGTACCCGTCGTGGTTTCGCGGCGTCCTTCGATGACGACCGACGAGGTGTATTCGCGGCATGTCCGACCCTCAGAGGTGCGGTAGGTGCCGGTCGGTTCGAAGGCGTAGCGGGCGTCCGTGTTGGGATTGGACCAACTGGCGGGCTGGTTGTTTTCCAGGGAGCTGTACACCTGCCGGCGATCGTTGTTGTCCATGTACCTGCCGATGGCCCCGCCGACCACCGCACCCAGGATGGTCCCGCCGATGGTCGCGGCCGTGCTGTCGTCGCCGACTTCACTGCCGATAACCCCGCCGACCACTGCGCCCGTACCGGCGCCGATCACCTCTTTGCTGGGCATTTCATTGCATGCGGTGAGAATGAATGCCGACAGCAGGATGGCTGTCAGGGTGTCTGCACGTGCCTTGAGTTTCATGATGAATCCTCCACAAGACCGCTAATGCTCCCTTCATCTCGACGACGAGCGGAGCACCGCTCGTGACGCTTTGGCCATCAGCCTTGTTCTTGATTGAAGTCTAGTTACCCGCGCCGTTGCCTGGGTTCCCACTGGGCAGAGTGCGGGTGCGCGGCGCGTTTGTCGTGTCTGCCGGTGGTGACACGGGTGAAATGGCGAAACTCAAGGTATTTGCCGAATTCGACCGGCGCCGTTGTCGCGGAGCAGCGACAGATGAACTGCTGTGATTCTCGATGATTCACATGGCGTCCGGCTAAGGGAATGATCCGCTGAATATTGTTATGTTTGGCATTTGGATTGCAGACAAACCCCAGGGTACCGCTGGAGCGGTGATAAGTATTGCGGGCCGGCGAAGGCAAGGCCTCACGGCTTTCGCAGCTCTCGGGAAAAAGTGGAAAGCGGGTCGCAGGCGGCATGTGTGCGACACCTGTATCGATCGGATGTTCAAGGCGCAATTAAGGAGGCGACGCATGAACATGAAACCCATACTGGCAATGGCAGCGGCAAGCGCGCTGGCGCTACTGCTCGGATGTGAACAGGGAGGCCAGGACCAGGGTATAACCCAGGATCAGGCGGCGACGGAACAGGCCCCGGCCGGCGAGGGCGGGGGTGAAATGGCAGGCGGTGGTGTCACCGGAGGTAGTGCGACCGGTGGCATGAGCTTCTCGCAGCTCGACGCCAACGGCGATGGCATGATCAGTCAGGACGAAGCGCAGGCCAATCCGCAGCTATCGCAACAGTTCCAGTCCATCGACCAGAATCAGGACGGCCAGTTGGACCAGTCGGAATTCGCGCAATTTGAAAGCGGAGCCAGCGGCGGTGGCGGGATGTCGCCTGGCGTGGAGCCGGGCATGGAGCAGCCCCCGGCCGGACAGTCTCCTCAGGATGCCCCCGGTGGCGGAGGCGCTAGCCAGTAATTGGCTGCGCCGGCCTGACGCGGGCAATGACGGGGCCGCAACGCTCTGCCGGAGCGGCCCCGTCGGTTTGTCTAGCCGGTCCGGAACGCCCGCACCAGGCGCCGGAATCTGCGCAACGATTCGGGGCGATGATCGTCGCCGTAGCGCAGGGCGACGTACAGCTCGGTGACAGGCAGGACCTTGGGTCCCAGTTCGGGCCGAAGGGAGACGACCCGCCGGGCGTAGTCCTGGGGGCCTTCGTGCGGCTTGCGGGCAAGCCCCAGACGGGCCAGCTTGCGGCAGAAACGGTCGTACCACATGCGCACTTCGTCACGTGTTCCACCCGGTAAGCGCACCACGAACACGGCGAGCAGCAACAGGGCGACTCCAAGGCCGGCCAGCAGGATGCCGGCCATGTCCTGCCAGGAGAGCAGTCCCAGCCCCAGGCTTGCGAACAGGCCGAGTTGCTGTTCCGGCCCGTAGCCCAGCACCCAGTAGTTCCAGCCATTGTTGACGGCATCCCAGGCAAGGCGTGTCCGGTGCAGCCATTGGTTGTCCGGGCGCAGCAGCGCGGGCAGGGGTTCGCCTGCCGGCACGGCAGCCGCCAGGCCCAGTTCCACCCGCACGGGCGAAACGGCGGCGGTGGGATCGAGACGCAGCCAGCCATGCCCTTCCACCCAGGCCTCGACCCAGGCGTGGGCGTCGGACTGACGTACGATGAGATAGCCGCCCAACGGGTTGTAATCCCCGCCCTGGTAGCCGGTGACGATCCGCGCCGGGATGCCTGCCGCGCGCAACAGCACGGCAAAAGCGCTTGCATAGTGCTCGCAGAAGCCGCGGCGGGTGTTGAACAGGAAATCGTCCACCGGGTCGCGGTCGGCCAGGAGCGGCGGCGTGAGGGTGTAGACGAAGGGTTCCTCGCGGAAGTGCCGCAGCGCCCTGTCGATGAAGTCCAATGCCCTGGCGCTGTGCGCTTGCCAGGAGGCGGCCAGGGCGCGGGTCCTGGGATTGCCGAAAGCGGGCAGTTGCAGGGCGCGGCGGCGCTGGCCGGGACTGAGTTCGGGGTCGGCCCGATATTCGAGGAACGACGTGACATCGTAGAGGGTGCGCTGCGTCACCGGCCGGCCGGACAGAAGCCGGTAATCCCCGGTGAGGCGTCCGCCCGTGGGGATGCTCCCGGGCAGATCCAGCGCGAACAGCCAACGCCGGTTGTGGGGCTCCAGCATCACTGTGTACTCGACGGCCTGCCCCAGGGCGGTGAGCGCCGGGCCGTCGGCGTCCGTCCTGGTGCCGGCGGTCCAGGTCCTGCCATCGAAGAACCAGAACACGGGGCCGCGCCAGTAGAGTTGATCCTGGGGCGGTACTGCGTCGGAAAATATGGCGCGGAAGGCCACGGCATCCGATTGGCCCAGGTGGCTGATGCTGCCCGGACTCATTTCCTCGCTCAGCCCAGTGCCGGTCTGGTGCGCGTCCTTCGGCAGGCGCCAGAGGGGGCCTTCCACGCGGGGGAACAGCAGGAACAGCAGCAGAGTCACAGGCAGGGCTTGCAGGAGCAGTGTGCCGGCCGTGCGCAGGTGGCGCCGTGCTGCCCGGATGCCGCCGGGATGATTGATCCCGATCAGGGCCGCTGTGTTGGCCAGGGCGGCGAGCAGCATGTAAAGGCCCATGGCGATGGATTGGGAGTAGAGAAAATTGGTGATGACCAGGAAGTAGCCCAGGAAGATCACCACCATGGCATCGCGCCGGGCACTGGTCTCCAGCAGCTTCAAGGCGAGCATCACCACCAGCAGAGCGATGCCGGCATCGCGCCCCAGGATTGCGCTGTGTTCGAGATAAACCCCTGCCAGGCCCACCAGGACCATCGCCAGGCGCGGCCACTTGCCGGGCAGGTGCCAGCCGCGGCGGGCGACCGCCAGGCGCCACGCGGCTGCGGTTACGGTCCACAGGATCATCCATGGCGACAGGTGCAGCACGTGCGGCGCACTCACCAGCGCCAGGGACAGGATCAGTCCCGTCAGGGCCGCGGCGGGCAGGTGGTGTGTACCGGAGGTGTTCATGGATGGGACGTCCGGACGCGGGCGAACAGCGCCACGAACCGCTGCGCGACCTGCCGGAGCAGGCTGCCGTCGTCGCGGCGGACCGCCCCGGCGCCGCGGAACAGGGCGAGGGCCGTGAGACAGGCGCGCTTATGGGACTCGCCGCTGGCGGGGGCGACGCTCTTGCCGGGCAGGCGCAACCCGTAGCGATGGCCTGCTGCGTCCGCATTCAGCACCGCGCGGCAGAGGCGCGCGAGCCGCTCCTCGGGATTGAGGCCCGGCAGTGCATCCCAGTCCAGCCACAGGGTTTCCTGGGCGGGACCGGAGAACTGCTTGGTCAGCAGGCCCTGACCGCGTGCCGTCGCCTTCCAGGCCACGTGCGACAGGGGATCGCCGGCGCGGTACTTGCGGAATCCCGCGAAATCGTCCCCTTCCTCGCTCCGGTCCGGCCTGCCGCTGGGCGCCGTGCCCGCGCGCGTGGCCGGGGCGGCCTTGCCGGGACGGGGATACACCACGCAGCTCGACTCCGGATCGATCCAGGACCAGGCGTGAAACAGGCCCAGCGGGTATTCGGAAAACACCTTGAAGCGGCCTAGATGGAGCGTTCCTCTTTGTCGGGCGACGACGTTCAAGGATACCGCGACGGGCGTTTCCGGCGGGACGTCGCTGAACACGGGTGAGCCGTCTTTCCGCTGCACGCCGATCATGCAGCGTCGGGGCTTTGTGCCGCTGTACAGGTGGATCGGGAACACGGCCTCCTGCCCGGCGAACACCGGCTGCGCCTTTCCGGGGGTGACCCGCAGGCCGGCAAGGTTTCGGTAGGTATGCAGGATCGAGACGAGGGCAACGCTGCCCAGCAGAAAGGTGAAGGCATAGCCCAGGCTGAGGTTGTAGTTGATGGAGCCGAGCAGCATTACCAGCAGCAGTACGGCGAACAGCACGCCGTGCCGTGTGGGCAGGATGTAGATGCGGCGCAGGCCGAGTTCCACGGTGGTCGGGCTGCGCTCCCCAGCCGTTCCTGGCCGTCCGGGCTGTGGTAACGCGCCGACTGCGGCGCCCCTGGCGTGTTCCGTCATGTCGCGCCTCATCCTCGATCGGGCATCAGGGGATCGGGACGGCGTTCAGCAGTTCCGCTCCCGGGTCGCGCCCGACGCGCTCGTCGTCCTCCGCCAGCGCCGCCAGGCGATGCCCCACCACTCCGGGCAGAACGGCCTGCACGTCTTCGGGCAGCACATGCCCGCGTCCTGCGATCAGCGCCCAGGCCTGGGCCGCGCGCAACAGCGCCAGCGCGGCGCGCGGCGACAGGCCGGCCGCGAAACGCCCCGATTGCCGGGAATAGGCCACCAGGGCCTGCAGGTAATCCAGCAGCGCGTCGGACACGTGAACCTGCGGCACGGTCTGCTGCAGATCGAGCAGTTCCCGCACGTCCAGGCACGGTTCCAGGTCCGAGATAAGGGCGCGCCGGTCGCGGCCCTGGAGCATGGCACGCTCCGCCTGGCGGTCGGGATAGCCGAGCCGGATGCGCATCATGAACCGGTCGAGCTGGGACTCCGGCAGCGGGAAGGTGCCGGTGTGGTAGGCCGGGTTCTGGGTGGCGATCACGAAGAACGGCTCCGGCAGCCGCAGGCTTTCCCCTTCTACCG
>JBAYZB010000105.1:0-10100 GCA_041672765.1 Gammaproteobacteria bacterium | reverse complement strand
GGCAGCAGGGGCGCGCTCACCTCGATCGGCAGGGTGGCCCGCGCGGCAAAGGCCTTGCGGGCGTTCATGTCGTTCTCCCAGGCCTCGGCGCTGTGCGTGGCCCCGCAACTCGGACAGACGAGGATCATCTTTTCCTCGGCGCCCCGCTCGCCGTGTACTCGCGGCCGATCCGCCGGCCCTCTCGCATCAGCCAGGCCCCGAGTTCGCGCAGCTCGCGCGGGCGCAGGCGACTCCGGCTGTCAAAGTGAAGATCGATGATCCTCCATGGTTCATAGATCTCATCCTCTTCGCGTTCGATGATTTGGACGGCCGCATCGATGTCGAAAAGACCATCACACCTCGGATCCTGTCCTATCCGGCTTGTTTCCTTGACCAACCCCATTCGCTCCTCCTTTCAGTGTGCGGTGCGCACGGCGCACCCTACGGACAACAGCTGCTCATCAGGCCGAAGGCGCAACCCTTCGACGACCCCGGACGAACCGGGGTTTCGCGTCACCTAAAACTGCACATCGAAAGAGCCAACTGCTCGTTTCTCCCATGGTACAACCAGCACCCGCTTGCTCCTTCCTTTCTTGAACATTAGAATGGCGACCTTCTCTTTTTTGAAATCGGCAAGAAAGAGGCGAATATCGCCAGGGTTCAGATCGCTATCAAAGGAAGTGCATAACGCCTGCGCCTTTCTTCCATCTTCCCTTTCATACGTGTAGTGGTACGAGTAGATGGTTTTGGTGAATAGTTCTAAGAACATCAGCAATAACACCAGCACTACGACCACGATAAATAACGCTTCAATTTCTTTTCCAATCACCTTCGTCCCTCTTCGTTATCTGTTTTTTTTCGGCGTGGCGATGCGGGCTTGCGGCATGTTCCCGAAACGCTTTTCGGGAACATGCCTCGCCAGCACCACGTGCGGCCGGTCCCGATCGCCCAGGGCCACCACCGTGGCCAGCTTGGGGCTGGCCACGTGCAGCAGGGCGTAGGCCATCACTTCGCCGACCATGACACCGCCCCCTGGCCGGCGGTCTGCTCGCACGTCACGCACAGCCCGTACCCGTCCGGATCGAGAGCGCACGGCTCGCCGCAGCCGGCGCAGTAGCCGAACGGCGGGGTCACGGTCTGCAGATCGCGCAGCCGCCGCGACGACGCCCCCGGCGCCAACTGGGCGATGGCAAGCAGTTCTTCTTGTTCCCCTGCCACGTTCACCATGTATCCCTCCCGCCCTGGTGTTCTTCCAGCGCCTCCACCGCCTTGCGCGCGCACTCCAGGCAGATGCCCAGGCGGCCCACGCAGGCCGAGTAGACGGGCAGTTCGGGCCCGGCCGAGCGGCAAAACAGGCAGCTTTGCCGCCGCTCCGCCTCGGCCTCCATCGCCTCCGGCTTCGTCCACGGCTGGTACGCGGTCGGGCTCATTCCGCCACCTCCCGCACCACGATCTTGCCGTCGGTGCGAAAGACCAGGCGCCAGCGGCCTTCCCTGGTCTCGGGGCATCGGTCCAGGATCAACCGCCACAGCTTCCAGCCTGCGTATTCGCCGTTGCCCGCCGCACGGGCCCGCTCGGCATCCTCGTAGAGCCGCATGACCCGCGGCACCAACCCTTCCGGCACCTCGAACACCCGCCCGTCCCGCACCACCGGCTCATCCTCCCCCGGTACCCGCCCCTCGACAAAGGCCCGGACATCGGCCCATAGCTCGCTTGCCTGTCGCTTCATCCATCCAAACATGTTTCAACCTCCCCTGTTGAGCTATTGAGCTTGAAGCTGTTGAGCTGTTGAGCTTCTTCTTCCGGCCCGCAGGGCCGCTGACTTGAGGCTAAACCGCTTAAAAGCTTCTCGCTCAACAGCTGGCCGGCGGCAGCCGGCATCAGATCGCCGAGAAATCCAACTTCACCTGTCCCAATTTCCCCGCCTCGTCCGTCGCGTAGAACCGGAAGTACACGCAGCTGCCGGTGACCATGATGGCGTCGTTGATCGCCTGCATG
The DNA here is from genome assembly GCA_041672765.1 of Gammaproteobacteria bacterium. GTDB lineage: Bacteria > Pseudomonadota > Gammaproteobacteria > JBAYZB01 > JBAYZB01 > JBAYZB01. The sequence goes on along the minus strand of JBAYZB010000105.1, from coordinate 8,123 downwards.
GCCCGCTTCCACCGTTCGTCGTCGAAGTTGTAGCGCCGCAGGCCGAGCACCCGCTTGCTGTTGATCTTGCCTTTGCTGTCCACCTGGAAGGCGCTCATGATCAGGGTGCGGATCTTGTTGTCCAGGCCCGCCGACCATTCGATCAGGCATTCGTCCACCAGTGCCTTGGCCACGTGCAGGCGTTCGTCGAAATCGAGCAGTTCGTTCACCTCGCGGATGATCTCGAAGCGACCGTCGAACGAGCGCAGGCTGACGTTGCCCTTCTCGCCGCCCAGGGTCACCTCGTACTTCTCCGCGCTCAGGTCCAGAAACGCCTGGAAATCGTCGCGCACCCGCTTCTTGAACGCCTGCAGGGTGGTGGAAAACTCCTGCGCCCGGGCCACCATCTCCTGCACGAACTGGTCGCGCGCCAGGTCCTCTTCCTTGATGCTCTCGATCGGCACCAGGTGGCCGACCGCGTTGCGCTTGTACCCTTCCGGAAGGTTCTGCATGTTCCTCTTGCCTCCGTAGATGGTGGAGACCGCCCCCATGACGGCCTCGATGTTGGTGTGTCCTTCCCGCCCGACGATGTCGCCGTGCACCACCCGGGCCAGCTCGCTCGGCGCGCAGCCGATCCGCGCCGCCACGGTCGTCGGTCCCTCGGCCAGCATGGCCTTACGCAGCAGCCTGCACGTCCGCATGGTAGGCCTCCAGTTGTTCGCCGATACCCTGGCCGATCCGCGCCAGTTGGCGCCAGGCGCGGAACTTCTCGACTGCCAGCTCGCACCCCATGGCCAGGCTGAGCACCTGCCGCTGGTCCGGCGGCAGCTCCAGCTCGTCCATCAGTTGGGTGACGCGCTGCACCTGCTCGAGCGCGTCGGCCAGGTACAGGGCCACGATCCGCGGCCCGGCGATCTCGTGGCGCATCGCCTCGGCAGTGTCCTCGATGTCCTGCAGGCAGTCGAGCAGCCCCTGCTTGGACCGGCCCTCGCCGGCGATATGCGGGTTGCGCCTGATCTCGTCCACCAGCATGGTGATGGCGTTCAGTCTCTCGTTCAGTGCCAGATGGTTCATGTCGCTCTCCTTGTGTTGTTGTCCCGGCCCGACGGGCCGCACTCTTTTGCCTAAACCGCTAAACAGCTTCAGCCTAAACAGCTCTCGCCCCCACGGAGCGCCGCGCTCCTCATTCCTCCCGCGGGTCGGTATTCCACCCACACTTCCGACACGCCTGATACATCCGCACCCGGTGCGGGTTGGCCGTGCAGAACGGCTGCCGCCGCTCGGCCACGCACACCGGCAGGGTGATCGTCCCCAGAATCGGGCAGTCCACTTCCGAGGGGGAAAAGGTCTCTTCAACCCGCGTTAAAAAGCCGTCCAACTGGCCGCCATAGGTGCCGCTCAGCACCTGGCTGACCGTGGTGCTGCTGTAGCCCAGCATCCGCCCCACCTTGGCCTGGCTGCCGTACCGGGCCACCGCGTCCTGGAGCATGCGCAACCGGTCGTCATTCGTCATCGTTCACCTCCCCTCCCTGCCAGCGGACCTCGTTCCGGTTCGGATCCCACACCCGCCGCGTCCGCTGGATCATGGGCGCGCGCGGCCCGGTGAAGGCCGTGGCGTGCATCTGGTAGGCGCCGCCCCGCCTGGTCAGGTAGCCGGCCATGTGCAGGTAGCGGCAGTATTCCGCCGCCTCCGTCACGCCCACCATGCACTCCGGCGTGCGCGCACCCACCGCCAGCTCGCGCGGGGTGAAGCTGCGCAGGATGCGCATCGCCTGCCACAGGTTCTCCCGCTTCTGGCCCTGCGTCACCGGCGTGCCGTCGCGCCGCACCCGCGGCGCCTCCACGCCGATGTCGCGCACCAGCCGCCAGGTGATGGGCGAGCCGGGCCTGGTGCTCTCAGCCGCCTGCCGCTCCACGTACCCGGCCGCGGCCAGGCCGGTCAGGTAGTCGCGCACCGAGTCAATGGTCAGCAGGGTCTCGTCCCGCAGTTCGCGGGTGGTGGCCGATCGGCCGTCCAGGCGGCGCAGCGCCTCCCAGATGGCCTGGCGGCTGTCCAGCCCGTTGCGCTGGTCCATGGGTTTCAGGGGCATAGGGTCACCCCCTCGGCCATGGCCCGCTTGAGTTGGCGCAGGGTAACGATGCGCAGCTCGCGCGGCCGCACCGTGCCCCGGCAGGTGGCGCACCAGTTGTGCTCCACCGGCAGCCGCACCGCGAACGGGTTGTTGCGCGTGCGCGTCCGGTTGCGCTCCTGGTGGTATTCGCAGGCCGCCTCGAACTGCTCCTCGGTCATCGCCGTGGACCGGCCGCCGGTCACCGGGCACTGCCGGAGGTTGCGCAGCAGTTGCCGCGCCATCACCGTGTTCTTGCAGCTGTCCGACCCGTGCGCCGACACCTTCGTGCTGCCCTTCTGCTGCTTGCTGTTACGACCGCGCATCGGGAATCCTCCGTGCCGGCGCCTCGCCGGTGAAAAAGGTGCGGCTGCCCCAGTCCTTGTCCGTCACCCGGGCAAGCCCTGCCTCCCGGGCCAGCTCCTCGACCCGCGCCAGGTTGACGCACACCCGCCGCGCCGAGCCCCGGCTGGCGCTCACGATCCGGCCGAGCAGCTTGTCGTCCACCTCCAGTTCCGGGTGGTAGAGCCGTTTCAGGTGGCGGGCGTCCTCGATGTCCGCCGGCTGGGCCGGTACCCAATCGAGGATGCGGCCATGGAACCGTTCCCACCGGGTCAGCTTGTCCGGCAGCCGCTCCTCGCCGATCAGCAGGATCACCGCGCCCGAGCCCTCGTACAGGTCGCGGATCAGCTCCACCGCCTGCTTCTCGACGAGCTTGTCCAGCTCGTCGATGATCAGCGGCCGGCCGCTCTTGGCCAGCTGCTCGCACACCTGCTCGGTCATCTCCCAGATGGAGTTCTTGGGATGGATGCCCATCACCCGCAGGATGTTCACCAGGATGGCCTTGCGCACCCACCCGTCCTGGCACTGGATGTAGTAGGCCCGGTGCACCAGGCTCACATAGGTGGCCGCCGTCGATTTGCCCCAGCCCGACGGGCCGTAGAAGCACACCATCCCCGGCAGGTGCCGGGGCCGCGACAGCGCCTTTGTCAGGGCGATCTCGCAGAGGCTGACGTTGGCCAGCGGCGCCGTGGTCAGATCCAGGCCGCCATTGCTTTTCGTGGACATTTCCGCTACTCTCCTTGGGTTGATTGTTGTTCTTGGGGCCGTGTTGCTGCACGGCCTCTTCTTTTTTTGGGACAGCGGTTGAGCTTGAAGCTGTTGAGCTGTTCAGCTGTCAGTTTCCGGCCCGAAGGGCCGCTGACTTCAAGCTCAACAGCTCAACAGCTTCCCGCTAAACGGCTCCTTGCCCCGCCCCCAGCCGCTCCTCCACCCCCCGGAACGCCTGCCAGCTCGCCGTTTTCCGATACGCCTCGAAAAACCGCACCGCCCGCTCGTCCAGGGCCTCACCGGCCCGCACCCGTCGCTCCAGATCCTGCCACAACCGGTACTTGCCGCGGTCGTCGTGCGGCACCTCGAACTCAGCCGGCGCCTGCATGCGCTCCGCCAGCTGCTCGCGGTCGATGGTGTGCTCGGGCAGGGGCGCCATCGGGATCACTTCCCCCCGCCGTGCCTCGATCACCCCGCGCCGTTCCTGGTCGATCTCGTCCAGCTGGTTGCGCTTGATCTGCGACCGCCGCCGCGCCCGCTCCTCCGCGGCCCGTTCCACCATGGCCACCGGGAAGTAGCTGGTCCGGTTCTTCTCGAAGTACGCGTAGCACACCAGCTGGTCGTGCCCGTTCCAGATCTGCACGCTCTCCGGTGCATGCTGGTCGTAGCCCACCTGCACCCGCTCGCCGTCCAGGTGCGCCAGGTCCTTGTTGAAGTAGGTGTTGCCGCCCAGCTCCACGCAGCTGCGCACCACCGTGCGCTCGATCCGCGGCCGCCACAGCACCTCGATCTCCTGGGCCGACAGCTGGCACGCCGCCTGGTTCCAGCCGTTGGCCATGTGCCAGGCCCAGCACTCCAAGGGGCTCATGTGCCGCCGCAGCTTGGTCTCCGGGTCGGTGATCTTCGGCAGGCTCGAATGCGGCCGCCGGTTGTACTCCGCCACCGCCGCCTCGCAGAAGCCGAGGAACTGCGGCCAGGTCATGAGCAGCGCGCTCGTCCCCTTGGCGCGCACATCCTTCTCCACCACCAGGTAGACGTTGCGCTTGGTCAGCCCGTCCATGTCCTTGCCCACGAAGGTCGGCAGGGCCTTGGCCGCGCGGATCCACAGGCTCGCGTTCAGCCGCTCGATCAGCCCGCGCCCCTGGGCGTTGCCCGGGATGCCGGTGGCGTGGGTGGTGCCGATGCGCGCGAACAGGCCGGCCACCTCGTCCGCGTTGATCTTGGCCGTGTTGCCCGCGCCGCCGTCCGTGTACAGGACGTTGAACACCCCGCCAAACGGCTTGTGTTCGTGCGTTGTCGCCGCGTGCCGGACCGCGTCCGCCACCGTCATGGCCGACTCCGCCAGCCCCGCCGACCAGCCCACCACCACCCGCGTGGCCGCGTCGATCACCGCGCACACCTCGGGCTTGAACGGCTTGCCGTGCACCGGATGCGCCACCCGCGCCTTGAAGCTGTGGCCGTCGCACACGCCGATGTCCAGCGGCCGGAACTCGCTCGTGTCGCGCTGCCGGTAGCCCTGCAGGCTGCGCCAGTCGCTGCCCGTCTTGCGGCCGCGTTCGCGGTCCAGCCGGCTGCGCCGGTGATGGAACCGCACCACCTGGTGATAGCTCGGCAGGGGGATGTCGTCCGGCAGGATGCGCGCCATTTCGTCCAGGGCCTGGGCCAGCGAGGGGTTGGTGGGCAGCTGGTAGCACTTGAGGAAGTACGGCGCCCATGCCGGGATCTCGCCGCGCTCGAGCCCTTTCGGCGCCAGCGCCGCGATGCCGCCGCGCCGCACCGCCCGCTGCCAGCCGAGAATGGTCGACCGGCTGAGCGTGCGCCCGTCGCCTTTGCGGGCGTTGGCCGCGTCCACGCACTGCTGCAGGTGGGCCGGCAGGGCCTCACGCTTGGCCATGGTCTCGAGGATCGCCACCGCCCGGGTGGTGCCGTGCTCCCCCTGCAGCCGCTCGAACTCGCGCCACAGCGCCAGCCGCGCCTCGAAGATCTGCCGCTGCCAGCCCTTGAGCGCGCGCAGATCCATCGGTTCCTCGTCGATCACCGCCAGCGGCCCGGCCTCGCGCAGCGCCGCCGCAGCCTCGTGCCGGGTGACGATCGCCTCGCTCTCGCGCTCGATCAGGGCTTGCTGGATCGGGGCCGGGAGGGTGGCTATGGGGTAGAGCTTGGCTTTGCCGCCGTTGACCGCCTCTTCTTTGAAGGGCCAGTGCTCTTTTGCTGCCCGCCGCACCGCGCTGGTCCGGTGCACGCCGAGAGCCTCGGCGATGTCAGCGATGGGCACGCTGGACGGACGGCCACTCATGACCGCCCCTCCGCCGTCCTCATCGCCTCGCGCATCTTGCGCGGCAGGCCGAGATATCGCTCCGGGCACCCCTGCGCGCGCAGCCACTCCAGTACTCGCTTGGTGCTCCTCGCGCCGGTGATGGTCAGCGACACCGAGGTGTTGTTGGCATAGCCCAGCGCCTTCCGGATCGACTCGATGGTGTGTCCGTTGCGCAGCATCCAGACTTTTATTTCCGCGGTGTTCCGTTTCATCCCAGTTCTTCCTCTATGCGTCGCATGCGCTTCTTCAGCGCCCTGGTTGCGTGGTAGGCCTTGGCCCACTCCAGCAGTTTCACGTCCTCGCCGTCGATCAGCCTCCCGCCGATCGGCGTCACCAGCACCTGCAGTGGCGCCACGTTCCCCGTGGCCGCGCAGAACACCGGCAGCCCCTTGGCCGGGATCACCCGTTCCTTGTCCTCCGGGTTGAGCCACTTCTCCAGGGTCGCCATGGTCAGGCGCTGCCCGGTCCCCTTCACCAGCCGAACCCCGTACCGGTCGGCCAGCTCGTTCATCCGCTCGCACAGGACCTCCCGGCTGAGGCCGCACCCGTCCGCCGCCGCGGCCATCGCCGCCTTCATCTCGCGCAGCACGTTGAGCGACGGTGCCCTGTCAAACAGGCCGGGTTGGGAGACCATCGAGCCGTTCCTTGTCATTGGTGGAAGCCCCCCCTTGTGCTACCCTGGCGGCAGCGCAACCACGAACCGCCCACCAGGTCGCACAAGGAGGAACACATGGAATCATCGCTCATTGGTCTGATCGGCGCGGTCATCGCCGCCTCGGTCGCCTGGATCGTCCCAATGCGCCTCAGAAAGGAGAAATTCAAAGAGGTGCTCTATGGACGGCTCCTCGCCGTGTACGACGATCTGCTCGCGCAGGTGCCGCATCTCCTCTATCTGTTCGCAGCGGCGAAGCATGCGGACAGCGAAGCGGACCGCCTGCTCCATTCGCAGCAGCTCGTCCATGGCCTGGTCAAATTCAAGAGGACTCTTGAAGGGGCCTCGCATCTCCTGCCCGAACAGTTTCAGATGACGGCGACGCTTCTCTACGAGTCGCTGCTCGCGGACCAGAAAAACAGCGCTGTCATACGACCGGAAACAGCCCTCGGGTTGTGGATCGAAGCTATAGATATGGTTCGGGAACACCTGGCGGTGGAAAAACTCTCCCAGGAGATAGCTGCCACACTTCGCACGAACCACTATCCACAGGGCTAGTCGCTCCAGGGGCGACTTCGGGCCGATGGTGCCCCCCTCGATCAGGATCTCGTGGATCTGCGCCATCAGCACCCCGGCCGCAAAGCCGACAAGGACGACCCCGCCCTTGACCACCACGGCGAAGGTTTCACCGTCCACCATGACCCCTCTCCACTGTCTGTTTGAATGGTTGAAAAATGCCGTTTGCACGGTTCAAAATGTGCGCTCTGGTCCGCTTTCTCGTGCGCCCGTGTCCGAAAAAAGGTGAAGGCGGACATTGAAATCTTTGTTTTTCGCTGATAGGCTTCTGTCAGTGAAAGTTTTGTTCCTTTTCGCGGACAGAATAGCCTTGATTCTCGTGCGATGTCAACACTTATTTTCGTGCACAACCTTACATCTCGTGCTATTCGCCCGCAAAAAGGTTGCTTTTGTAGTTATTCGTTATACTTGCGCGTGCTTGTGCACGTGATCTGGTGTGCACAACCATGTGCACAACCTTTGGTGGTAAAAGCTGTGCACGCGTTTTTGTGATCGAGGGAAGAAAGATGGAACTGGGAGAGAGACTCAAGAAGGCTAGGGGAACGTTGAGCGCGCCGGAATTCTGCCGGCCGCTGTCCTTGCACAAGAACACGCTCTACGGGTACGAGAAGGGGACGAGCGTCCCGGACGCAACTTTCCTCGCTGACGTCTGCCGCCATTACGGCATCAGTCCGGCGTGGCTGCTGCTTGGAGATGGCCCCATGGAAATGGAGGCCGCCTATATTTATATGGGTGAGGGCGAAACTGAGGGGAGGGGGGAGGGCCGGGCCGGTCCGCTGCCCGGCGCCGATCCGGCCGAGTTCGACCTCGTGCCCATGGTCGAAACGCGGCTCAGCGCCGGCAACGGAAGCTTTGTCCTGTCCGAGAACGTGGAGGGATACTACGCCTTTCGCAAGTCGTGGGTGCGCTCCGTGGCCGCCTCGGCCCGCGACTTGGTGCTCATGCGCGTCGATGGCGATTCCATGCGCCCGACCATCAACAGCGGCGACACCGTCATGATCGATGCCAGCCGCCGCACCATTATCGAGGGGCAGATCTTTGCCCTGCGCTTCGACGACACCATCATGATCAAGCGGCTTTCAGCCCGGCCCGGCGGCCGCGTCCTGGTCGGCTCCGACAACCGCCAGGAGTTCGACCCCTACGAGGTCGACCTCGCGGATCTGCACGTCCTCGGCCAGATCATCTTCTTCAGCCGCGTCCTGATCAACATCTGACCACCGGTGGCATGGTTCAAAATCTCGCGCAACTAGGCCCCCAAAACGGGGCAAATCAAGTTGCGCGAGATTTTGAACCTCCTCCGTGCATTTTTTTCCAATCCAAAACTTTTTCAAAGCAATTTCAAACCATTCTCCAATCTCTCAACTCACCACCCCCCGATTCTCCTCAGTTCTAAATCTCCCACCCCCTGACAGGTGGCCAGCGCCCAGCGCAGCCGCGCACC
>JBAYZB010000104.1:0-10226 GCA_041672765.1 Gammaproteobacteria bacterium | reverse complement strand
GCCCAACGGGCCGAAAACGGCCCCGCGGGCGAGGATTAACCGGCCAAACGGCCAATTTTTCGCCGGAAATGCGCTTACTTTGAAGTCGTGGCGCCATTGGTCACTACTATTTCAGAGCTTCCTTAAAAAATACAGACCGCCTTGCGCCAACCGGACTTACATCAAGGGAAGCCCGCGCGCGAGCCGCGGCAGACGGCCGACCAGCCCCATGCTCTGGCGTGCCAGGAGACGCTTCAGCGGCGACACGAGGTCGATGACCAGCATGCCCAGATCGCGGGCCAGCACCAGGGGCGGCGTCGAATTGGAGAACAGCCGCACCAGCCCATCGGTGAAGGTGATCACGCGCCGGTGATCCTCGCGCCGCCACTCCGCGTAACGCTGGAGCACCGCGATGTCACCCAGGTCTTCGCCGCGCGCGGCGGCCTGCGCCAGCACCTCCGCCAGCACTGCCACATCCCGCAGCCCCAAGTTGTAGCCCTGGCCGGCGATGGGATGCAGGGTATGCGCGGCGTTGCCGATCACCGCCACGCGGGGCCGCACTAAATGCGGCACGTACATCAACACCAGCGGATAGGCGCGGCGCGCGCCCACCCGATCGAGCCGTCCCAAACGAAAACCGAACCAGTCCTGAAGGTGCGCCAGGAAGGTCTTGTCATCCCATGCCAGCACCTCGTCCACGCGCTCGTTCGGCTGCGTCCAGACGACGCCACAGCGCCCTTCGGCCATGGGCAGCAGCGCAAGCGGACCGTGTTCCGTGAAGCGCTCATAGGCCACGTGTTCGTGCGGCAGTTGCGCCGTGACCTGGGCGGTCACGGCGGACTGGCCGTAATCGCGCAGCACGGCAGGGATGCCGAAAAGGTCGCGCATGGTGGAAGACACGCCGTCCGCCGCCACCACCAGACGACAGGTGAGCCGCACCGTCTCCCCGGCGCGCGCCACTGTCACGTACGCCGCATCCGCTTCGACGGCGGCCGCCGTCACGGTGGCGGGACAGAGCAGATCGACCGACGGCATTGCCGCCAGGCGCTCCATCAGCACCGCGCCGACCGTGCGGGTATCCACCACGTAACCGAGCGCTTCGACACCCTCGTCCTTACAGTTGAGACGGGTCACGCCGAAGTGGCCGCGGTCCGACACGTGGATACGCTCGATCGGCGTCACCCGGCCCGCGAGATCGTTCCAGATGCCCATGCCTTCGAAAATGCGGCGCGTACCGAAGGCGAGCGCGATGGGGCGTTCGTCGTAACTGGGCTGGTCACGGGCGGGCAGCGGAACGGACTCGACGACGCCGATGCGCAGCCCCTGCCCGCCCAACGCGCAGGCGAGGCTGGCGCCCGCCATGCCGCCGCCCACGATGAGCAGGTCATAAGCGCATTGAGTGATCACGGTCGATCTTCGAAATAAGCAGAATCTGCGGTCTTGTTATTCGCGTTGTCGCAATGCCGGCCCGGCGTTACAACTCAGGTCTGCATCAACGCCTCGATCTCGTCGATGGCCTTCGGCGCATCCGCCGTCAGCACCTCGCAGCCATCCTGGGTGACCAGCACGTCGTCCTCGATGCGCACGCCGATGTTGCGCCACTTCTTCGCCACGCCCTTGCTGTCGGCGGCGATGTAGAGTCCGGGCTCGATGGTCAGCACCATCCCCGGCTCCAGCACCCGCCACTCGCCGCCGATCTTGTAATCGCCCACGTCGTGCACGTCCATGCCAAGCCAGTGCCCCGTGCGATGCATGTAGAACTGACGGTACGCCTCGTCCTGGATCAGCTTCTTCGGCTTGCCCTTGAGCAGGCCGAGTTCCACCAGCCCCTCGGTGAGCACACGCACCGCGGCCTGGTGCGGATCGTTCCAGTGGTTGCCCGGCCGCACCTTGGCAATGGCCGCCTCCTGGGCCGCCAGCACCACCTCGTAAACCGCCCGCTGCTGCGGATTGAACCGCCCGTTGACCGGGAAGGTGCGGGTGATGTCGGCGGCATAGTAGTCGTACTCCGCGCCCGCGTCGATGAGGAGCAGGTCTCCGTCACGCAGCACCGCATTGTTCTCGGTGTAATGCAGGATGCACCCATTGGCGCCGCCGCCGACGATGGAGTTGTAAGCAGGCACCGCGCCCGCCTTGCGAAACTCGTACAGCAGTTCGGCCTCGATCTGATACTCGGTCATGCCCGGCCGGCACGCCTGCATCGCGCGCCGGTGCGCCGCGGCACTGATACGCGCCGCCTGGCGCATAGCCGCCAGCTCCGGCCGGCTCTTGTATAAGCGCATGTCGTGCAGCAGATGCTCCAGCGACACGAACTCCCCCGGCGCATGGGCGCCGCCGCGGATCTGCTGGCGGATGCGATTGACCCACCCCATCACGCGCTGGTCGAACTCGGCGTCGCGCCCCATGGTGTAGTACACCCGCTCCTTGCCCTCCATCAACCCCGGCAGAATGTCATCGATATCGCTGATGGGAAAGGAGTCGTCCGCGCCATAGATTTCCCGGGCGCCGTCCTGGCCCGCGCGCCGGCCATGCCAGGTTTCCATGTGCGGGTCGCGCTCGCGGCAGAACAGGATGTACTCGCCCTGCTTGCGGCCCGGCACGATCACCGCCACCGCCGCGGGTTCGGGAAAGCCGGTCAAATAATAGAAATCGCTGTCCTGCCGATAGAGGTATTCCGCATCGCGGTTACGGTAGCGTATCGGCGCGGCGGGAAGGATAGCGATGGAGCGCGGCCCCATGGCGCGGGCCAGTTGTTTGCGACGTCGTGCGTATTCTTTGGCGTTCATGACCATGGATGAGGATTGAAGCGGAAAGGGAGCGGGCCGCTAATGAACCGACTGGCTGTCGCCGGGGTGGAACTCTTGGTGGATCACGAGCACCCCCATACGGATATATTCCACCAGTTCCATATAGGCGGTCTCGTCCTCTTCATCGCCGTCGCCGACATCGAAATTGACTTTCGCGATCTCGACGAAATCCCGCAGAATCTCATCGACCCCTTCCGGCAGATTCTGATCCCGCTTCACGCCGGCAAGCCCGAGCCCGGCGAGGAATCCGTTACACCAATCGCCCAGCGCCTCTGCGCGCAGGGAAAGCGGCTGGGAATCATCGGGCAGCAGCAAATGGAAGCCGAACTCCGGATCGCGCAATTGGCGCAACGTTTCGTCATGAAGCCCTGCCATCAAATCTCTGTCCGCGCCGGCGGTGACGTGATCGGAATTGTTTTCCGCAAGCAGTTGGGAAACTCGCGCCTGGCCGTCCCCCGAGTCCTCCACCGACAACATTCCACACAGCGCCCCATGTAATTCCGCTGCCCCCATTGACGCGCCGCTGCGCCTCAATGCACCGTCGATTTGATCGAAGTCCGGAGTTTGTGGCTGGTTCATTGGAAATACTCGATAGGTGGTTGGGAAGAAACGCGGAACGCCCGTGCAAAGCGTCACCGCAATAAGTCCGCCCGAAGCGTATCTTATCCATTGTAATCGGAGCGTCACTGCGCGACGACCCCTGCAAATTCGCGACATTTCACACAAGCAAGCCTGCACAACCCCGGAGACCACGCGGCCGGCGCTATCGACAACAGGCCATATCACAAGCACATGCAACGTCACCGCATACCCGTCGCTGCTATCCTTATAACCTTGTTTCCTATATTATTACAGCGATTATGGAGCCATCTGGGGAGGCGCGGGAGCAGCACTGACATCGGTCGTTGACCCTGTATCAGCGCCGCTCTATAGTGTGTATTGAATATGGCAAACGACGATCCGGTAGAGTTGGAACTGAAGCGACTCGAACATCGCATCGATGAGTTGATCCGGACCTGCGAGTCGCTCAAGGAAGAAAATCGCGCACTGCGCGTGCAGCGGGACGATCTGCTGACGGAGCGGAACAGCCTGGCGGAAAAAGCCGAGTTGGCGCGCACGCGGGTGGAGGCGATGATCAGCCGGCTCAAAACTTTGGAGCAGGGGACATGAGCTCTACGGTGCCGGTCGTCATCCATATTCTCGATAAGGAGTATCGTATAGCGTGCCCCGAGGAGGAGCAGGAAGCACTCCTGGCATCGGCCGCCTATCTCAACCGGAAGATGAAGGAGATCCGGGATAGCGGCAGAGTGGTGGGCGCGGAACGCATCGCTGTAATGGCGGCGCTGAACATTACGCACGAACTGTTGCAGCACAATGCGCGCAAGGATGACCGCACCCAGTCTGTCACTGCCCGTATCCGGGTGCTGCAGGACAAACTGGACGCCGCCCTGAGCAAGGGCAATCAAATGGACTTGTGACGGCTGGACGAATTGATTCGGGCATCCTCTGCGGTGTTCGTTAGCGGACCGGGTATAACTCTTGAGCCTAATCTAATACCCCGGGGGCGGAGCTGCTGATGTTGTTGTGCATGTCCGCAAATTGCGGAAAGCCTGATACATCACCGACGTCCCCACCTGAACCTTCGGTTCAAGGGCGAAAGTCCGCGACGGCACCAGTGGAGGATGCCTTTTTAATGCACAAACACTAAGCTTTCGCTGCACCCTTCTTTATTCGTTTTACTCAGACGGGCAGCAAACCTCGCACCGCAATACCCGATGCGCACCTGCATGGACACCCCGGCACCGGCCGGCGACTCCCGCACCGAACTCCGTCAGCGCATGCGCGCCAAGCGTCGGGCACTCAGCCCAGCCGACCGTTCGGCCTGCGCCCGGCAGCTTGCGCAAAGGCTCGCCATGACCCGTTTGTTTCAGCGCAGCCGACGCATCGCGTTTTACCTTTCCGTGCGGGGCGAAATGGATCTGGGGCCGCTCATGCGGCACGCACTGGCTCTCGGCAAGCGGGTTTACCTGCCAGTGCTCGCGCCCGGCGGCACGAACCGGCTCCGTTTCGCCCCCTATGAGGAAAACGACAGACTGGTACTCAACCGTTTCGCCATACCCGAGCCGGCAGTCCCGCCGCGCGAGCAGGAACACCCCGCATCACTCGACTTGGTGTTTGTCCCCTTGGTGGCTTTCGATGACAAGGGCAATCGGCTGGGCATGGGCGGGGGTTACTACGACCGTACGTTCGCCTTCCTCAAGCACCGCCGTTACTGGCAAAGACCCAAGCTGATCGGAGTGGCCTACGAATTTCAAAAGGTCGAATGCCTCTACACCGAGCCTTGGGACGTACCGCTTTACGGCATCGCCACCGAATCCAATTTTTACCTACCTCGTTCTTGACCGACCTCCTGGCACCCGACATAAAAAATATGAATTACTGGTTGATGAAATCCGAACCCGATGTCTTCAGCATCGACGACCTACGAAACCGACCGAACGGAACCGAACACTGGGATGGGGTACGCAACTACCAGGCGCGGAACATGATGCGTGACCAGATGCGAGAAGGCGACCTTGCCTTCTTCTACCACTCCAACTGCCCAGAGCCGGGCATCGTCGGCATCATGGAGATCGTCCGGGCAGGATATCCGGACTTCACGGCCTTCGACCCGCAGAGCGAGTATTACGATCCTGCAAGCCTGCCGGACAACCCGCGCTGGTTCATGGTGGACGTCCGATTCATGCGCAAGCTCGATCGCACCATCACCTTGTCGGAACTCAAGACGCACCCCGAGCTTGGCGACATGCCGCTCCTGCGCCGTGGGAACCGCCTGTCGGTGATGCCGGTAACCCAACGCCAATGGGACTTCATTCTCGGCCTTGAATAGCATCGACACATGCGTGCCGCCGCATCGATTCCGGCTCATGCCCATATCAGTGCGGCAGGACACGATGCGGTTGTGAACGCTCGATTGCAATACGGTGGCCGTCATTGCAACAAAGCGTATGTAAAAGGACGCTAGCTGACTGACAAACATGGCAAAAAGCCAAAAGAGTTACTAGTATTTTTAACAGAGTTGTTTATACTCAACCGCGGGCAATTGATATGTACTTTTGGAGGTAAGAGATGGCCGTTAGAAAGAAGGCTGCACCCAAAAAGAAAGTAGTTGCGAAGAAGAAGGCGGCGCCGAAGAAGAAGACTGCGGTGAAGAAGGCCGCTCCCGCCAAGAAGGCGGCACTGAAGAAGGTCGCTCCGAAGAAGAAGGCTGCAGTGAAGAAGAAGGCTGCGCCAAAGAAGAAGGCTGCGGTGAAGAAAGCCGCCCCGAAGAAGAAAGCCGCTCCGAAGAAGAAGGCGGCCCCGAAGAAGAAGGCCGCTCCGAAGAAGAAGGCGGCCCCGAAGAAGAAGGCCGCGCCGAAGAAGAAGGCGGCCCCGAAGAAGAAGGCCGCTCCGAAGAAGAAGGCGGCCCCGAAGAAGAAGGCCGCTCCGAAGAAGAAGGCGGCCCCGAAGAAGAAGGCCGCGCCGAAGAAGAAGGCGGCCCCGAAGAAGAAGGCCGCTCCGAAGAAGAAGGCACCCGCCAAGAAGAAGAGCGCTGCGAAGAAGAAAGCAGCCCCCGTAGAAAAGCCTGCCCCGGCGGAGACTCCCATGACTGAAACTGTTACCGAGGCCCCGGTCGAAACACCGGCCGCTCCGGAGCAGAGTCAGGAATAGGACGGTCCGGCAACGAACCGCCATCGGCAGTAATAGCGAAAGACCCGCACAAGCGGGTCTTTCCTTTTGTGGAACGCAGAACCCTGCCTCATTATCCCTTCCCGAGAAACAGACCGTAGGCAGGATTTGAAGTCTCCTCCCAGTACACGTAGCCCAGGCTATCCAGAAAACCTTGGAACTTGGCGGCGTCCTCGGGCGGCACCTGAATACCGACCAGCACGCGCCCGTACGCCGCCCCGTGGTTCCGGTAATGGAACAGCGTGATGTTCCAACGGCTCCCCATTCGGGTAAGGAAGCGCAGGAGCGCACCGGGCCTTTCCGGAAACTCAAAACGGTATAACGCCTCGCCCGACACGGCAGGCGCGCGCCCTCCGACCATGTAGCGGATGTGGGACTTGGCTATCTCGTTGTCCGTCATGTCGACGACGGGGTAACCTTTGGCACGCAACTGATCGATGACGGCATTTTTCTGCGCATCGCCGTCGTTCAATTCGATGCCCGCGAACACGTGCGCATTGGCGGGATCCGCGTAGCGGTAATTGAACTCCGTGATGTTGTGATGGCCGAGCGCCTGACAGAACTCGCGGAAGCTGCCCACCCGCTCCGGGATCGTGACCGCCAGCAGCGCCTCGCGGCGCTCGCCTACCTCGGCACGCTCCGCCACATGGCGCAGCCGATCGAAATTGATATTGGCGCCGCTGTTGATCGCAATCAGGCCGGCGCCCTTCACTCCGGTACGCTCGACGTACTTCTTCATCCCCGCGACCCCGAGAGCGCCGGCGGGTTCCGCGATCGAGCGGGTGTCGTCGAAGATGTCCTTGATGGCGGCGCAGATCTCGTCCGTACTGACCAGGATCACCTCGTCGACACATTCCCGCGCGATCCGGAACGGCTCCTCCCCGACCTGGCGGACCGCCACGCCATCGGCGAAGATCCCGACCTGATCCAGCACCACCCGCTCGCCCGCTTGCAGCGCCCGGTACAGGGTGGGCGCGTCATCCGGCTCGACGCCGATGATCTTGATCTCCGGCCGCAGATACTTGAAGAACGCCGCAATGCCGGCAATCAGTCCGCCGCCGCCGACCGGAACGAAGATGGCGTTCAGGTCGCCCCGGTGCTGACGCAGGAGTTCCATGGCGATGGTCCCCTGACCAGCGATCACCTCGGGATCGTCGTAGGGATGTATGAATGTCATGGAACGCTCTTCGACGATCTGCATGGCGTGGCTGCAGGCGTCATCATAGGTATCGCCGTACAGCACGATCTTCGCCCCCAGGCTCCGCACGGACTGCACCTTGATGGCGGGCGTGGTCCGCGGCATCACGATCAGCGAGCGGATCCCGAGCCGGCTCCCCGCCAGTGCCACACCCTGCGCATGGTTGCCGGCAGAAGCAGCAATGATCCCGCTCTGGCACGCCTCGGGCGACAGCCCGGCGACCTTGTTGTAAGCACCCCGCAGCTTGAAGGAAAACACCGACTGGAGGTCTTCGCGCTTGAGGAAAACCTGGTTGCCCAGTCTTTGCGACAAACCCCGCGCGTGCTCCAGCGGCGTTTCTTTGGCGACGTCATACACACGCGCCTTGAGGATCTTTTCAATGTAACGTTGAGGCATAAGCGTAATTTATCGAATGGCGTTCAATACGAAGACGACCACTGCGCCATGACCGGCCGGGCACTCGCTATCCTATTCCTTTCGAAGGATGCCCGCACCACTGACAGCAGCATATTTCCGGCGGTATCATTAAAAAATCTTCTTCCGAAGCCGGCCTTCCCCCTCCCTGGAGGGTACGTGTCCAAAAGGCCGAGGACCTGCTAAGGTTCATTCATTGAACCGTAATCTTCCATTGACGAGCGCACACGAGAGTAGCGGCATGACGAAGGACGAAATGAAAAAAGCGGCAGCAGAAGCGGCACTGGATTATGTCGAGGCCGGCACCATCGTCGGGGTCGGCACCGGCTCCACGGCCAATTTTTTCATCGATGCACTGGCCCGCATCAAACACAAGATCGAAGGCACCGTCGCCAGCTCCGTCGCCTCCGCGCAGCGGCTCGAGGCGCACGGGATTCCGGTGCTCGACCTGAACGAGACCGGGGAACTGCCGCTGTACGTGGACGGCGCGGACGAGGCGAACAAATACCTGCACCTCATCAAGGGTGGCGGCGGGGCGCTGACGCGGGAGAAGATCGTCGCCGCGGCGAGCCGGAAATTCGTCTGCATCGCCGACGACTCCAAGCTGGTGGACGTGCTCGGCGCGTTCCCGTTGCCGATCGAGGTCATCCCCATGGCGCGCAGCATGGTCGCACGGGAGGTGGTCAAGCTCGGCGGCCGGCCGGTGCTGCGCACAGGCTTCACCACGGACAATGGCAACGTGATCCTGGACGTTCATGATCTGCAGATCATGGAGCCTGCGAAGCTGGAGGCGGAGCTGAACAACATTCCGGGCGTGGTAACCAACGGCATCTTTGCCCTGCGTCCCGCCGATGTACTGATCCTGGGCGGCGCCGGTGGGGTCCGCACCCTCACATGAGCGATGAAACGGGAGATCGAAGGCGCGTCCTTCGATCTCCCGCCATCCCCTATGTCACGCACCTTAATCACCATCGGCATCATCCTGATAGCGGCCGGACTGCTCTGGCCCTGGCTGACCCGTCTGGGCTTGGGGCGGCTGCCCGGCGACATCGCCATCGAGCGCGACAACTTCCGTTTCTACTTCCCCATCACCACGTCCATCCTGATCAGCCTGCTGCTGACGCTACTGTTCTGGCTGTTCAGGAAATGACGTGGGTTGGGCACTACCCGCCATCGCGCCATTTGTCATGGCGCTGTTCGGTGGGCAATGCCCAACCTACGGGAAGTGAGCCTACAAATGCAGGGTGGGCATCGCCCACCATTGCGCCGCTTGTCATGGCATTATTCGGTGGGCGGTGCCCACCCCACATCAGAGCAACACCCGCTCGATGCCGCCCTGGCGTGATTGCTCGATGAACCGCTCCCGCCAGCCCTCGCCCAGCAGCCGATCGGCCAGCTCCACCACGATATAACGGGTTTCAAGCCCCGTCTCCGCGCGGTAGCGCGACAATCCCTGCTGACAGGCCGGGCAGGAGGTGAGCAGCCGCACGTTGCCATTCACGGCGGTCTCCTTCCCGCTCAGGCGCGCGATACCCTTGTGCAGCTCTTCCCGCTTGCGGAAGCGCAACTGCGTGGAGATATCGGGCCGGGCGACCGCGAGCGTGCCCGCCTCGCCGCAGCAGCGCTCCGACAGCGGCACGTCCTGCCCCATCAGCTTGCCGGCCACGCTTACCGGGCTGTGGGTCTTCATGGGCGTATGGCAGGGGTCGTGATACAGGTAGCGCACGCCATCGACGCCCGCCAAAGCGACTCCCTTTTCCATCAGGTACTCGTGGATGTCCAGCAGGCGGCAGCCGGGGAAGATCTGCTCGAACTCGTACTTCAGCAACTGGTCCATGCAGGTGCCACAGGAGACGATCACCGTCTTGATGTCGAGGTAGTTGAGGGTGTTCGCCACACGGTGGAACAGCACGCGGTTGTCGGTGGTGATTTGGCGCCCGCGCGCCTTGTCGCCGCTCGCCGTCTGCGGGTAGCCGCAGCAGAGATAGCCGGGCGGCAATACCGTTTGTGCGCCCACGTGACGCAGCATGGCGAGGGTGGCGAGGCCCACCTCGCTGAACAGCCGCTCCGAACCGCAGCCGGGGAACTAGAAGACGGCG
>JBAYZB010000103.1:0-10320 GCA_041672765.1 Gammaproteobacteria bacterium | reverse complement strand
GGGCGACGACGGCGCCCTCGTGCAGGCGTGGCAGCGGCTGGCGGGCCGCGCCGACGCGCCGCACCGGGCGGCAGGCGTCCCATGACCGCCGCTCCTCCCGGAGGGATCGCCCGCACGGCGGCCCGCAGCGGCGCTGGCATCCCGTTGAATTTGGTACACACTGTATCTGAGAAGACCGCAGTCCCCAGGGGGCCGGTTTCCAGACCAAAAACAACTCGGAACGAATCCCGCGCAAGGCTGCATACGATGAATGCCCCGATGCCAGACGCCGTTCCCGGGCCCGACAAGGACGGCTTGGTCGCTGCCCTGCGCCGGCTCCTGCCCGCCGAAGCGGTGCTGCACGAGCCGGAGGAACTCCGTCCGTATGAGTGCGACGGCCTGACGGCCTACCGGCAGCTTCCGCTGGCGGCGGTGCTGCCCGACACCGTGGCGCAGGTGCAGGCGATCCTGCGCCTCTGCCATGAGCGGAAGGTTCCCGTGGTGGCGCGGGGCGCGGGCACCAGCCTTTCCGGCGGCGCGCTGCCCCGAGCCGACGGCGTGCTGCTCAGCCTCGCCAGGTTCAATCGCATCCTCCACATCGACCCGGTCAACCGCGTGGCGCGGGTGGAGCCGGGGGTGCGCAATCTCGCCATCTCCCAGGCCGCCGAGCCCCACGGCCTGTACTACGCCCCCGACCCTTCCTCGCAGATCGCCTGCACCATCGGCGGCAACGTGGCGGAGAACGCGGGCGGCGTGCATTGCCTGAAGTACGGCCTCACGGTGCACAACGTGCTGCGGGTGCGGATGCTCACCATGGAGGGCGAACAGGTCACCCTCGGCAGCGAGGCGCTGGACGCGCCGGGCTACGATCTGCTCGCGCTGCTCAACGGTTCGGAAGGGATGCTGGGCGTGATCGTCGAAGTGACGGTGAAGCTGCTGCCCAGGCCGGAACGGGCCCAAGTGGTGCTGGCCGCCTTCGACACCATCGAACAGGCCGGGGCGGCGGTGGCCCGGATCATCTCCGCGGGCATCGTTCCCGCCGGCCTGGAGATGATGGACAACCTGGCGATCCGCGCGGCGGAGGATTTCGTGCACGCAGGCTATCCCACCGACGCCCAGGCCATCCTGCTGTGCGAACTGGACGGCACCAACGAGGAGGTGTCGGAGCAGATCCTGCAGGTGCGCGATCTCATCGCCGCTTGCGGCGCCACCGAATTCCGCACCGCCCGGGACGAGGCGGAGCGCCTGCGGTTCTGGGCCGGGCGCAAGGCCGCATTCCCGGCGGTGGGACGCATCACGCCCGACTACTACTGCATGGACGGCACCATCCCGCGTCGGCGCCTGCCGGAGGTGCTGCGCAGGATCGCGGAGCTGTCCGCCGAGTACGGCCTGGCGGTGGCCAACGTGTTCCACGCGGGCGACGGCAACCTGCATCCGCTGATCCTGTACGACGCCAACAAGCCCGGGGAACTCGAACGCGTCGAGGAACTGGGCGGCAGGATTCTGGAACTGTGTGTGGCCGTCGGCGGCACCATCACCGGCGAGCACGGCGTGGGCGTCGAGAAGATCAACCAGATGTGCGTACAGTTCACGGCGGCGGAACTGCGGCAGTTCCACGCGGTGAAACGCGCCTTCGACCTGGCCGGCCTGCTCAATCCGGGCAAGGTGGTTCCCACCGCCCAACGCTGTGCCGAATTCGGCGCCATGCACGTGCGCGGCGGCGAGCTGCCCTTCCCCGAGCTGGAGAGGTTCTGAGCCCATGCCCCTCGCAGCGGACATGAGCACCGAACTGCGCGAAACCGTCGCCGCCGCCCGCACGGCGGGGCGCCGGCTCACCATCGTGGGCGGGGGCAGCAAGGGCTTTTACGGCCGGGCCGCGCAGGGCGAACCGCTGCACGT
This sequence comes from Gammaproteobacteria bacterium, assembly GCA_041672765.1. GTDB lineage: Bacteria > Pseudomonadota > Gammaproteobacteria > JBAYZB01 > JBAYZB01 > JBAYZB01. The sequence continues at coordinate 8,442 of JBAYZB010000103.1, read as the reverse complement.
CGGCGGGCACCGCGGCATCCTGAACTACGAACCGACGGAGCTGGTGCTCACCGCCCGCGGCGGCACGCCGCTGGCCGAGGTGGAGGCAGTCCTGGCGGCCCAGGGCCAGATGCTTGCCTTCGAGCCGCCCCACTTCGGCCCCGGCGCCACCCTCGGCGGCGCCGTCGCCTGCGGGCTGTCCGGCCCGCGCCGGCCCTACGCGGGCGCGGTGCGGGACTTCGTGCTGGGCGTGAAGGTGCTGACCGGCCGCGGCGAGATCCTCCGCTTCGGCGGGCAGGTGATGAAGAACGTCGCCGGCTATGACCTCTCCCGCCTCATGGCGGGCGCCCTGGGCACCCTGGGCGTGCTGCTGGAGGTGTCCCTCAAGGTGCTGCCGCGCCCCGCCGCGGAGGTGACCCTGGTGCAGGAGCACGCCGATGCCCGGGAGGCCATCGCGCTCATGAACCAATGGGCGGCGAAACCGCTGCCGCTCTCCGCCGCCTGCTTCGACGGCCATCTGCTGCACGTGCGCGTGTCCGGCGCCGTCAGCGCCGTGCAGGCGGCACGGAACAGGATCGGCGGCGAACGGGTGGAACAGGGGGCAGCGTGGTGGGAACGCCTGCGCGAACACGCCCCTCCCTTTTTCGCCGGCGAACGCCCCTTGTGGCGTCTGTCGCTGCCGGCCGCCTGCCCGCCGCTGGACCTTTCCGGCAAATGGCTGGTGGACTGGGGCGGCGCGCAGCGCTGGCTGCGCAGCGAGGAACCGGCGGAGAAGATCCGGGCGGCGGCGGCCGCGGCGGGCGGGCACGCGACGCTGTTCCGCGGCGGCGACCGCACCGGCGAGGTGTTCCACCCGCTCGCGCCGGGCGTCATGGCGCTGCACCGCAGGCTCAAGGCCGCCTTCGACCCGGACAGCATCCTGAATCCGGGGCGGATGTATCGGGAGTATTGATGGTAGGCAACGGCTCGACGCAGCACCTGTAGGGTGGGCATCGCCCACCATCGCGCCGTTTGTTGAGACATTTTTCGGTGGGCGATGCCCCCCCTACGGCCCCCTCTCCCCAACCCCTCCCCCGCCAGGGGGGAGGGGCTTTTCCTCTCCTTTCTCCTCGAGGGAGAGGGCCGGGGGAGAGGAGTGAAACATAGCGCAACCCAACGAACAACGCTCTTTGCGCTTTGGCGTTGGAATTTTACTCGCAGACCATATGCAGACATCGCTCGCCGATTTCATCAAGGGCACGCCCGAGGGCCGGGAGGCCGACGCCATCCTGCGCAAGTGCGTGCATTGCGGCTTCTGCACCGCCACCTGCCCCACCTACCAACTGTTAGGCGACGAACTGGACGGGCCGCGCGGGCGCATTTATCTCATCAAGCAGGCGCTGGAAGGCCAGCCGGTCACGGCTCACACCCAGCGCCACCTGGACCGCTGCCTCACCTGCCGCTCCTGCGAAACCACCTGCCCCTCCGGCGTGCGCTACGGGCGTCTGCTGGACATCGGCCGCGGCCTGGTGGAGCAACGGGTGGCGCGTCCGCTGCCGGAGCGGCTCCGGCGCCGCGTGCTGCGCATGGTGCTGCCCCATGCAAGCCGTTTCAGGACCGCCCTGCGCACCGCCCAGGCCCTGCGCCCCCTGCTGCCGCCGTCCCTGCGGCGCAGGGTCCCGGCGCCGCAGGCGCCCACCGCCGTGCCGCGCCGGCGCCATGCCCGCACCATGCTGCTGCTCGACGGCTGCGTGCAGCCTGCGCTCGCGCCCAACATCAACGCCGCCGCCGCGCGCGTGCTCGACCGGCTCGGCATCACCCTGATCAGCGTCAAGGAGGCGGGCTGCTGCGGCGCCGTGAGCTACCACCTCGCCGCCCACGAGGAAGGGCTGGACTTCATGCGCCGCAACATCGACGCCTGGTGGCCGCACATCGAGGCGGGCGCCGAGGCCCTGGTGATCACCGCCAGCGCCTGCGCGCTGCAGGTGAAGGAATATGGCCATCTGCTGCGCGGCGATCCGCGCTATGCGGAGAAGGCGGCGCGCGTGTCGGCTCTCACGCGGGACATCAGCGAGGTGCTAGCGGCGGAGGATCTGGCGCCGCTGCAACTGCGCGCCGCCGCCCATGCCCCCATCGCCTTCCACGCGCCCTGCACCTTGCAGCACGGCCTGCAGCTCTCGGACATGGCCGAACAGATCCTGCGGCGGGTCGGCTTCCGGCTTACGCCCGTGCCCGACACCCATCTGTGCTGCGGCTCCGCCGGCACCTACTCGATCCTGCAGCCCGAGCTGTCGCAACGCCTGCTAAAGAATAAGGTGGCCGCGCTGCAATCGGGCGCGCCGGCGCTGATCGTCACGGCGAACATCGGCTGCCTGACGCACCTCCAGTCCGGGACCGACCTGCCCATCCGCCATTGGATCGAGCTGTTGGATGAATGCATGGGCCAAACGAACGCACAGGAGGCAGCGGAACCAGAGGACGTCGAGAGTCGCGGCATTTCTGTTTAAGCATCGCCGGAAAACCACCGTCACCGGGGGGATGCGGCGACGGCCGAAGTGAAACGTGATTCTTCGGCAAGGTTGACAATGGGAATGGACTGAAAAAAGGAGAACAACGCATGACGGAAAACATCGGCTTCATCGGTCTTGGGATCATGGGCCGGCCCATGGCCCTCAATCTGCTCAAGGGCGGCCACCGGCTTTGGGTCCATGCCCGCCGCCCGGAATCCATGGAACCGCTGGTCCAGGCGGGCGCGATGCCCTGCCGCACGCCCGCGGAAGTGGCGGAACGGACCGACGTCATCTTCACCATGGTGTCGGACACGCCGGACGTGGAAGAGGTGATCCTGGGCGAAAACGGCGTGCTCGCCGGGGCGCGTGCCGGCGCCGTCGTGGTGGACATGAGCACCATCTCCCCTACCGCCACCGTACGCATCGCCCGCCGGCTGGCGGAGGCCCAGGTCCACATGCTGGACGCGCCGGTCTCCGGCGGCGAACGGGGCGCCATCGACGGCACGCTCTCCATCATGGCGGGCGGCAAGCCGGAGGTGTTCGAGCGGATGCAGCCGCTGTTCGAACTGCTGGGCAAGAACATCGTGCACATCGGCGACCACGGGGCCGGACAGATCACCAAGGCATGCAATCAACTGGTCATCGCGCAGACGGTGGCGGCCGTTGCCGAGGCGTTCGCCCTGGCCACGGCGGCGGGGGTCGATCCGGTGCGGGTGCGCCAGGCGCTCCTCGGCGGCTTCGCCAACAGCCGGGTGCTGGAGGTGCACGGTCAGCGCATGCTGGAGCGCAACTTCACGCCCGGCTTCAAGGCCCGGCTGCACCAGAAGGACATGCGCATCGCCCTGGAGACCGCCCAGCAACTGGGCATCGCGGCGCCCGGCACGGCACTCGCCACCCAGTACATCAACGCCCTGGTGGGCGCCGGCCACGGCGAGCTGGATTCGTCCGCCATGGCGATGATCATCGAACGGCTCGCCAACGTCACCATCGGCGCCCCCGCAGACTCATGAATCCGCAATGATGTTTCAACGCAAAGACGCAAAGGACGCCAAGGGCGCAAAGATGGAAAGGACTTTGGCCTGCGCAGGCTGCTGTAACGCTCCATGAACGCTTTGCGCCTTCGCGCCTTTGCGTTGAGCAGTCATTACCCACGGAATCCGCAACGCATAACTGAAACAACAAGGAGGTGTACCGTGAGCGCCACCGTCATCGAGCAAGCCACCCCGCGGCTGCAACGTTCCGAACTCGCCGTGCCGGGCTCCAATACCAAGCTGTTCGAAAAGGCGGCGAAGTCCGCCGCTGATGCCGTGTTCCTGGACCTGGAGGACTCCGTTGCGCCGGACGAGAAGGAACGGGCACGCAGCAACGTCATCCAGGCCCTGAACGACATCGACTGGGGCGACCGCACCATGATCGTGCGCATCAACGGCCTGGACACGCACTACATGTACCGCGACGTCATCGAGGTGGTGGAGAACTGCCCGCGGCTCGACATGCTGCTCATCCCCAAGGTCGGGGTGCCCGCGGATCTGTACGCGGTGGACATGCTGGTGACGCAGATCGAGCAGGCCCAGCGGCGCGAGAAGCGCATCGGCTTTGAAATCCTCATCGAGACCGCCCTCGGCATGGCCAACGTGGAGGCCATCGCCCAGAGCAGCAGGCGCCTGGAGGCCATCGTGTTCGGCGTAGGCGACTACGCCGCCTCCACGCGGGCGCGCACCACCGTGATCGGCGGCGTGAACCGCGACTACGGCGTGCTCGCCGACCCTGACGAGGACGGCCGGCGCGCCTACTACTGGAACGACATGTGGCACTACGCCCAGGCGCGCATCGTGGTGGCCTGCCGCGCCTACGGCCTGCGCCCCATCGACGGCCCCTTCGGCGACTTCAGCGATGCGGAGGGCTATATCGCCGCGGCGAAACGCGCGGCCGTCCTCGGCTATGAAGGCAAATGGGCCATCCATCCCTCGCAGATCGAACTCGCCCATCAGGTCTTCAGCCCCTTGGAGGCGGAGGTGCAGCGGGCGCAGCGCATCATCGAGGCGATGGAGCAGGCCCAGCGCGAAGGCAAGGGGGCGGTGAGCCTGGACGGCAAGATGGTGGACATCGCCAGCATCAAGATGGCGGAAAATCTGCTGGAAAAGGCCAAGGTGATCGCGGCGCGGCAGGCCGCGCAGGGAGGCGAGCCATGAGCATCCGTCCGCGCCGTTCCGTGCTCTACATGCCGGGCTCCAACGCCCGTGCCCTCGACAAGGCCCGCACGCTCCCGGCCGACGCCCTGATCCTCGACCTGGAGGACGCCGTCAGTCCCGACGCCAAGGAACTGGCCCGCTGCCAAGTGGCGGAGGCCGTGACCCAGGGCGGCTACGGCAGGCGCGAGGTGCTGGTGCGCGTCAACGGTCTCGCCACCGCCTGGGGCATGGACGACCTCACCGTGGTGGCGGAACTGCCCATCGACGGCATCGTCTTTCCCAAGATCGAGACGCCCGAGCAGGTATTCGAGGCGGTGGCCGCCGTGGATCGCATCCGCGGCAGCACCGACGTGGGCATCTGGATCATGGCGGAGACCCCGCGCTGCATGTTCCGCATCCACGAGATCGCCGCCGTCCACAGCCGCCTCACCGGCATCATCATGGGCACCTCCGATCTCGCCAAGGAGATGCGCGTGCGCCACACGCCCGCGCGCACGGGCCTGCTCGCGCCCCTGAGCCTCTGCGTCCTGGCCGCCCGCGCCAACAGCCGCAGCATCATTGACGGCGTCCACCTGGACCTGAACGACGAGGCGGGCTTCCGCGCCGTCTGCGAGCAGGGCCGCGACATGGGCTTCGACGGCAAGACCCTGATCCATCCCAAGCAGATCGAAACCGCCAATGCCGTCTTTGCGCCATCGGCAGAGGAGATCGCCCACGCCAGAGAGGTATTGGCCGCATGGGAACAGGCCCGGGCGGAAGGCAAAGGCGTCGTGGTGGTCAGCGGCAGGCTGGTGGAGGAACTGCACGTGGACGAGGCGCGGCGCGTGCTGGCGCTGGCCACCGCCATCGCGGAAAGCTGATGGTGCGGCGGCCCCGGCGGCCGTTGCATGACGGAGAGGGCGTGTAGTACCTACCCTCCGTCATGTGCGTTGATCGGCTGCGCGGCGCGCCGGGCGGTTGCGTCCGCGTACCTGCCGGGGAGCGGGAAGCGTATTTGAATGGCATTGCGCTCAAGGGCGCGGCTTGCCGAACAGGAACCGGCATGCGTTGCCGCCGCGCACCATGCACTCCACGTGCTCCACCTCGCTGCCCAGCAGTTGCGACAACAGGGCGATATCGAACTGGCATACTTCCGGATAGCTGCGCGCCATGTCGTGGTAGATGCAGTTCTTCGCCTCGATGCCCGACCGCTCAGGATCGGCCCCCGGCAGCGCACGCGCTTCGTAGGCCAGCTCGTTCATGATCGCCACCACCTCCGCCACCTGATCCTCCGGGGCCTTTCCGGCAAGCCGCGCCCGCAGGTCGCCCGACAACTCGGCCGCGAGCCCGTGCAGGCGCTCGACCAGCCCCCGTTCCCCCAGTTCCTTGCGCAACATGCCAAGCAGCAGGTTGGCGAACCATGCGTACTGCTTGGGAAACAGGTGTGTGCCCTGCGGGGAGAGGACGTACACGCGGCCCGGGCGTCCGCCGGTTTTCTGCAGGTTGCCCTTCATCACATAGCCATCCCGCTCCAGCACCGCGAGATGCTGAGTCACCGCCGTGCGCGTGATCTGCAGCGCGTCCGCCAGTTCGTCGACCGTCAAGCCAGATTTATGGTCCAGGAGCAGGTGCAGTAGTTGCTGCTGGCGCGTACCGAGTGTGTCGAGCATGCCCTTTCATCGTCTCTTGTGAAGTGAAAACCGCCGCACATTATCCCCGCCTTCACGCGAGCGCCCGGCGCAGCATCGTGCCTGATGCAAAGTATAGTCGTTATTCCAGATAAATAAGTTACAACATATTTAACTTGTAAAAGCTCCGATTGGTGCTATACGTAAACATGAACGCCAACCAACTTCGGAGGTATCAAGACATGGATACGTACAGACACCTGCGAGCCGTCGCGCTGATGTGCGGCATGGGGCTGTTCTCGGCGGCCTGCGCCGCGGCGGGCACAAACGGGGCGGGCGATATCACGAAGAATCCCCCTCCCGGAGAGAATTTCAAGCCGGTGAGCGAATTGACGGCGCTGCCGGACTATCTGCCGGGCATGGGCAGCCTGTATGTGGACCCGGCCACGCTGCCAGTGGGTCCGTTCCTGGGCTATGACCGGAACGGCGAACTGGTCAACATCACCTACATGGTGCCGCTCGCGGCCATGGAGGATAAGCAGCCCTTCGACGGGTTGGGCGCGGAGTTGCCGGGCATCGAGGTGGATCACACGGACCTGGCCTACAATCCCGGGCACCCCGGCGTGGAGGAACCGCATTATCACATCGTGCAGTGGCTGATCAGCCACGACGAACAGCAGCAGCGCATGAAATGACCAGGGGCAGACACAGCCGGCGGGATGCCGGCGGAGAACCCCTGGGTCGTCCCCTGGCCGGTGTCAAAGGCCATGCCTGGGGTTCCTCCACCAGACGACCCGGAGTGACCGCCATGCTGCGCAAGCTCCTTGCCCTCGCCGCCGTCCTGTTGACGGGCAGCCTGCCGATACAGGCCGCGGATGAATCGCAGGTGGTGGAAATCCGCGCCATGATGTCGTCCGACGGTACGCAGGTCTACTTCGATCCGGTGGGCATTCACATCCAGCCGGGTCAGACGGTGCGCTGGGTGCAGGTGGACGGCTACCATTCCGTCGCCGCCTACCATCCGGCGAACGGCAACCGCCCGCTGCGCATCCCGCCGGGGGCGCAGCCCTGGGACTCGGGCCTGCTGACGCGGCCAGGCGCGACGTTCGAACATCGGTTCACGCAGGAAGGCGTCTACGACTACTTCTGCCAGCCCCACGAAGCGGCGGGCATGGTGGGCAGGATCGTGGTAGGTGACCCGGGAACCGATGTCCGACAGGACGAGGTCACACCCGTCGGCAATCACAGGCCGGTGCCCGAGGCGGCGCTGAAGAATTTTCCGCCGGTGGCGGAAATCATGGCGCAAGGGGTCGTGCGCGGCCCATGATCCCGCCCGGATATTTCGCCAGGCCGGCGGGTTGCGGCAGATGGAACAAGGGCCGGGAAAGCCCGGCGGGAACAGGTAGCGGGCCGGGGTGAGGGGAAACAGACGGAAGGCGACGGTCTGACCTTGCATCCCCTCACCCTGTCCTTCCTCGTCAACGCCAAGCGGACCGGACGGCGCATCATGGACGCGTCCTACACGCCCAGTTCGTTGCACAGCCGGTAAAACGCCTCCTTTACCTGCGTCAGGCTCGGCAGGTTGAGGTGTGCCAGTTCCCGGCCGATCGCCCTGCTCGCCCTGGAGCTCAGGTCGCTCTGGAAGTTTCTTTTCACTTCCGCCGCACTGCGATAGTAGAGGTGGAAGCGCTGCCGTTCGCTCTGGGTGATCCGCTTCACGTCCGCCAGCTTCTGTTGCTGGTACTCGCTGGGGTAATCGACGGGCGAGGCGTGGAGGATCGGGTTGAAGACGTGCCGATCCAGGAATTCGAGCAGCCGTTGCCGCTTCTCCTCGTCACTGGACATCCTGCTTTCTCCTGTCGGGGCGCAAAAGCGAAAGACTTGCTGTACGATCAACGGCCTCGACGGCTAAGACAGCGGGTGACGCGCAACGAACCATGTAAATATAGCGGGCATGGCCGCTGTCACGAGGAGATGGACGGGCAGCGGGCAAGGCCTACCGTACTCCCCATTCACCCTCGATTCACTCTACACTCTCGATAGCACCGTTTTTGACCGGCGGCACAGCATGACTTCAGAGCCGTGCGGAAAATATCCCGGCGCGCGGCCAAATGCCGCCAACTTCATCAAAAACCGACTGTTCAAAGACATAACAGCGATAAAGAATGACGAACA
>JBAYZB010000102.1:0-10404 GCA_041672765.1 Gammaproteobacteria bacterium | reverse complement strand
CGGTGCCGGGGATGGTGGCGTGCGAATCCCGCTGTGCCTGTCGCGCCAACTCTTCCAGGTCTGCCCAGCGGTTGATGATCTTGCAGAAAAGCTCCGCCGTGCGTTCCGCGTCGTAGATGGCCGAGTGCGCCTCCGTGTCGTCCCATTCCATGCCTGCCGCCTGCACCGCGCGGGCGAGCACCGTCTGGCCGTAGGCCATGCCCGCCAGGGTCACGGTGTCGAAGCTGCTGAACGGATGGAACGGATTGCGCTTGAGTCCGGCACGTGCCGCGGCGGCATTGAGGAACCCCAGGTCGAAGAAGGCGTTATGCCCCACCAGGATCGCGCGGTTGCAGCCGTTGTCCTTCACCGCCCTGCGCACCGCCTGAAAGATCTTTTGCAGCGCCTCGCGTTCACTCACCGCGAACCGGAACGGGTGGTAGGGATCGATGCCGTTGAAGGCCAGGGCCTCGGGATTGAGATTGGCCCCCTCGAAGGGAATCACGTGGCAGGCGTGGGTTTCGTGCCGATGCAGCCGTCCGTTCTCATCCATCCGCAAAGTGACGGCGGCGATTTCCAGCAGCGCGTCCTTCTGCGCGTCGAATCCCGCCGTTTCCACATCCACCACCACGGGCAGATACCCGCGGAAACGGCTGGACATTAGCGACTTCTGATGCGGCTCACTCATGGGGCAAGGATAACGAATGCCGGGTCGAATTGCGATGCCGGGCTATCATTGTCTTGAGAGTACGGATACTCCCGATCCGGTCCCGCACCGGACACGTTCACACGGATGTGGATGCCGCCATGCCCATCAGACTGCTGTTCCTCGTTGCGTTTGTTCTCGGTTGGATCGTGCCGGGCGCAGCCGCCGCGGCGGATGTCACCCATGGAAAAGGCCTGCTGTGGAGAGTGGAGCGTACCGGAGCGCCGCCGAGCTTCGTATTCGGCACCATCCACTCGGAAGACAAGCGCGTCACCAGACTCCCGGCGCCGGTACAGGCGGCCTTCGATCGAGCGCACAGCCTGACCGTCGAGATGCTCCTGGAGCCGGAGGCGAACGCGGCCCTGGCATCGGCCATGTTCCTGGGCAAAGACCAGAACCTGCGCGCCATCCTGGGCGATGACCTGTACCACCGGACGATACGGGCGCTGGAGGACCACGGCATGCCGCGGCAGATTGCCGGGGCGCTCAAGCCCTGGGCGGTGACGGTGATGCTGAGTATGCCGAAGCCGGACACCGGCGAGTTTCTGGACAAGGTGCTCTACGCGGCCGCCCTCGACCAAGGCAAGCCCGTCCACGGATTGGAGAGCGTCGAGGAACAATTGGCCATCTTCGAGGACCTGCCGATGACGGACCAGGTCCGGCTACTGGAAGCAGCCATGGAGGGCTCGCCCGCCGCCTATATCGAGGAGCTCATCGCAGCGTATCTTGCCCGCGATCTTGCGGCCATGATGATGCTGAACAACCGGGCGAACGCGCAACTCGACCAGGAACTCGCCACCAGGATCACGCGGCGGTTGTTGGACGATCGCAACGAGCGGATGGTACAGCGGATGGAGCCGAGGCTGCGGGAGGGCAATGCGTTCATCGCGGTGGGCGCGTTGCATCTGCCGGGCGAGCGGGGAATCCTGAAATTGCTGGAGGGACGGGGATACAGAGTTACGGTTGTTTACTAGTTGAAAGTTTGCGCAGGGCGGGCGCCGGCCACCGGTGTTTTAACGCAGTGTTTAACGCAAAGGACGCAAAGAGACAAAAAGCGCGGGTTGAACTTACGGCTTTGGTGCGCTCTCCGGTCTCTGCGGCGGACTGCCCACGTTACCGCGAGATTCTAAATTTCTTTGCGTCTTTGCGCCTTCGCGTTGATCGCTGTTGAGCGGGCAGTTTGCGCAGGTTGGCATCGCCTGCCGCCGCTGCTGCGGGCGGATCATTTCAACCGCCACCGGATCTCTCCGCCCGCGCGCATCGGCACCACGGTGCTGTCCCCGAACGCGTATTCCTCGGGGACCTTCCACGATTCCTTCACCAGCGTGATGCGTGCGGTGTTGCGCGGCAGGCCGTAGAAATCCGGGCCGTGGAAGCTGGCGAAGGCCTCCAGCCGGTCCAATGCGCCGACTTGGTCGAAGGCTTCGGCGTACAGCTCGATGGCGGCATGGGCGGTGTAAATGCCGGCGCAGCCGCAGGCGGCTTCCTTGGTGTTCCTGGCGTGGGGGGCGCTGTCGGTGCCAAGGAAGAATTTGGGATTGCCGCTGGTGGCCGCCTGCAGTAGCGCCGCGCGGTGGGTTTCGCGCTTGAGCACCGGCAGGCAATAGTGGTGCGGGCGGATGCCGCCGGTGAAGAGGGCGTTGCGATTGAGCAGCAGGTGATGGGCGGTGATGGTGGCCGCGACGCGGTCGGACGCAGCGAGCACGAAGTCGACGGCATCGCGCGTCGTGATGTGCTCGAACACCACGCGCAGCTTTGGAAAACGTTCCAGGAGCGGGATGAGTTCGCGTTCGATGAAGACCTTCTCCCGGTCGAACACGTCCACGGCGGGGTCGGTCACCTCGCCGTGCACCAACAGGGGCAGGCCGTGTTGTTCCATTGCCTCCAGCGCGCCGTACACGCGCTGCATCGCGGTAACGCCCGCATCGGAGTTGGTGGTGGCGCCCGCCGGGTACAGCTTCACGGCCGCCACATGGCCGCTCTGTTTCGCCTTTGCGATCTCTTCGGGCGAGGTGTTGTCTGTCAGGTAGAGCGTCATCAGCGGTTGGAATTCACTGCCCTCGGGCAGCGCGGCCAGGATGCGCTCGCGGTAGGCGAGCGCCGCCTCCGTGTTCACCACCGGGGGGCGGAGATTGGGCATGACGATGGCGCGGCCGAATTGGTGGGCGGCGTGGGCGACCACGGAGGACATGGCGGCGCCGTCGCGCAGATGCAGGTGCCAGTCGTCGGGACGGGTCAGGGTTAGCTGATCCATAACACACTCGGTTGGGTTGATTCGGGGATGGGGGGGTCATTATGCCACCGGGAAGAGCGCTTTGGCCCGGATGTTCCACCAAGGCTCGCGGATGGTGGTGTAGCCGTTGTCGCAAGCCTTTGGCCTGCGCCCCCTGAGAAACAGCTTCGAGTTCGGATTGAAGCTGTGCATACCCATTGCGACGTGTCAGGTCACATCCCTTTGACCTGCCGCCAGTGAAAGCCCCGGATCGCTATTGCCTGCTGGCCAGGAGTAACTGCTGGGTCAGGAGGTCGTAGTAATCCCGCACGGCCTGCACGTAACGCACGGCTTCCCGGCCTCGGGCGTAGCCGTGCTTCAGCGTTTTGTAATGCTCCTTTTGCTGAAGGAGCGGCAGGACGGTCTTGATGTCCTGCCACAGGTTTGGGTTGCGTCCCTGGCGTTGGGCGAGGAGTCGGGCGTCGCGGATGTGGCCCATGCCGACGTTGTATGCCGCAAGCGCGATCCAGGTGCGATCGGGCTCGGTGATCTCCTCGGGCAGGCGCTGGCGCAGGCTTGCGAGGTAGCGCGCGCCGCCCATGATGCTGTGTTCAGGATTGAGCCGGTCTTCCACCCCCAGATATTGGGCCGTGGGTCGGGTAAGCATCATGATGCCGCGCACGCCGGTCGGGCTGACCGCTTGCGGATTCCAGTGCGACTCTTGATAAGCCACGGCTGCCAGCAGCGTCCATGGGATGTCGTACTCCTTCTCGGCCCTGCGGAAGTATTTCTCGTAACGCGGCAGGCGTTGCTGAACGCGCTTTTGGAAGGTCTTGGTGTCCAGGTAATCGAAGATATCGATATGTCCGTAATAACGCTCCTGGAGCACCTCCAGAGTGGTTTGGGTATCGGGGTTCTCGAACCACTCCGCCAAGGCCTGCTGCAGTTGCGTCGCATCTTTGGGCAGAGCCCAGGCCAGGGGCAGCGCCTCGCCGATGGGGATGGACACGACCAGTTCCGGGAAGTAGCGCCGGTGCACCGCAATGATGTTGGAGTCGGCGATGGTGCATTCCGCTTCCTGTCGCCACACCTTCTCCAGTATCTGCTCGGTTCCCAGTTCATCCGTCGCCGTCCACGTGAGATCCGGGAGCTGCTCCTGCAATTCCTCCAGCCGCTCCTCGTAGCTGCTGCCTCGCAAGATGAGCAACTGCGCCTGGGGCAGTTCTTCCAGGCGCTTCGGGACCACCGCGTTGCGGTGACACACCACCTGCTGCTGGACGCTCTGATAGGACGGGCCGAACCGGAAGCTTGCCTCCCGCTGTTCGGTGCGCGTGAGTCCGGCGGCCGCCATGTCGGCGTGTCCTGCGGCCAGATCGCCCAGGAGCTGACCGACGGTATCCCGGAACTCGAGCCGGACCTCGACCCCCAGGTGATCCGCAAACGAACGCACCATATCGTACTCCAGCCCGGAGTACGTGGCCTGATCCTGAAAGACCGTGGTAGGCGCGGAACGGGTCAGTACGACCAGTTCGCCGCGTTCCTTGATCTTTGCCAGCGATCCGGGCCGTGAGTCGGCACCGCGGTCGCAGGCGGAAAGGGCGGCCAGGGCGCCGCACAGGATCATGGCCCCGGTGCTGCGCGATGCAACCGGGGAGAGCCACGACCGAAGGCGTTTCACGGTGTTTTTGTGTGCTTTTTCGGTGTACATGACATCACGCCCTCGCGATATTTGCAGATCTCGGACGCGTGTTCCCTGGATGGTCATTCTCCTGAGCGAGGACCGTAGCGTGACCGGGTTCGCCTAAGGGGCACTGCGTGAAATGCGTACCCGTCGGCTGATTTTTTATGGCGAGGGTGATTTGCTCCAAAATTATTTGACCAAAGATATCAAGAGGACCCCGCTCGTTTCAATGAAGATTTTTGTTTGTCGCATGCGGAATACCCACATCAATATCTTGATTTAACGCGTGATTTTTTGTGGAACTTGCTGTTTTGGCGAGAAAATGCGACACATGGGGCCAAGTGGCCGCGACAGCAATTTTTCACGGCTCGGGCTGGATGCTTTCCGTGACCTTGGATATTCTTGGGATCGTTCGATTATCCAATTAAATCAAGCATTGGAAGTCGAAAACTGGACGATTACGAAAGGCGGGGACGCTATGCCAGTACCACCGATCGATTACGAAGAGAAACGGGATTTCAGGCGCATGGAGATCGAGTGCAGGATCGCCTACTGCATCCCGGGCAGCAACACGGTGCTGCACGGAACCGGCCGCAATCTGAGCGCCACCGGCATGTTGTTCAAAGCGGAGGAGCCCCAGGCGCCGGGGGTGCTGCTCGAAGTGAGCATCGAACCCGGCAACCCGGCGGTTCGGGCCTTCCGTGCGCTGATCGAAGTGATCCGCTGCAGGCCAGTCGCGGACGGCTGTTACGAGATTGCCGGCGAGATCCGGGAATTCAGAAGCTGAGTCCGCCGAATCGGGCCAGCCGTAGCGGCAGTGGCCCGGATTGATCCGCCGGTGGCTGACACCGAAGCGCGAGCGTCCACCCTGCCGCGGCAGGTGTCAGCGGTCGGGCGCCGTTTCGTACTTCTTCAACAAGATCCCCTGTTCGCCGCAGCAACTCCCCGCGCACTTCTTCACCGCGTGCAACTCAGCCGGGTCGCGCTCCAGGTAAGACTCCGCCGGCAGATTCTCCCGCGCGCAGTCGCAACCCTTGTCGTCGTAAACGTAGACGTGGCGCAGCCCCACCGCGCGCGCCGCATCGTGCGCCGCCCACAGCGTCTCGGAGGGCGTCGGCGGCACGTCGCTCAGCAGATAAGCCGGGAAGAACTTGGTAATGTGCCACGGACTGTCCGCCCCCAGGTGGTCGCGTATCCACACGGCAATACGCCGCAGCTCGTCCAGATCGTCGTTCTTGCCGGGAATGACGTTGGTGCGCGTCTCCACGTGGATGCCCAGCCGCTGCGCCTTTTCGATGGCGCCCAGCACCTGCTCCACGCGGGCCGCTTTGCAGATCGTCTTGTAGAAATCATCCCGCAGGCTCTTGATGTCGGAGCACAGCACGTCCATCCAGGGGGCGAGCAGTTCCAGCGCCTCGTCCGTGACGAAACTGTTGGATACGTACACCGTGTAAAGCCCCGCCTCGCGCGCCGCCACGGCGACGTCAAGGACATACTCCAGCCACACCGCCGGCTCGGAATAGGTGAACGCGATCCCTTCCACCCGGTGGCGCAAGGCCGCCGCCACAAGCTCCTGCGGCGTGGCGTAGGCGGCCTGGGATTCGCCGCGTGCCAGTTCGTCCAGTGCGGCGAGCCCCCACGAGACCTCCAGGTTGTGGCAGCCGCCGCAGCGGAAATTGCAGCCGTAGCTGCCCACCGACATGACCTGCGAGCCCGGCCGGAAGTGCCGCACGGGTTTGCCTTCGATGGGCTCCACCGCGATGGAGGAGAGGATGCCGTAGGACAGGTTGTACAGCGTGCCGTGGCGGTTGACGTGGGCCTGACAGAAACCCCGTTGGCCATGACGCAGCCGGCAACGCCACAGGCACAGGTGGCAGCGGGTCGTCCCGTCCGGCAATCGCTCCTGCAGTCGGGTCTCCACCAGTTGATACTGCGCCGGAGCCTTGCGGGGGACGTTCATGGGAGAGGCTCGCTCCGAAGGTTACCTGTAAAGTTAGGAAACCCCCCTTCGCTCCGCAACCCGAAAAACCGAAACACCACCGCAATCCCTTGACTCTCACCCCGCCACCCGGTTTAATACGCCTTCTTCCAGCGCCCAGGTAGCTCAGTCGGTAGAGCAGGGGACTGAAAATCCCCGTGTCGGTGGTTCGATTCCGCCCCTGGGCACCACGAACAACCAAGGCTTGGCGATCAATGATCGCCAAGCCTTTTTCGTTTCTGGGGTTCTGGTGTAACGCGCCGCTTGCTTTGCGACGTGCAGCGCGACACATGAATTGCGACACCGCGGCACATGGTTTGCGACTACGGTAAACGCCCTTTTCCACCCCCTTGGTTCCGCCCGCCAAATCGTGCAAGGACAGGTGTGCATCGAGGACCCGGCCGCCAGCAGCAGGGATCTTGGCCATGGAGCATACTCCGTGCCGTCGGCGCGCATTGCGCCGTGCGGCAACCCGCGTATACTGGCATTGCGCCCTGTGGTCGGCTGGGCCGTCTGAAGCCCTTCGGGGCCGGAGTAGGTCGGTAACGTCCTCGGCAGGGCGCACTTTCTTTTCCTCCGCTTTTCGCCCGGCGGGGTCTGCCCATCCTCCCCTGGACATCGCGCGCCGAGGCCACTCTCAAACAAGCGTTGGAAGCGGCAGGCCGGCAAGTGGTTTCGGCGTCCACTCTCTGTTACACCTATAAGCATGAAGCGTAAGACCTTCCTTGCCGCCGCCGTGCAGGTTCTGGCCCCCGCCCTGGCGATTGTGCCGGGGTGTTCCGGTGCCCAGCCGCCGGGCGATATCCGGGTGGAGACCGTGGCCGCCGGGCTCGATCATCCCTGGGGCCTCGCCTTCCTGCCCGACGGGCGCATGCTGGTGACGGAGCGGCCGGGGCGGTTGCGCATCGTCACCGCCGACGGGGAGATCGGCGCGCCGGTGGCGGGGGGGCCGGTGGTCTTTGCGCAGGGGCAGGGCGGGCTGCTGGACGTGGCGCTGGATCCGGATTTCGCAGGCAATCGGCTGGTGTATCTCTCCTATGCTGAGCCCGGCCCGGGCGGCGCTTCCACCGCCGTGGCGCGCGGCCGGCTGGAGGACAACGCCTTGCAGGAGGTGCAGGTGATCTTCCGGCAGGAGCCCAAGGTCGACGGGGCCAACCACTTCGGTTCCCGGCTGGTGTTCGCGCCCGACGGCACGCTTTTCGTCACCTTGGGGGAGCGCTTCAAGTTCGACCCGGCGCAGGATCTTTCCAACCACCTTGGCACTATCGTCCGCATCAACCCCGACGGCTCGGTGCCGGACGACAATCCTTTCGTGGGGCGCGACGGGGCGAGGCCGGAGATCTGGTCCTACGGCCACCGCAACATCCAGGCGGCGGCGATCCATCCGCACACCGGCGCGCTGTGGGAGATCGAGCACGGGCCGTGGGGCGGCGATGAGATCAACATCGCCGAGGCGGGCCACAACTATGGCTGGCCGGTGGTGAGCTGGGGCCGGCACTACAACGGCTTTTCCATCCCCGATCCGCCGACCCGGCCGGAATTTTCCCAATCCATCCTCCAGTGGACCCCGGTCATCGCGCCGTCGGGCATGACCTTCTACACCGCCGATCTGTTTGCGGACTGGCAGGGCGACCTGTTGGTCGGGGGGCTGGCGGCGCAGGCGGTGGTTCGGGTCCGGCAGAACGGGCTGGAGGCCGCCGAGGCGGAGCGCATCGAGCTGGGGGCGCGCATCCGGGACGTGGTCCAGGGGCCGGACGGCGCCGTTTACGTGCTGACCGACCAGCGCCGGGGCAAGATCCTGCGGCTGACGCCGCGCACGGGCGCAGAGTAGTAGGAACCGGCCGCGCGTCTCTTCCTGGCCTACGCAACACGCAGCCGCGCCAATGATGCGCGTGCGCCGTCCCCGCTTATATCCGGCACGATCCGCAGTTCGAGCACTGTCACGCCGTCGAGTTCCACCGCGAAGTCTTCTTTCTCGCGCGTCGTGCCCGTGGGGCTGAACGTGTATTGCTGACGCACGATTTCGCGATACGGCTCCTTGCCGTCCGGTGACCAGCGCAATACGAACTCCTGCGTGCGCGCCTGCTCCTGCTCCTCGAACAGCAGATGAATATGACGCAGACGCGGCACCGGCTCATCGAACCGCAGCCGGATGACCTGAGGGCCCGCCCGCGCCGCGCGCCACCCTGCATGCTCGCCCGGAATCAGCGCCGCCTCGATCGGGTGCGCGTCCGCTTCGGAGGTAACCTCCACCTCCGCGATGCGCTCCAGATCCAGCCAACGCTGCGCGACGGGCAAGCCGCTGCGCCGGTCATCGTCGATTATCCGCTTGCGCATCGAGGGTCGGGCATGGATTTCTCCCGCCGGGGCAAGCTTGGGCTTATGCCGTTCAAGCAGGCGATACGTTGCTCGCGGCTTTCCCCTTGGGAGTCTGTTCGACGTCGAAGACTACCTTCTGTCCTTCGGTAAGGGTTTTGAAACCGTTACCCTTTATGGCTGAGTAATGCACGAACACATCTTCGCTGCCATCGCCCAAGGCGATGAAACCGAAGCCTTTGGCTTCGTTGAACCATTTAACCGTTCCGGTATGCACGGGAATCACCTTTACCTTTGTCTTGAATGAACAACGATTGTGCTGGGCGCACGCTTGCCCTGTCACTGCATCCGCCTGGCCTTCGCGTGCAGGATGAGATCACGCAGGTCACGTGCTTCATCCACGAGAAACTCTGTTTCTTCATCCGTCAGTTGGTGCTTCTCATTCATGGAAACCCATTGGACGGCGACCTGATTGATCTCCTGAATGAGCGAATCGAAATGCGGGACGCTGCGGCAGTTGCTCACATTCACGCCAAGTTCCCACAGCTTGTCCTGCTCGTTGCGAAACGTGTTTTTCACTGCGCACTCCTTACGTGAGAGCCGTTATGCGTGCTCTCAGGCTGACTATGACCGGGTTATTGGCCGAGCCGGGATTTCTCCTGAAAGATGAGGCCGCGCAAATCGTATTTCTCGAACGTCAGCAACGCAGTTTCGTTGTCGGTCAGTTGATAGTTTTCGTTCATGATGCCCCAGGCGGCCGCGACCCGCTCCACTTCAAAGATGAGCGCGTCAAAATGTCCGATGTCATCGCAGCACTCGATACGTTGGCGAATCTGCCGAAGTTTTTCCTGTTCGGCTTGAAAATCGGATCGCATGATGGTCGTCCTGAACAAAAGGCCATACCCAAATGTAGCAGATGTGCGGAACGATGCAGGGGCGGTTCGCCGCCTTCTTTCCGTCATTGGAATGAGTCCATGGAACGCGCGTGCGGGTTATCGTCGGCAGCCGGGCGGAAAACCATCCATGATCATCTCTGTCTAACCGAAAATAGCGCGCAAGCCATGGCGCCTGTCGGTAGAAGCTTACACATTGGCCACGTCCACGCCGCCGGTCAAGGAGGTCTACATGCGGAACTGGATGCTGGTGGTGCTGCTGGTATTGGGAGTGGGCGGCATCGCCCAGGCCGATTTCGATACCGGGCTGCGCGCCTATCGGAACGGCGATTATCAAGCCGCCGTGCAGGCGTGGAGGCCGTTGGCCGCGCAGGGAGATGCCAAGGCCCAGTTCTGGTTGGGAAGCATGTACTACCGTGGCTACGGGGTGCCGCGCAACGTGCCGGTAGCGCTCCGTTGGGTACGCCGGGCGGCGGAACTGGGCAACGTCGAGGCGCAGGCCGCCCTGGGCAGCCTCTATTTCTTCGGCGGCGATCAGGTGCCTGCCAATGACCGCGAGGCGCAGCGGTGGTTCCGCATGGCCGCCGAGCAAGGTCATCCGGAGGCGCAGGTCGGGCTGGGGAACATGTACTTTCTGGG
>JBAYZB010000101.1:0-10446 GCA_041672765.1 Gammaproteobacteria bacterium | reverse complement strand
CGTGGCCCACGCAGTGAACGGCCCGGTATACGTGCGCATGCTGCGCGGGGAGATCCCGCGCCTGTTCGACAAGGCCGAGCCCATGCAATTCAACAAGGCGCGCGTGCTGAGCGAAGGCAGCGACATCGCCCTCTTCTCCTCCGGCATCTGCACCGAGGAGGCCATGCGCGCGACCCGCGCACTCAGGGCGCGCGGCGTGTCGATCCAGCACCTGCACATCTCCACGCTCAAGCCCTTCACCGATACGGCCGTGCTGGAAGCGGCGGCGAAGGCGCGCTACGGCGTCATCACCATGGAGAACCACACGATCATCGGCGGCCTGGGCACGGCCGTTGCGGAAGTGATGGCGGAGAACGGGCTTGCCAGGAAACTCGTACGCATCGGCCTGAAGGACACCTACGCGCACGGCGCGAGCCGCAGCTACCTCATGCGCGAGTACGGGCTCGACGCCACCGCGCTGGTGCAGGAAGTGGAGAAACTGTTAGGTGCGAAACTGAACATCACCGAAGAAGACCTGGCCGCGGTGCGCCTCGAAGCGGTGCACAGCAGCGCCAAGGCGGAGGCGCTCTGATGTTCGACGTGCGGCTGCCGCTCTCCGGCGAGCGCTTCGGCGTGGTCTACCGCCTCACCGGCACCGAGGCGGAGGCCCACGCCAAGGCGCGGGATATCTGCGTCGAGCAGACCATCGAGTTCCCCGCCGATCTCGTCACCGGCGGCGACATCCGCACGCACATCCTCGGGCGCATCGAGCTGCTCCAGCCCGCGCCCGAGGGCGGCTTCGAGGCTACTATCAGTTATGCCGTCGAGACTACCGGCTTCGAGCTCACGCAGTTCCTCAACGTCGTGTTCGGCAACAGCAGCATCAAGCCCGGCATCCGCGTCGAGCGGCTGGAGCTGTCGCCGGGATTGCTCCAGGCGTTCAAGGGTCCGCGCTTCGGCCGCGACGGACTGCGCGGCCTGCTCGGCGCGCCGACGCGCCCGCTGCTCTGCACGGCATTAAAGCCCATGGGCCTCTCGGCCGAGGCGCTGGCGGAGTTCGCCTACCGCTTCGCGCTGGGCGGGATGGATGTCATCAAGGACGACCACGGCCTCGCGAACCAGTCCTTCGCGCCGTTCAAGGAGCGTATCGAACGCTGCGCCGAAGCAGTCGCGCGTGCCAACCGCGAGACTGGCGGCAAGTGCATCTATATGCCCAACATCACCGGCCCCGCCGATCAGGTGACCGAAAACGCGCGCTTTGCGAAACAGGCGGGCGCGGGCGGCCTGCTTATCTCGCCGGGCCTGACCGGTTTCGATGCCATGCGCCGGATCGCGGATGACGATGCCATCGCGTTGCCCGTCATGGGCCACCCGGCCTTTCTCGGCAGCTACGTCACGAGTCCCGACAGCGGCATCTCGCACTACGCCTTGTTCGGCCAGATCATGCGTCTGGCAGGCGCCGACGTGACCATCTTCCCCAACTACGGCGGGCGCTTCTCGTTCAGTCAGGAGGATTGCCGCAGTGTTGCCGAAGGCGCGGCCGTCGCCATGGGTCACATCAAGCCCATCTTCCCCGCCCCTGGCGGCGGCATGGACCTCTCGCGCATCCCCGATATGCTCGAAACCTACGGCTACGACGTGATGTTTCTCATCGGCGGCGCACTGCACAAGCGCGGCCCGGATTTGGTTGCGAATGCGCGCTACTTCCGTAGTCTGGCGGACCAAATTTGATCGAAGGGAAGAATCTACCGAGCAAATGCCTGAACAATCCTTGGCCACCACAGCGGGTTCCCTGTACGCGAATTGCTATCACTCATTGCATAAGGAATTGGCGGTTAGTGGGTTTACCAGTACGCCGAAGCCCGAATCGGGCGAGGCCCGCGCTCACAGAGCATCATTGAATTCCACTACGATACGGCGGTTATGCCGACTCTTCTTTTCGATCTTCTGACACCTTACGATACCGATCTCGGCCGTATTGGAGACATGCGTACCTCCGCACGGCTGAACATCGATCCCCTGCACCTCCACCAAGCGCACCTTTCGGTCGTATTGCGGGGTGTTGATCGAGGATGCACTGACAACCCGCGGGCTGCTTTCGAGCTCTTTCTCGTCAACCCATCTCGTGTGTACCGGAATTTCACACCCGATTAAGGCATTCAACTGTTCAGTGATTGCTTCCTTGTCGACCGTGGGCTCCGGCAAGTCGAAATCCAACCGCCCCTTGTCGGCGGAGATACCGCACCCGGTGACGGGCGCACGCACAACGGCACATAACAAGTGCAGGCAGGTATGCATTCGCATGTGTCTGTAACGCCGTTCCCAGTCGATGTGCGCCATAACCTCCATGCCTGGGGGCAACGTTATCGGTTGCTCCGGGATATGAACGATCATAAACGGATTGCTCTGCGAACGCACCGTATCAACGATGCGAAGCTCCCTGCCATCCGGCAACAGCAAGTGGCCCTGATCACCCGGCTGACCGCCACCCACGGGATAGAAAACCGTAGCGTCCAGCACGATGCCCTCATCATTCGATAATGCGACCCTCGCGCTTGCCTGGCGTTTGTATTGATCTTCCTCAAAGAGCATGTGTGTTTTTTGCATGAATCGACGGCTCCTTTGACAAGTGTCTGGTCGGTTGGCTAAGACAACGCCACACCAACTCCTTGATATTTGGTGGCTCGATCAGGCCCACTTCATTTTTATCTTCGGTGATCTTCACATAAAAGCGATTGCCGCTCAGACAGCGATGCAGACAAATCGGAGGGTACCGGCATGATCCGGAAACCTTTCACGAGACCACGCCTACTGTCACCAAGCCGGTCCCGACCAAGCCATAAACGGCTACGCCTGCAAATACAGGCAACCCCATATTTCGGATACGCTGAAAGGTTATGCCGGTTGCCAGAAGACCTGAAACGGTAGGAACCAAGCTCCACAGACTTGTGATTGCTCCCCGTTCGGGAACTGCGGAAACAGCGAAAATGGCTGCAATCAGCATCGGGCCGATCGCCTGCAACCAGTTCACACAGCCCTGCTCCTCTGTACGTGAGGAACTGCGCCGCGACCACCACAGAAGAGGAATAGCCCGCAGTCCATAGGTCCCGAGTCCAGCCAAAACAATCAGTACTACGAGGTCGGTTTCCATCGCAAGACGCCTATGTAAAGTAATGTACCGCCAATAGCCGCTACTAGAATACCGAGTGTTGCCTGGCCCAAGTAACTGAAGCTGCCTGCGATCAACACCGCTGCGCATATGCCGATTCCCATCGGTCCAGAGAAATAAGGCGCAAGCAACACGAGGAACAAGGCTGGAAGGGCGAACTGAAGTGCCTGTGCCAACAGAGGAAGGCTATGCATAAACCAATCACCCAACCAGGCACCAAGAAATGTTCCGCCCACCCAAGCGGCATAGGCGCCGATCTCAAGTCCTAGGAGCCAAGGCATGCGATGAGCACTAGGGTAGGAATTCAGTTTGGTCAATGCCACAGCAAATACTTCATCCGTCATACCGTAGGCCAGTACAGCCAGTTTCGTGGTATCCGTAGACAAATTCCGGGCCAACAGAGGACCATAGAAAACATGTCGAAAGTTAAGCAGCAGACATAAACCAAGGGCCACCGAGAATGGCACACCACTGGCGATCATCGCCACCAGAAGGAATTGGCTCGCTCCCGAAAACATCAGCGCCGAGATCATTACCGCAGTCAACGGAAGCAGGCCGGCCTGTATTGCCACAACACCAAAGGTAATCGCGATTGGTAAATAACCAATGACTATGGGGCCGCTGGTACTCAGTCCATTTTGGAATGCGGTCCGTGCGCTCATAAAGCTTTCCGGAATGCGAAAACATGAGTGCCGGCATCGAATGGATCCGGCCCATCGGTTGCGTATACCCGTGCGTGTGCAATCATCTCGAAACCAGCGTGCTGCGCAAGCTGAACAAAACGACGGGGAAAAGTCTTGCGCTCAACTTCGTAGTCTAGTCCCGCCACCAGCGCCTCGATTTCCAACAGATGGAAACGGTAGAACGCGACCAATGGATGTTTTGGCTGTAGGGGCAGGTCCAATTCACGCAACTGCTCAAGCAGGCGACGGCAACGTATCGTAGCCTGCTCTGCATTTCCAGTCACGGCTTCGAACAAAGCCTGTGGCACCTCATTCCGTACCCAGTTTATAAGGTCACGCTCAGTATCATGCAGCTTTGATTGTTCTTGATCTTGGATATCAACCAATGTTGCGACCACATAGGCCAAATGATGGCGAATTAACGCGGCGCGACGGGTTTTGGCGCACAGAAAAGGCGACAGCATCTCGTCGGCTATCAACAATAGGCCGTCTTTGGCGAGCAACCGTTCCGCTTGTTGCAGCATAAACGCGGTATTTAGATGATGAGATGCGCCTACGGAGACAATGCAATCGTAAGGGGGCGTCGCAGTTGGATCAAGATCGAGGAAATCGGCCTTGACCGGCTTGACCCGCGTATCGCCTGCAAATCTGGATGTCAGATATCCAAACGCCACAGGGCTTGGCTCTATCGCTGTCACTTCAAGATCAGGGCATAGTTCCAACAGCATGGCAAGCGGCAAGCCTGGCCCGGTTCCGACATCCAGCACGCGCCGTATTTTGCGTTGGCATTGTGCATCGAGAAACGCAGCCAGAAAGACCACTTGGCGCGCGTAGGCCGGATGTATCAACTCAAATGCGGCATAAGCATCGACATTGATTCGATGTTCAAAGAACGTCGTATCTCCCTCTTCCGGAGGGAGCCCACGCTTTGAACCCACGACAGCAACATGCCCAGGCACTGTGGGACACCCATGCCGGGTGAGCGCCTCGGCCGCCAGAGTGGCCAGCGTTAAGGAATTGCCCACGGCAAGGCGCATGGCCTCTTGGCGTTGAGATCCACTTAAGGAGACTCCCTCTTGGGCGGCCATGTGCGCCCATTCCACCGCCTGCCGTAAGAATAACGGCGATGATGCCTGCGCCGTGGACAGCGTTACGGTTCCTTGTGAAACGTTTGGAAGAGTAACGATCGCCGTCTGTTTATCCCTGCATGGGAAACTGGCTACCGGTGATACGTATGTTGGAGCATCCAGGTTAGACAAAAGATTCTTTAGGCGCATCCACTCATCGTCCGTGGGCTGACGCTTCTGATGGAAGCGGATCCGGTGGGCAGCCAATCCTTGCCCTACCTCGATCCATGCACGTTGAAGTTGGAGTTTCAAGACGTTCCAATCTTCGTCCGTAGTTGGCCAGGAGCGAACAGCAGTGGCACTACCATTGCCGGATTGTGCATCCGGATATATCACCGTCACGAGGGCTGACACAGGGCCGTTTGCCGCCTCGTATACATGCGGCACGTCTCCTGCGAAGGCCGTCGAATCGCCGGGCGATAACAGTATGGGCTTCGACACTGCTCCCGTAAGCAGATAGCCCTGCAGTACTACGATCCGCTCCTCCACGCCCGCGGGGTGCGGTTCTGCTTCGTAGCGCACCTGAGCATCCAGCTTCATCAGATAAGCTTCCGTGACCTGGGGCTCAGACTGACGTTCAATTAAACGAACGCTCGCACCCTGATCCCCAACGACCTCCCCGATCCCTGCACCACCACCTTTCTGTCCAACCAACTCACCGAACGGTACCTGCAGTGCATGCGCCAAGGTCCAGATGGTTTCAAGAGTCGGGTTCCCCTTTCCTCTGCTTAAATTGGAAAGTGTTGCCTTGGCAATTCCGGAAGCCTCGGCCAGCCCGGACAGAGTCATGCCGCGGCGACGGCGGACATTCTCCAAATTGACTGCCAACCCATGCTGAAAATCGACATATTCGGTGGACACGAACCATCTCCATGTTCGTTTTAAAAAACGATAACACAATATAATGAACACTCCATGGAAAAGCAAACTGTAGAAGCCGCCATGTCCCAGCCGGCTGTCACTCCATTCCCCCGTAAGGCAAACACGCCCAAAGGGCGCACAGGCTTGGCGGCTGCATGAAGAAGTTTCGGTGTGCCGGGTAGATGAGAGCGAACTCGCGTCTCCGGCCAGACGGTTTTCAGGTTGGCCGCCGCAGGGCCATGTGCGCGGCCACCATGGCCGAAACCTGATCCTGGAGGTCGTTCCCGAGCTGGCGCCCGAGCAGCAGGTGCAGGAATCCGGTGACGAAGGCCCAGGTGTCCCGCGCGGTGGCCGCCGGGTCCAGGCCGGGGCGCAGCGTTCCCTTGGCTGCCGCCTGCCGATAGGCTGTTTCCACCTTTTCCAGAAACTCCATGGCGGGCCGGTTGAATTCCGCGTACACGGCGGCGAATTCATCCACGTATTCGCAACGCAGCGCCATGATTTCAAGAACCTGGCGCAGCACAGGACAGTCGTCCAGGACTCGGAAAAGCTCCTTGAGGGCGGCCTCGATGGCGTCGAGCGGGTCGTCGTAGCCGGTCGAAAAGAGGACGGAATCCACGCGCTCGGTCATGGGATCGAGCACATCCTCCCGCAAGGCGGCGAAGAGTTCGATCTTGTCTTTGAAGTGCCAATAGACCGCGCCGCGCGTGAGGCCCGCCGCCTGCGCCACCTGCTCCAGCGTGGAGCGGCTTACGCCGCGCTGGTGAAACACTCTGCGCGCGGCATCGATGATCTGCTGCCGCGTACGGTTGGCTTCTTCCTTGGTTTTTCGGGCCACTACACACTCCGCGTAAAACTACATTTTAAATCCGGATTACCGGCCGGAAATCCTAAATCAATAGAAAAAATTTGTTCAGGAAAATTTATTATTCTTTTAACATACATTCATGTTTGTATATTATGTATCACAATAATTACCCTTTTGGAGACCCGCCAATATGCGTTTGGGATCAGGCCCGCGGCGTCCTTTTTTGTTTTTCGTCCTGGGTGCCGGCGCACTCGCTTCGGCGCTGTTTGCCGGATGTTCGGGTTCCGACCAGCCCACCGCGCCGCCTGGCGGCGCCCCGGGGCCGCTGCCGGTGACGGTGCTGGAGGTTCAACCACAGCGACTTCCCTCGTTCATCGAGGTCATGGCCCAGACCGAAGGGGCGCGGGAGACCGAAGTGCGGGCCCGCGTGGGAGGCATCCTGGTCAAGCGTCTCTACCAGGAAGGTGAGCGGGTCGAGGCCGGCCAGCCCTTGTTCCAAATCGACCGCTCCAGTTACGAAATCGCCCTGGCCGATGCCAAGGCCCGAGCCGCGCAGGCCGCCCGGGAAAT
The DNA here is from genome assembly GCA_041672765.1 of Gammaproteobacteria bacterium. Lineage (GTDB taxonomy): Bacteria > Pseudomonadota > Gammaproteobacteria > JBAYZB01 > JBAYZB01 > JBAYZB01. Next base: position 3,249 of record JBAYZB010000101.1, on the reverse strand, counting down.
GGCGCGGCTGAAGGAACTGGTGACCACGCGGGCGGTCAGCCGCAAAGATTACGACGATGCGGTATCAACCCACGAGATCGCCCAGGCGGCCCTGCGCCAGGCCGAACTCAACCTGTCCTGGACCACGGTCACCGCGCCGGTCTCCGGGATCACCGGGCGGGCAGTGAAATCCGAGGGCAGCCTGATCACCGCTACCGACAACCTGCTGACCTCCATCTATCAACTCGACCCCATCTGGGTACGCTTCGCCCTGGCGCAGAGCGACCTCGCCCAGTTGCCGCAGGGGCACCTGGACCCGGATGGCGTCACCGGCGTCGAGCTGATCCTGCCGGACGGCTCCGTCTACCCGCACCAGGGCCGGCTGAACTTCGTCGCCAGCACCATCGACCCCGTCCTGGGCACCCAGCAATTGCGGGCCGAATTCGACAATCCCGACCGCCGCCTGCTGCCCGGCCAGTTCGTGCGGATGCGCTTGCTGACCGGCATGCGCGAAGGGGTATTTCTGGTCCCTCAGGTGGCCGTCATGCAGACCGATCAGGGCCGCTTCGTCATGGTGGCGGACGCGGAAAACAAGGTCGCGCCGCGGCCGGTGCAGACCGGCGAGTGGCGCGGCCGGGACTGGGTCATCCTCCACGGGCTGCAGGCGGGCGACCGGGTCATCGTCGACAACCTGATCAAGCTGCGCCCCGGCATGGCCGTGGCGCCTCACCCGCCCGCGTCCCCATCGGGGGACGCCGTAGCCGGCGGAAAGCCCGTCCCCGCACCTGACAACGAAGGCTGAACGGAGCCACCGTCATGTCCACGAGATTCTTCATCAGCCGCCCCATCTTCTCCTCGGTCATCTCCATCGTGATCGTACTCGCGGGGCTGGTGGCGGCGACGGTGCTGCCGATCGCTCAGTATCCGAGCATCTCACCGCCCACGGTGATGGTCATCGCCCAATATCCTGGCGCCTCCGCCGAGACCCTGGCGCGCACCGTCGCTGCCCCCATCGAGGAGCAGTTGAACGGCATCGAGGGACTGTCCTATTTCACCTCCACCTCCCAGTCCAATGGACAGATCATGATCACGGCCACCTTCGAGGTGGGCACGGACATCGACGACGCGACCCAGGACGTCAACAACCGCGTGAAGGCGGCGGAGCCGCGGCTGCCGGAGGACGTGCGGCGCAACGGTGTGCTGGTGGTGAAGCGCAATCCCGACATCCTGATGATCACCACCATGTATTCCCCCGACAACAGCCGCGATCGGCTGTTCCTTTCGAACTACGCCAGTCTCAACGTGGTGGACGACCTCAAGCGCGTGCCGGGCGTGGGCGACGTGATCGTGTTCGGCGCGCAGGACTACTCCATGCGCATCTGGCTCAAGCCCGACCGCATGGCGCAACTCGGCGTCACCACCAGCGACATCGCCGCCGCGGTGCGCACCCAGAACGCCCAATACGCCGCCGGCAAGATCGGCCACGAACCGGCCCCGGAAGGCCAGTCGCTGGTCTATACGGTCAATGCGAAGGGGCGCCTGCTGACGCCGGAGGAATTCGGCGACATCATCATCCGCGCGGACGGGCCCAACGGCGTGCTGCGGATCAAGGACGTGGCGCGCGTGGAGCTGGGCGCCTACACCTACGACCAGTCGAGCACCATGGACGGCAAGCCCGGCGTCGCCCTCGGCATCTTCCTGCAGACCGGCGCCAACGCCCTGGATGTGGCGAACTCGGTGCTCGACAAGCTGGACGAGCTCAAGGAGAACTTCCCGAGTGGTGTCGATTACCTGGTCGCCTTCGACACCACGGAGTTCATCTCCGCCTCCATCAAGGCGGTGATCAAGACCCTGATCGAGGCCGCGCTGCTGGTGGTGACGGTGGTGTTCCTGTTCCTGCAAAACTGGCGCGCCACCCTGATTCCCATGCTCGCCGTGCCGGTCTCGCTCATCGGCGCCTTCGCCGGCCTGTGGCTGTTCGGCTTCTCCATCAACACCCTCACCCTGTTCGCCATGGTGCTCGCCATCGGCATCGTGGTGGACGATGCCATCATCGTGCTGGAAAACGTCGAGCGCCACATGTCGGAGCACAAGATGCGGCCGTTTCAGGCGGCGGTGACGGCCATGCGCGAGGTGTCGAGCGCGGTGGTGGCCATCGTGCTGGTGCTGTGCTCGGTGTTCATTCCGGTGGCGTTCCTGGGCGGCATCGCCGGCGTGCTCTACCAGCAGTTCGCGGTGACCGTGGCGGTGTCCGTGGTCATCTCGGGCATCGTGGCCCTGACGCTCACGCCCGCACTGTGTGCGCTCATCCTCAAACCGAGCCACAAGGAATCGCGGCTGTTCCGCCCCTTCAATCTGGCCTTCGCGGGCCTGACCCGGCTCTACATCCGCACGGTCAGGGCCATCCTCCATCACCCTTACCTGGGCACTACGGTGTTCCTGGCCGTAATCGCCACGACGGTGATGCTGTTCCGCGTCGTGCCGGGCGGCTTCGTGCCGGAAGAGGACCAGGGCGGCGTCATCTCCTCCATCGTGTTGCCCGACGCCGCCTCGGTCCAGCGTACCGCCGCCACCGGCGCTCAGTTCCGCCAGCAGATTGCCAAGAATCCCGCGGTCGAGCATGTGACGGTGATCGCCGGCTACGACATCGTCGGCGGCGGCAGCAAGACCAACGGGGGCACCGCATTCATCAAGTTCACCGACTGGGACGAACGCGACGTCTCCGCCACGGAACTCGTACAGCAATTCACGAGCGTGGGCATGCAGCTTCCCGACGGCATGGTGCTGACCTTCAACCCGCCCGCCATCCGCGGCCTCGGTGCCGCGGGCGGCTTCGAGGTCTACTTGCAGGACCGGGTCGAGGGCGATCCCATGAAACTGCACCAAGTGCTGCAGGACTTCATCGCGGCCTTGCAGAAGCGCCCCGAGTTCACCCGCATCAACACCTTCTTCCGCCCGACCACGCCCCAGTTGTTCGTGGAAGTGGACGAACCCAAGGCGCTCTCCCTGGGCATTCCGCTGAACAGCATCTACGAGACGCTGCAAAGCACCATGGCCGCCCTCTACGTCAACGACTTCAACATGACTGGCCGCGCCTATCGGGTGCAGTTGCAGGCCGAACCGCAGTACCGCATGAAGCCCGACGACCTGGGCAAGGTGTACGTGCGCAGCGCCACCAGCGGCGCGATGATCCCGCTGGCGGCGGTGATCACGATCAAGGACATCGTCGGCCCCGAGCAGGTGGAGCGCTTCAATGGCTTCATCGCCGCC
>JBAYZB010000100.1:0-10883 GCA_041672765.1 Gammaproteobacteria bacterium | reverse complement strand
GGTCGGAGCCGCGGCAGTAGGCCACCACCTGATACTGCTCGATGCCGTAGCGCGCCATGGCATCCTTCAGCAGCGCATCCGCCAGCAGCAGCCGCTCCTGGCCGCGGGAATCGGTTTCGCACTGCACCACGACGTAATCGAGTTCGGGATTGACCGCCACCGCACGGTTGGCGGGCAGCGTCCAGGGCGTGGTGGTCCAGATCACCACCGAGATCGGCCCCACGCCATCCTTACCCGGCACATGGTGGCAGCGCGCGAGCAGTTCCGCTTCGTCCAATACCGGAAAGCGCACGTCGATGGCGGGCGAGGTCTTGTCGGCGTACTCCACCTCCGCCTCGGCCAGCGCCGAGCCGCAGTCGGTGCACCAGTGCACCGGCTTGGAGCCCTTGTCCAGATGGCCGTTGGCGATGATGCGCCCGAGGGCACGCACCTCGTCGGCCTCGAACTTGAAGTCCATGGTGAGATAGGGCCGCTCCCAGTCGCCCATCACGCCCAGACGCTGGAAGTCCTTGCGCTGCCGCTCCACCTGCTTGCGGGCATAGGCGCGGCACTCCTGGCGGAAGGTCTTGGCATCCACCTTGAAGCCCGCCTTGCCGACCTTCTTCTCCACCTGCAACTCGATGGGCAGGCCGTGGCAGTCCCAGCCCGGCACGTAGGGCGCATCCTTGCCGTCCATGGAGCGGGCCTTGACGATGATGTCCTTGAGCACTTTGTTCACCGCGTGGCCGATGTGGATCTCGCCGTTCGCGTAGGGCGGACCGTCGTGGAGGATGAATTTCTCCGCCCCCTGCCGGGCCGCGCGCAGCCGCGCGTACAAGTCCGTCTCCTGCCAGCGCCGGAGGATCTCCGGTTCGCGCTGGGGCAGATTCGCCTTCATGGGAAAATCGGTCTTGGGCAGGTTCAGCGTATGTTTGTAGTCGGTCACGGTATCCACTTTGTCAGTCATGTCACTTCGGCGGGAACAAACGGCCCCTCGGCGGAGCCCACAAAAATCTTTGACTAGTCGGTCGCCGCTCCTTCGTCCGCGGCGGCATAGCGCATCCGGAAAAAGTGCTGCGCCTCGTCCGCATCACGCACGATCTGCGCCCTGAGGTCCTCGAAGTTCGCAAACCGCTTCTCGTCGCGCAGCTTGCACAGGAAATCCACGTACACATGGCGACCGTAGATCTCCTGATCGAAGTCGAACAGATGGATTTCCAGCAGGCTGCGCAGCCCGTCCACCGTGGGGCGCGTGCCCACGTTCGCCACGCCCGCCACGGGCTCCTTGTCCAGGCCGAACACCTCGACGGCAAAGACACCCTGCACCGGCGTGGTGCGGCGGTGCAGAAAGATGTTGGCGGTGGGAAACCCGATGGAGCGCCCGCGCTTGTCGCCGTGCGCCACCCGGCCGCACATGCGATAAGGCCGCCCGAGCAGCTTTTCCGCGGCGCTCAGGTCACCCCGGCGCAGGGCCTCGCGGATGCGCGTGCTGCTCACCCGCTCGCCGTCGACGGTGAAGGTGTGCATGTTCACCACCTGGAACCCGTACGCCCGGCCCGCCGCCTGGAGCATGCCGAAATTGCCCTGGCGCCCGCGGCCGAAGCGGAAATCGTCGCCGATCACCAGGTACTGCACGCCCAGTCCTTCCACCAAAATCCGGCGGATGAAGTCTTCCGCCGCCATGGCGGCAAGCTGCCGGTCGAATCGCAGACACAGCACCCGGTCCACCGAATAGCGGCGCAGGGCCTTCAGTTTTTCGCGAAAGCGCGTCAGACGGGGCGGGGCCGCATCCGGCTGAAAGAACTCCTGCGGGTGGGGCTCGAAGATGATGACCGTGGTGGGCAGATGCAATTCCGCGGCCTTTTCCGCCAGCTGCCCCAACACGGCCTGATGCCCGAGGTGCACGCCATCGAAATTGCCAATGGTCGCAACACAGCCCCGGTGCTTGGGGCGCAGATTGTGGTAACCGCGGATCAATTCCATCGTTTGGCTGTAGGGCAGACCTGAAATCTTGCAAGTATACCAACATCGTCAGGCGCACTTTAACCGGAGTGTCCGCGGTTTTCCTCCCGGTTGCCCGCGATGGTTCACAAAAAACCGTTCCCGCCGTGAACGGTTTCGCGCGCCATCACGGCATGCCTTCATCCGAAGCCCCCCGCACCGCCGGCACTTTGTCCCCGCGATGCCGCACCAGCAGATGATGGAAGCGCAGGCCCAGCAGCCACAGGCTCACGAAATAGGTGATGCCGCCCGCCGCTATCCACGCCACCAGATTCGTCGCCCGCTCCGTGGCGCTCAGCGGGAACCACATGGACAGATCATGGCTGCCGATCCAGAGCACGCTCGCCATCACCGCTCCCGCAAGCATCACCCGCATGAGCAGTGCCGCCCAGCCCGCCTCGGGCCGATAGACACCCTCCCGGCGCAGGGCGCGATACAGCAGCCCGGAATTGATGAAGGAGGCCAGGGCCGTGGACAGCGCCAGCCCGGCATGGGCCAGCGGAAAGACCAGCACGACGTTCATGACCATGTTGGAAACCATGGCGGTGACACCGAACCGCACCGGGGTACGGGTATCCTGGCGCGCGTAAAACCCCGGCGCCAGCACCTTGACCGCGATGAACCCGATCAGCCCCACGGAGAACGCCATGAGGCTGCGCGCCGCCATCTCGGCGTCATGCGGAGTGAACTCCTTGTATTGAAACAGCGTGACCATGATCGGGCCGGCCAGCATGAACAGCCCCACCGTCGCCGGTACGCCGATCACCACCACCCAGCGCAGCCCCCAGTCCAGGGTGCGCGAGAACGCTTCGGGCGACGCCTGGGCGTGCTGCCGCGACAGATTCGGCAGGATCACGGTGCCCAGCGCCACCCCGAACACCCCCAGCGGGAACTCCACCATGCGGTCCGAATAGTAGAGCCAGCTCACGCTGCCGCTCACCAGGAAGGAGGCGATCAGGGTGTCCACCAGCAGGTTGATCTGCGCCACCGACGACCCGAACAGGGCCGGCAGCATCAGGCGCAGCACGCGCTGTACCGCCTCGTGGCGCCAGGCCCAGCGCGGCCGCGGCAGCAATCCCAGCCGGGCCAGGAACGGCGCCTGGAACGCAAGCTGCACCACTCCGGCAAGAAACACTCCCCAGGCCAGCGCCACCACCGGCTCCTCCATCCGGGGCGCCAGCCAGATGGCTACGGCGATCATGGAAAGGTTCAGAAATACCGGCGTAAAGGCCGGCACTCCGAAGCGTCCGTAGGTATTGAGAATGCCGCCCGCGAACGCGGTGAGCGAGATCAGCAACAGGTACGGGAAGGTGATGCGCAGCATCTCCACCGCCAGGTCGAACTTGCCGGCCTCCTGCAGAAACCCCGGGGCAAACAGCATGATCAGCAGCGGCGCCCCCACCACCCCCGCCAGGGTGACCAGGAACAGCACACCCCCCAGGGTTCCCGCGACGCTGTCGGTCAATTGCCGCAACTCATGGAAGTCGCGCCGCGCCTTGTACTCGGACAGCACCGGCACGAAGGCCTGGGAGAACGCCCCCTCGGCAAAGAGCCGGCGCAGGAAATTCGGGATCTTGAAGGCGACAAAAAAGGCGTCGGTGCCGCTGCCCGCGCCGAACACCTGGGCGATCACCACGTCCCGCACGAACCCCAGGATGCGCGACACCAGGGTCAGACTTCCGACGGACGCAGTGGCCTTCAGGAGCTTGCTGGACATGAAGACAGAGAAACGGCTGGTCAGGTTATGCCTATCGAGGCGCGTTTTCGCCGCTGCGGCGCGGCCGGCGCAAACCGGATGGGGCATAATAACCCTCAAGCCCCGAGACTGTCAGTAAATTGCGCCGGGAGGCGGCCTGCCGGCGGCACGCGAATGCCGCATCCCGCGGCCGCGCGTCCGGCGCAAGAGCGCCATCCTGGAAAAACGCCAGCCGTCCGGCCGTTGACAAGCATCGGCAAAACACGCATAGTACGCAGCTTTCCAAACTGCAGGACACGCAGGAGTTAAACCTTGGCCAATACCGCACAAGCCAGAAAGCGCGCGCGTCAGGCGGAGAAGCGCCGCCAGCACAATGCAAGCATGCGTTCCATGCTGCGCACCCATATCAAGAAGGTCGTCAAGGCCATCGCCGCGGGCAGCAAAGCCGATGCAGAGGCTGCTTACAAGGCTGCAGTTCCGGTCATCGACAGCATGGCGCGCAAGGGTTTGATCCACAAAAACAAGGCTGCGCGCCACAAGAGCCGCTTGAACCAGCATCTGCACACGATGCAAGGCTGAGCGTCGCGCGCTCCGACACAGCAAAAAGCCGGTCTCAGACCGGCTTTTTGTTTGCGTGTCTGCCGCTCAACAGCGGACAGACAGGTGCTGTATCAGACCAGGACCAGGTTGTCGCGGTGGATGAGCTCCGGCTCGTCGACGTAACCCAACAGCTCCTCGATCCGGTCGCTCGGTTGGCGCATGATCTTGCGCGCCTCTTCGGCGCTGTAATTGACCAAGCCGCGCGCCACTTCCTTGCCGTCGGGGCCAAAGCAGGACACGACCTCGCCACGGTCAAAGTCCCCATCCACCGCCGTCACCCCCACCGGCAACAGGCTGCGCCCCTGCTCCTTCAGCACGCGCACAGCCCCCTCATCGAGAATCAAACGGCCATGCAGTTGCAACTGGCTGGCGAGCCACTGCTTACGCGCCGCCACCGGGCCGCGGGCCGGCACCAGCAGGGTGCCGATCTCCTCGCCCGCAGCAATCCGCTCCAGCACACGCGGTTCGCGCCCCCAGGCGATGACCGTCGCGGTGCCGGAACGCGCCGCCCGCGCCGCCGCCCGCACCTTGGTCAGCATTCCGCCCCGTCCCAGCAAACCGCCCGCGCCGCCCGCCATGCGCTCCAGTTCCGGATCGCCCGCGCGAGCCTGGCGAATGAGCTTCGCATCCGGGTTGCGGCGCGGATCAGCGTCGTACATGCCCGCCTGATCGGTCAGGATCACCAGCACGTCCGCATCCACCAGATTCGCCACCAGGGCGCCCAGCGTGTCGTTGTCGCCCAGGCGGATCTCCTCCACCGCCACCGTGTCGTTCTCATTCACTACGGGCACCACGCCGAGCTTGAGCAGCGCCCGCAGGGTGCTGCGGGCGTTGAGATAACGCTGCCGATCCGCAAGATCGTCGTGGGTCAGCAGGACCTGGGCGGTATGGAGTCCGAATTCCTTGAAACGCGACTCATAAGCCTGCACCAACCCCATCTGCCCGACGGCGGCGGCGGCCTGAAGCTCATACAGGGCGTGCGGTCGCCTGGTCCACCCCAGCCGTTTCATCCCCTCGGCCACGGCACCGGAAGACACAAGCACCACCTCGACCCCTCTGCGGCGCAGATCCGCGATCTGCTCGACCCAGCAACCGATCGCCTCATAATCCAATCCCTGGCCGTTATTAGTGAGCAAGGCGCTGCCCACCTTCACCACCCAGCGCCGGGATTTCCCCAGTGATTGACGAGTTTTCATATCAGATCAGACACAAACGAAAGAACGAATCAAACAGCGCATGCCGCATCAGACGTCATCCCCATCGTGCAGGTCATTATCCGGCCTCTCTCGATCAGCCGTCCGCGCCTGATCCGCCTGTTCCAGATACTCCATGATCCGGTAGGTCAGCTCACGGGTCCCCTTTCCCTCGATCGCTGAGATCAGGAACACCGGCCCCTGCCAACCCAGCCGCCGCACGATATCGCCGCAGTGTTGTTCGCGCGTGTCCGGCGGAAGCAGATCCACCTTGTTCAACACCAGCCAACGCTCCCGGGCCGCCAACTCGGGACTGAATTTGTGCAATTCCGCCTCGATCGTGCGCACGTCTTCCACCGGGTCCGATGCCCCGCCGTAGGGAAGCACATCCACCAGATGCAGCAGCAACCGGGTGCGGGAGAGATGGCGCAGAAACTGTATTCCCAGCCCCGCCCCCTCGGCCGCGCCCTCGATCAGGCCCGGGATATCGGCGACCACAAAACTCCTATGGGGACCGACACTTACCACACCGAGGTTGGGATACAGCGTGGTGAAGGGATAATCCGCCACCTTGGGCCGGGCGGCCGATACGGCGCGGATGAAGGTGGACTTGCCGGCATTGGGCAGGCCCAGCAGCCCCACATCGGCCAATAGTTTGAGCTCCAACCGAAGATTGCGCGCCTCGCCGGGCGTACCGGGCGTGCTCTGGCGCGGGGCCCGATTGGTACTGCTCTTGAAATGGGTGTTGCCCAAACCGCCGCGCCCCCCCTTGGCCACCAGCAACCGCTGCCCCTCGCTCACCAGGTCACCCAACACCTCGCCCGTATCCTCATCGGCGACCACGGTGCCTACCGGGACCTTTATGAACAGGTCCGCACCACTCCTGCCGGTACAATTGCTCCCCATGCCATTCTGGCCGCGCTCCGCACGGTACAACCGCTGAAAGCGGAAATCCGCGAGCGTGTTCAGCCCCGCATCGGCAACGAGATAAACGCTGCCGCCATCGCCGCCGTCACCACCGTTCGGCCCACCGAACGGAATGAATTTTTCGCGCCGAAAGCTCACACAGCCGTTCCCGCCGTTGCCCGCTTCCACACGAATCGTTGCTTCGTCGACGAATTTCATGACCTTAGCGACCAGTTACAAATGACCAAGAAGGGCGCAACGATGACCAGGATATTCTATTCCTATTCTCGTGGCTTGCGTGCTCGGACACAAAAAAGCCCCGTACGAGACGGGGCTTTTTCAGCCGAGAGCGGAAGTTGGCTCACACAGCCTCTACGCGGACGTAGGTGCGCCCCTTGCTCCCCTTGGTCTCGAACACCACGCGCCCGTCGGCCGTGGCAAACAGGGTGTGGTCACGCCCCAGACCGACGTTCGGACCAGGATGGAAATGGGTGCCGCGCTGCCGGACCAGGATATTGCCGGCCCGCACGCTTTCACCACCGAAGCGCTTCACGCCAAGACGTTTGGATTGGGAATCGCGGCCGTTACGCGTGCTGCCGCCTGCCTTTTTGTGTGCCATTGCTGTCTTACCTCGTGTCCTGTACCGCTCAGCCGGCGCTGATGCCGGTGATCTTCAGTTGCGTGTAATGCTGACGGTGCCCCATCTGCTTGCGATAATGCTTCCGGCGACGGAACTTGACGATCTTGACCTTGTCACCGCGCCCGTGACGCTCCACGGTCGCACTGACCTTGCCGCCGTCCACATAAGGGGCGCCGACTTTGATGTTGTCGCCATCGACAACCATCAGCACTTTATCGAATTCCACAGATGCGCCTTCGTCAGCGGCGAGCTTCTCGACCTTCAGGGAATCCCCCTCGGCAACCCGGTACTGCTTGCCACCCGTCACGATTACCGCATACATACCATTCTTCTCCACAATTGCCCGCCGCCATGGGCGCGCTTAGCCTGACGCTTGAAAAGCAGCAAATTTTAACGAGAGTTTCCCCATAGGTCAAACCGCCGCCCGATTGTTTCCCGCGCCCGTCCCCGCACATCCTCGGGTTCCTTGTGCCCGACACCCGCAATCCTGTATCTTTACCCGCTACCCATGTTCACCCCACCCCATTTTGGTTAGCGAGCCAAAGCCGCCGTGGATCTAGAACCTATCCGATCGCTCGTCGCGGACGACATGCACGCGATGGATCAAATGATCCAGCAGCGGCTCCACTCCGACGTCGTCCTGATCAACCAGATTGGCCATTACATCGTCAACAGCGGCGGCAAGCGCCTGCGCCCGATGCTGGTGCTGCTGGCGGCCCGGGCGGCCGGCTACACCGGTACCCGGCATATCGATCTTGCGACCGTGATCGAATTCATCCACACCTCCACCCTGCTGCACGACGACGTAGTGGACGGCTCGCTGCTACGTCGCGGCCAGGAAACGGCCAATACCATCTGGGGCAACGAAGCCAGCGTGTTGGTGGGCGATTTCCTGTACTCGCGTGCCTTCGAGATGATGGTGGAGGTGGGCAGCATGCGGGTGATGGAGGTCCTTGCCCAAACGACCAACATCATAGCCGAAGGCGAGGTCATGCAACTTCTCAACTGCCATGACCCCGACACGACCGAGGAGCGCTATCTGGAGGTCATCCGCTGCAAGACCGCCAAGCTTTTCGAGGCCGCCTCCCAGCTTGGCGCAGTTCTCGGCGAGCTTTCCCTGGACGAAGAGCAGGCCATGGCAACCTATGGCATGCACTTGGGCATCGCGTTCCAGCTCATCGACGACGTCCTTGACTACAGCTCCTCGGCCGAGGAGACGGGCAAGAATATCGGAGACGATCTGGCGGAAGGAAAGCCCACGCTGCCCTTGATCCACGCCATACGTCACGGCACGCCGGAACAAGCCCGCATCGTCCGCGAGGCCATCAAGCAGGGCGGGCTGGAGAACATCGCGAACGTCACTGCGGCCATTGAATCCACCGGCGCGATCGCGTACACTGCGCAGCTTGCGAGGCTGGAGGCCCGCAAAGCCATCGAGGCGATCGCACAGATACGGCCCTCGAAATACAGGGATGCCCTCTGTGACTTGGCGGAGTTCTCCGTCAGTCGCACATACTGATCCATCATCGGGGTGTAGCTCAGCCTGGTAGAGCACTGCTTTCGGGAGGCAGGGGCCGGAGGTTCAAATCCTCTCACCCCGACCAAAATTCCCGCATTACATCAAGCCGTTAACTTTTCCATTTCGTCCTCCTTACGATCCGTCACAGTCTCAACGTGACCGGATCGTGACAAGAGCCCTTCCAGCCGAGTGACTGCGGAACGCACGTTCTCGGGCGCCAGGTGCGCGTATCGCATCGTCATCCTGATGTCCGAGTGACGCAGCAGGTGCATGATCTCTGGTATCGGGACACCTGCTTGTACAAGCCACGCGGCGCATGTGTGCCGCAGATCGTGAATGTGGAAGTCCTCGATTCCCGCCCGCTCGCAGGCCGTGGCGAAGCTGTGCTTGACGGACTGGATACGATTCCCCTTCCGATCGCAGAACACCCAGGGCGATGCCGGGCAGTACTTCGCCCTGAATCTTGCCCGTGCTACGATTGTTTCGCGTGCCTCGCGGTTGAGGGGTACGCTGCCGTGCTTGCCGTTCTTCTGGTGGCTGGCCTCCAGGTAGATTAGCCCCTCCTGGAGGTCTACCCTTCGCCATTCAAGCCCCAACATCTCCCCGCGCCGCATCCCTGTATGCAACCCGAGCCGGATGAAGTCGGGCAGCCACTGCTTGGCCCTGGCGTCCTGTCCCGCGGCCCGCAACAGCGCCACGGCCTCGGCCCGGGTGATCCAGCGTATGCGGCCCTCCGGCACTTTGAGGCGCAAGCCCTGAACGGGGTTTGCCGCGTCCCAGCCCCATTCCCGGCGCGCGTAGTTGATCGCGCTGGAAAGAAGCCCGAGTTCCTTCTTGATCGTTGCATGCGCCGCGCCTTCCGTTTTGCGGGCAGCAACGTATCCGCGCGCTTCCTGCGGCGTGATCTCGTCCAGCATGCGGCCCGAGAAGAAGCGGCGCAGTTGCTTCACGCTATAGATGTCGCGTTCGGCGCTGCGTTTCTCGTGCTCGGTGGCCTGCAGGTACGCAACCATCAGTTCCTCAAAGGTCCGCCGCGGCTTCTCGTCCCATTGCCGCTCGCGGTATGCCTCCAGCTTCCATTTGGCCTCTAACGCTTCCGCTTCCTTGCGATCCGTCGTGCCAGTAGAACGTCTAACTCTTTTGCCGCCTGCGTCAACGAAGCTGACCCACCAAACGGCACTATCTTTGCGACGGTATGGCATGCAGTTACCTCCTTTCGCACACCAGGCCCCGCGCACTCCTGATTATGCGCGGGCTGCATCTTGCGGTCTATCCACTCGCGGACGGCCGCCGCCGGCACGCACACCCGGCCCAGCACGCGCACGGCGGGCAGCTCGCGCCGCTCGATCAGGCGGCGGATGGTGCGGGTTGACACGCCGCCAAGCTGGCGGGCGGCCTCCTCCAGGTCCCACAGCAGCGCGTCAGTCATCGCGCACCTCTGGATAGTCGTCCAGTAGCCGCTCGACGCGCAGACCCGGCGCTTGGCCGGCGCCGTTGCGCGGTATGGCCGCAGGATGCGCGGCGTGGTTGCTCGTTGTTCCTGCATCCGATCCTTCGGTCGGCGGGCTTCCATCCCTACACAGGTTCAGTTCATACGTGACCACAAAGTCGGTCTTTCCCCCATCCTGTGTCGGAACCTCGGCTTGACTCAGGCTCACCCTGAGCCGCTTGCAGCCCTCTTGCTTGAGCCTCTTGAGCGTGGTGACTTCCGCCAGCACCGGCGCCACCGATCCCGTCGTGGTCCTGAACCGATCTGCAATCGGCCCCGTGACGACGCCCTGCGCCCGTCCGTCTTGGGCGTCGATGGCCTGGAAGAGCAAGGATTTGACTCCGCCCTGCCCCGCCGCGATGACGGGTGAGCCCGGGAGGGCGGCCAGCGCCGATCCGGCGATCGGCAGCAAGATGCCCGCCAGTTCCCGCCGCTTCATTGATGACCTCCTTGGTAATAGTTCTGCACTTTTTCGTACACAGCGCTCTGCATCTCTTGAGTCATCGCCCCTTGATCGGGCAGCTTGGCATTCGCCATGATCTCATTGGTGAATTCCGTCAAATCGATTTTCGAGAAGTCGATCCGGGCGAACTGCTCCTGCGTGAAACCGGAGCAATCGGGGTGCTTCGCGCTGCCCCAGTTCTTGCCGATCTGTGTCCGGCCTTGCTCATGGATGATGCGGGCAAGGCGGCTGTTGTAGCAGCAGTAGGAGCGCGTTTTCTCGATGCACGCGCCGAGCACCTTCCGCGAGCAGTACGAACCGACGTAGTGGCAGAGATCCTGCCCGCGCCTCAGGGCCAGTATTTGTTCGCTCTGTTCACAGGACAGCAATTCCATGGCGATCATTAGACCGACCCGCA
>JBAYZB010000099.1:0-11006 GCA_041672765.1 Gammaproteobacteria bacterium | reverse complement strand
GACATCAAGGTTCGTTTGAGCTGCATCTCCATAAGCGGCAGGCCGCGGCACCGGCCCGCCGGATGTGCTAAAAAGGCGTAAGTGCTTTTTCATCCCCCAGGCCCATGAAACACCCTGCGATCCAGGTTCGAAATCTCACCAAGCGTTACGGCGATGTGGTCGCCGTGGATTCGGTGTCGTTCGAAGTGGCCGCCGGCACCATCAGCGCCCTGCTGGGCGGCAACGGGGCGGGCAAGACCACCACCATCGCCATGCTGCTGGGGTTGCTGCTGCCCACCTCGGGCGAGATCCGGGTGCTGGGCGAGGACATGCTGCACCACCGCTACCGGGTGCTGGGGCGCATGAACCTGTCGTCGCCATATGTGGATCTGCCCTACCGCCTCACGGTGTGGGAAAACCTGTCGGTGTACGCCAACCTCTACGGCCTGCGGCATGTCCGGAAGCGGCTGCAGCAATTGAGCCAGGAGCTTGATCTGGAGGCGTTCCTGCACCGGCCCTACGGCACTCTGTCCGCGGGCCAGAAAACCCGCGTGGCGCTCGCCAAGGCGCTTCTGAACGAACCGGAGGTGCTGCTGCTGGACGAACCCACGGCGTCCCTCGATCCCGACACGGCGGATCGCATTCGCAGCTATCTGCTGGACTACCAGAAGTCCTCCGGCGCGACGGTGCTGCTGGCCTCGCACAACATGCCGGAGGTGGAGCGGCTCTGCTCGGATGTGATCATGATGCGCACGGGCGCCATCGTGGACCGCGGTTCGCCGCGCGCGCTCATCGCCCGCTACGGCCGCGCCACCCTGGAAGAGGTGTTCCTCGCCATCGCCCGCAACAACGGGCAGGAGGAGCCGCGCCGGAGGGTCGCGCCGTGAGCGAGCCGACCCGGATGTTTTCCCCGCGGCGCATCGGCGCCATGGTGCTGCGCTACGTCTATCTGCTGCGCGGCTCCTGGCCGCGTATCCTGGAGATGTTCTACTGGCCCGCGATGCAGATCATCCTGTGGGGCTTCATCAGCCAGTTTTTCATGCTCCACAGTTCCTGGGTGGCCCAGGCGAGCGGCGTGCTGCTGGCGGCGGTGCTGCTGTGGGACGTGATGTTCCGCGGTCAGCTCGGGGTATCGCTGGCGTTTTTCGAGGAGATGTACTCGCGCAACCTGGGCCATCTGTTCGTCAGTCCGCTGCGCCCCTATGAACTGGTGCTAGCGCTGCTCGCGATCAGCTTCATCCGCACCACCATCGGAGTCGGCGGGGCGGCGCTGTTGGCAATCCCGTTGTATCACTACTCGATTTTCGAGATGGGGCTGCCGCTGCTCGCCTTCTTCACGAACCTGCTGGTGATGGGGTGGTCCATCGGCCTGCTGGTGGCGGGACTGGTGCTGCGCTACGGGCTTGGCGCGGAAAGCCTCGCCTGGGTGGCGATCTTCGCGCTGGCGCCGGTGAGCGGGATCTACTACCCCATTTCGGTGCTGCCCGGCTGGCTGCAGGGTATCGCATGGCTGCTGCCTTCGGCCCACGTGTTCGAGGGCATGCGCGCCGTGCTGTTCGACCATGTGTTCAGGTTCGACCTGCTGACTAACGCCATCGTGCTCAATCTCGTGTATATCGTCGGCGGTGCGGCGGTGTTCCTGCGCTCCTTCCATGCCGCGCGGGTACGCGGCCTGCTGCTGCGGGTGGGCGAGTAGGCAGGGTAGGAGCTGCAGACACTCGTTCTTGCGAACATGCCGTTCTGTCTTGCAGGCAGGGTAACACCGCCTGAAGCATCCGCGCGAGCCGGCGGTCGCCGCGCCCCACGGTCGGCCTGACACGGTCCGCAAGCATTTTCGTTTGCCTCCAAGCCGCTGGATGTCATGCGAAACATCCAGGCTAGGCTTAGAAGGAGGTGGATGGGTTGGTGTCCAGCGCGTGAACGCCAGTGATATCGGGAGGAAGCGTATGGTTAACGACAGCCTCCGTATCCAGGTCGAATGCATCGCCGAGTCTTACGATGAACGTGCGCCGGAGCGTTTCCATTTGGGCAAGAGAGCTGTGGATGTTATCGAGGTGATCGACCGCTGGTATGGGAGTGATCACGGCTATTTCAAAGTTCGGGGCAGCGATGCGGCGATCTACATCCTGCGCCACGACATGGGGCGGGATTTCTGGGAGATGACCTTGTACGACAGCGGGACGCGCGAGGATACGCGTCTTTCATCCACCTAGCCCGGATATTTCACAAGGGCGGCCGGCGCCGGGAGTGGGAATGCGCGCCGGTCCCTTACTTGGTCATGGTCAGGCGCGGCGGGTACAGTGCCCTGCCGCTCAGCGCCTCCAGGCGGGATTTATCCAACACGCGGAAATAGCAGCGGCCCGGTGGCGCGCAGATGATCTTTTCGCGGATCAGCCGCGACAGCACCCGGCTTACCGTCTCCACGGTAAGTCCGAGCATTTCGGACATGTCGGAGCGGGTCAGCGGCAGGGGCAGCTCCTGTTCGGGCCGGGCGTCGTCGGGGGTGAGCATCAGCAGGAAGGCAACCACCCGCTCGGTGGCCGTCATGACGCCCAGGCTGCAGATGATGTCATTGATCTGTTGCAGGTCGCGCCCCAGAGAGGAGACGATCTTCACCGAAAGGGTGGGACTCTGCTCCAGCATCCGCAGCATGTCTTTCTGGAGGAAAAAGCAGGCGCTGACTTCGGTAACCGCCTCGGCCGTATAGGGGTAGTGCGGGAAACCGAGTGCCTCGATACCTACCAACTGCCCGGCGCCGCGCAGCCGCAGTCCCTGCACCCTGCCATCCGGCAGTCCCGTGGAGAGTTTTACGTAACCGCTGCGCAACACGAACAGCCCGGCGGCGGTTGTGCCCTGGTGACAGAGGATGTCCTTGGGCCGATAGTGCCGTTTCAGCACCAGGTCGGGTTTGTGACGGAACTGGGGCAGGGTGAGGGTGTCGCAGAGGGCGCAATCGATTGCATGGCAGGGACAGCCATGGCTGTTGGGAACATCCTGGCCCGGGATTGGGTCCATTCGCCGCACGGCGGCCGGTCTGTTGTCGGTTCCGAGCATAAGCAGGCCCTTTTGATTGACTGCCGTGTGCCCGCTGCAGTGCGGGCCGGCAGTGCTGCTGCGCTTACAATGGCCCATATCGCGCGGCCCGGAAATCAGTATCGACGGATTCTTATTTAGGGAAAGGATTAGCCGATTGTAAGGATTTCCCTACAGCCTGGTCTGCGCTCAAAGGGCCGTGGGACCGGACTTCTCTCTACTCGATCACGTGATGCCGTAACGCGAGGCGGATCAATTCCGCGTTACTGCGGACGTTGAGCTTCTGCATGATGCGGATCTTGTGCGTCGTGATGGTCTTGGCGCTCAGGCAGAGATCGTCGGCGATCTCGTTGATGCTCTTGCCCGCAGCGAACATGCGCAGTACTTGGTACTCCCGCTCGCTCAGCAGTTCATGCGGATCCTGCGCGGCGGCTTCGTGGTCGAACACCAGCTTCTCGGCCAGTTGCGGGTCGATGTAGCGCCCGCCGCCCGCCACCTTGCGGATGGCCGCGATCAGGGTTTCCGGTTCGTTGTCCTTGGTCACGTAGCCGGCCGCTCCGGCCTTCAGCACCCGTGCCGCGATCTGGCTCTCGCTATGCATGCTGAGCACCAGGATGGGAAGGGTCGGCCGATCGCGCCGGACGCGCTGGATCAGCTCGATGCCGCTGGGACCGGGCATGGTCAGGTCCAGCAGCAGGATGTCGAAATCCTCTTGCTGTATCTTGTCGATGACCTCGTGGCCGTTGCGCGCCTCTCCGGCGCAGACAAGGTCCGGCGTAATGGCCGCAACCTGGCGCAATCCCTGGCGGACGATGGCATGGTCATCGGCGATCAGGATCTTGATCATGGCAACCTGTCGTGTTCAGACTGGAATGCGGAGTTTAAGCATTGTGCCGGCCCCGGGTGAACTGGCGATACTCAGCTCGCCGCCGAGTACCATGGCCCGCTCCTGGATGCCGAGCAGGCCGAAGGTCTTCCGCTCCGCCGGGGCGTTCATGTCAAATCCCTTGCCGTCGTCGCTTACCTCGAGGCAGTAGAATCCGTCCTGTTCCTTGAGGCTTATCTCGACGTGATTCGCCTCGGCATGCCGCGCCACGTTGGTGAGCGATTCCTGCAGGATCCTGAAGACCATGGTGGCGCGGTCGTCCTTCAGTTCGATGTCCGGGTCGAGATCCAGGCCGCACAATATCCCGGTGCGCTCCTCGAAGTCCTGCGCCAGCCACTCGACGGCCGAGATGATGCCCAGGTCCAGCGCCCCCGGCCGCAGTTTCGACGCCACGTTGCGCACCACGATGATGGTCTGGTCGATCAGGGCCTTGATGTCGTCGATCTGCTCGCCCAGCAGCGGGTCTTTGGCGCCGAAACCGAGCCCGATCAGGGCGGCCTTCATGCGCAGGCTGGTGAGGCTCTGGCCGAGCTCGTCGTGGATCTCGCGCGCCACACGGGTGCGCTCCTGCTCCCGGACCGTCTCGCGGTTGGCGGCCAGCTCGCGCAGTTGCGCCCGCTGCCGCTCCAGCTCCAGCTCCCGCTGTTTCATCTCCGTGATGTCCTGCAGCGTGCCCACCCGGCGCAACGGCCGGCCGTCGTCCGTGCAGACCACCTCCCCTTCCTCATGGAAGACCCGGATAGCGCCGTCCGCGCGCCGGATGCGGTAGTCGATGCTGTAGGACCGGCCATCCCGCAAGGCGTCGTCCACTGCCGTACGCACGGCCTCCCGATCCTCGGGCTCGACCATGCCGGCCAGGATGTCGTAGGTCGGCTCGAACTCGCCGGGGACCAGCCCCAACAGGCGCCAGGTCTCGTCCGACCATTTCATGCGGCCGGTCTCGATATCCCATTCCCAATCGCCCAGGCGGGCGATGCGTTGCGCGTTGGCGAGCCGGGCCTGGCTGCGCTTGAGCGATTCCTCCGCCTGTTTTCGGGTGGTGATGTCCCGGACGTTCATGACCCGGTACATGATCCCCCCTTGCCCATCCTTGACCGCCGTGATGTCCACCAGGCCGATGAAGCTGCTGCCGTCCTTGCGCCGGTGCGGCACTTCCCAGGAATAGTGGCCGCGCGCATCCGCCGTGCGGATGTGCTGCTCGATATCGGCGTGAAACTCCGGAGCGAACAGGGCCTGGATCGGTCTTCCCGCCAGTTCCTCCACGGTGTAGCCGTGCATGCGCGCGAAGGCGGGATTCATCAGTTCCAGGACTCCGCTCTGCGCGCCGACCACCACGATGCCCCACTCGGCGTGGGCGAAAATGTGCGCCCATTTGTGCAGCGTCTCCTCGTAACGCTTGCGCGGCCGTATGTCGCGGATGATCCCGATGAAGCGCGGTTCGTCTCCGAACCAGTATTCGCTGATGGACAGTTCGACGGGAAATACGGTGCCGTCCTTGTGCTGACCGACCACCTCGCGCGAGGACCGCTCGACATGGGGGCCGCGGGTGGCCAATTCCTGCCGGTAGCGCTTGATCAGGCTGTCGTGGCGGCTGCGGTGAGGTTCCGGCATCAGCATGTGCACGTTGCTGCCGATCAATTCCTGCTCGGTGTAGCCGAACATGCGTTCGGTCGCGGGATTGGCCGTGCAGATCACGCCGGATTTGTCGATGGTGATGACGCTCTCCGGCAGCTTGCTCATGATCTCGTGCATGTGGATCGTGGTGCGCGCCAGGTCGCGGGCGATGGGCCGCGCCTGGAGATAGATCACCCAGAGGCCCGACAACGCCACCAGCAGCACGGCGATGATGGCGGCCCTTTCATACCGCTGCTCCTGCCGGAAGAAATCGGGCAGCGGGATGGAATAGACCATCATCACGTCGAGGCCCTCCACCACCTGATACGCCGCGACGATGCCGTGGGTCATGGAGAATCCTGTCTCCCGTGCGCCCCCTTCGCAGTCATCGGCCAGGCACAGCCCGTTCTCGCTCAGGAAGTAGCGCGGCGGTGTTCCGTCCGTTGGCATCGACAGGCAGGGATATTCGTCGTCCCGCAACGCACAGACCGCGAAGATCGAGCCCGGGACGAAGGTGCGTACCTGCCGCACCGCCTCATCCAGGTCGTGCAGCTTGATGCGGGCGATCCATTTGGCCACCGGAACGCCGCCGACCAGGATGTCCATGTGGTGTTCGATGCGCCAGCCCTTGTCCCAATACAGCCACGCATGGTTCTGGCGCGTCAGCGGAATGGCGTTTTCCAGCGGGCGCGCCCCGTCGCCCACTATGCCGAGCATCTGTCCGCTCCTGCTGAGCACCGCGACCGAGACGAGGTCCGAGTCTTCCGTCAGCGGTCCGATCCGGGCCAACTGCTCGCGCACGGCGTCCGTAATGTCGCCCCGCAGCCAGGCGTACTCGATTGCCTGCGTGTCCAGGGAATCGAAAATCCCGGCACTGGCCAGGAGGCTGGACTCGGCGACCTCCTTCAGGAACGCCGCCTCATCCCGCACGGTCTGCAGCAGTCCGTTGTGAAAGTCGTGATGGTTGTAGTAGGTGAGGAGCGCGCTCCCGGCGAGACCGGCCAGAACCGTCGCGGCCAACACCAGCGCTACGCTCAGGACGATGGTCTTCTGTGTTCTGGCCTGTTTTGTGGCAACATTCTGCATGGTTGTACCGCGGTGGGAGGGCGAACAGCCAAGCCGGGTTCGGCTTTTCCACTCTACGCGATCGGCACGGCGCCGTGGACGATGCGCGGACACCGCGCCGCCGGGTTGGGAGCGGGAATTGGCGCATAGGGTTCGCCGTTCGCCGCGCCGCGTTTGCCGCATGCGGTCCTGCAAGGCTTCTCGCACTGCCCGATGAGCGGGGAGGGCTTCCCGGGCGGTGCGGCAATCGGACCGCGTGCTTTTCCGTACGCGTTCCGCGGCAGTTTATCCCTCTTCTGCCCGCGCCGCACCTGCACGGGTGACCGGTGGCCGATATTCGGGCGCGATCGGCGTACCGATTTGGCAGGGGCGTCCAGCGAATCAGCCGCACAGACTGCCACGATATCCACGGCGCTGTCGCTGATGCGGTTCGCATTTCGCCGATGCGGCGCGAAAGACTCATGGGGAAAGATCGAAAATCCGTTCCCGGCGATAGGTTAACTGCACCAGACCGCTGTCGTAGACCTGGCAGCGCGCGAGGGTGAGCCGCAGCGTGGGCAGGGGCGGCAGGAACAGGGGGATGCCCGCGCCCAGCACAAGCGGGTGCACGGAGATCACGGATTCGTCCACCAGGTCGTGGAGCAGGCAGGCGCGGGCGATCTCGGCGCCGCCCACCAGCCAGATGGTTTTGCCGGGCTCCTCTTTCAGGCGCTGTACGAAGGTTGCCACGTCGTCCGCAATAAAGGCGACATGGGCATTTCGTTCGCCGCCGCGCCGGCGGGAAAACACATAGCCCCGGGTACCGGGATACGGGTAGCCGCCTCCCAGGGCGAGCAGTTGCTCGTAGGTGCGCCGGCCCATCAGCACCGTGTCCACGCCCGCGAAGAATTCCGGATAGCCGTAACCCTGATCGGTGAACAGCCAGTCGATGCCGCCGTCGGGCCGGGCGATGTAGCCATCGAGGCTGGTGGCGATGAACAGAACGAGCTTTCGCATGATCTTCGGAATCCGTAACGAATGGCGCGGGATCGCGCCGGCATCAGCCCTGGATGCGCTTGCGCAGATGCTCCGTCAGCCGCCGCATGGCGGGCGAGGGATCGTCGCGCGACAGCAGCACGTTGATGATGAATGGCGCGTCGGTGGTGGCGAGGGCCTGCTCCAGGGCCTCTTCGAATTCATCCTCCGTGCCGGCGGTGCGGCCGTACAGCGGCCCGAACACCTCGCACAGGTGCTCGAAGCGCCACGGGCTGATGTCGTTGAAGGGGCCGTCACGCAGGAAGCGCTCGGTGTTGTAGCCCTCGTTGTTGAACACGATGACGATGGGATCGAGGCCATGCGCGGCGTGGATGGTGAGTTCCGTGCCCGTCATCTGGAACGCCCCGTCGCCCACCAGGATCAGCACGCGCCGGTCCGGCAGCGCCACCTGGGCGCCGAGGGCGGCGGGCACGGCAAAACCCGTGGCGGTGTAAAAGGCCGAGGCGAGGAACTTCGTGCGGTCGTAGACCCGCAACTCGATGGCGGCGCACAGGCAATCCCCGGTGTCGCTCACCACGATGGTATCGGGCGTAAGCGCATGGTCGAGCCGCTTGATCAGCCGCGCGATGGTGATGGGACGGCCGGGTACGGGGAACGGCTCGGTTCCCGGTTCGGCCACCGCACGTGCGGGCAGGGCCTGCCGGCGGGGCAGGGCGGCGGCCAGCGCGGGCAGGAAATCATATAGATAGACCTGCGGATAGCGGCGGCGGCGGATGACCACCTCGTCCTGGCTGGCGCGCACCATGCGGGTCGGGTCGAGCCGGGCGGTGAAGATGCCCAGGTCCACGTCGTTCAGGGTCACGCCCAGCAACAGCAGGAGATCCGACGCCTCCACCCGCTGCCGCGCGACCTCCGCACCCATCGCCCCTTCGTAGATGCCGAGATACGCCGGATGCCGCTCCCCGATGACCGATTTGCCGGTCAGGGTGGCGGCCACCGGCAGCCGGGCGTGTTCGATGAGCTGCGCCAGCGTGTCCTGAAGGCCGCGCCGATGGACTTCCATCCCCGCGAGCACTACGGGATCGGCCGCCTTTGCCACGTGCTCGACCGTCTCCGTCACCGCCTCCTGCAGCGCGGCCGCATCGCTGGCGGGCAGCGCCAGGGGATCGTCCGGGATCGCGCCGCCGCGCCTGTCCACCTGGTCGCGGGGCAACTCGATATACACCGGTTTGCAGTGGATGCGCGCGGCCTGCAGCACCCGGTCGATCTGGCGCAATGCCAGCAGCGGATCGTCCAGCACGGCGGTGGCGCAGGTGATGCGCTCGAAGATCTCGCGCTGGCGCGCGGGCGGCCCGAAGCGGTGGTGCAGCAGCGGGTTCTCGTGCCGCTCGCGCACACCCGGCGCGCCGCTGATGACCACCACCGGCGAGGACTCGGCATACGCCCCCGCCACCGCGTTCACCACGCCGAGCGCGCCGGTTCCGTAGGTGACCGCCAGCGCCCCCAGTCCCCGGCAACGCGCGTAGCCGTCGGCCGCGAACGCCGCGGTATCCTCGCGCGTCGTGCCGATGTGCTGTACCTGGCCGTGCCGGCTCAACAGTTCGTAGAACCGCAGGATGTAATCCCCGGGAAGGCCGAAAACGTGGTGCACGCCGGCATCGGCCAGGCGCCTCAGGAGGTATTGCCCGATAGTGAAATTCCTGGTCATGCGGTGCCATCCCTGGAGCCTTTCCATGCTTCTAAGTATTGCCCCGCAGAGGTGTCTTGCACTGCGCGTTCGGCACTGCCCCGGCGTCGATTATGGTGTCGGCGGTATGGGAATCTACCAGGGTGATTCTGGTGAAGGTGAGGAGCGATCCCGCAGGTAACGGTACCTGCGGGATCGCTCCTGGTTAACCGGAAGTGATGGAAGTGCGCGACAAGCAGGTCGGGGGATGGCCTACTTCTTGTCGAGCTTGGTGAACTTGCTGCCTTCCAGCGTGAGGTTGTACATCAACCCCTTCTGGCCGAAGACAAAGCCGACGATGGGGTCTTTGATATTGGTGGTATCGATGGCGCCGCCCGCGCCGACTTTGACCAGGGCGACGGAGCCGTCCACGCCCGCCTTCCAGCCCTTGCTTTTGCGGAACTGATCCAGGGCGTCCTGTTGCAGAAAGACCAGGATTACGGTTTTCGATTGGGCGCCCAGTTGCAGGCCGATGGAGGCGGCGGCGGTGCTGTAGTAATCGACGGTCTTGCCGCCGATGCGCAGAGCGCCTTCGCCGTACTCGCCGCCGATGCCGATACCCGCCTTGATGACGCTCGGAAACACCAGCACGCCTTTGGCGGATCGCAGGAACTCCTTGCCCCCGCCCACCTCCTTCTCGAACCGCTGCAGGGCGGCGTTGACCTCGATATCGATTTCAGTGGCGGAGGCGGCATGGGCGGGGCCGGCGCCCGGGAACTGAGTAAGGACGATGACAAGAAAAGCGGCCAGGACGGCCTGGGCCCGAACGGCGATCAACGGCAGTTTCATCGGTTTCCTCCCTTCGTGCGGTGACACACAGTGTCACTCTAGCATCCCGGCATATCGTTGGTCATGTGCCTGATCGCACAGGGTCTGCGGATGTTCGGCGCGAGCGAAGGTCCGGGCGGGATGGGACTTGATGCCGGCTGCGTCCGACAGGGCCGGCAAGGCGAGCGCAGTTGTTCAGGGCACGCTCCATCCGTCGGGTTTGTCGTAGCAAGATCCGCAGTGCTCCGGTAAAATGCGCCGCGTTTTCGGTGCGGGTATCCGTTGAAGATGGCGGATGTTCGGGCAAGGCTGCCCGGTGATCGGGCAGGGGTGCGTGAAAGGGGGGGACAAGCATGCTTACGGCATTTCAGTTGCGGGACCAGCGCCTGGAACAAGCTCCGAATGAGGAGGCCCTCTTTCCGCCCGAAGACGCGATCTGGGTCGATCTGGTAAAGCCCGCGGCCGAGGTGCGGGCCGAGGTCGAGCAGCGCTACGACGTGCGCCTGCCCGATGCCGACGATATCGCGGAGATCGAGGCCACCGCCCGTTTCTTCAAGGATGAGGATGGGCTGCACATCCACTCGCTGTTTCTCCACGACATGGAAGACCCGCCGGTCAACGTCACGGTCGCCTTCATCCTGAAGGACGAGCGCCTGTTCACGCTCCACGATCAAGAGCTTTCCACCTTCCGCCTGTTCCGGCTGCAGGCGCGCCGCCAGCCCGGCATGATCCGCAGTGCCATGTCGATCTTGCTGGCGTTGTTCACGACCAAAGTGGATCGGTTGGCAGACATACTCGAGTCGGTTTATACCGGCCTTGAAGCGGCGAGCCGCGCGGTGCTGGGACAGGCTGAAAGCGAGATGGAGGCGCTGTTGGAGAGCATCGCCAAATACGAGGACATCACGGGGAAGGCGCGGCTCAGTCTGATGGATACGCAGCGCGCACTATCGTTCATCCTGC
>JBAYZB010000098.1:0-11126 GCA_041672765.1 Gammaproteobacteria bacterium | reverse complement strand
GCTCGCCAACGTGCTGCGCCTGCGCCGGCCGTTCGTGATCGTGGACGAGGCCCACAACAGCCGCACCGACCTCTCGTTCGAAACCCTCGCGCGTTTCAATCCCAGCGGCATCATGGAGCTGACCGCTACGCCGGACACGGTGAAGAACCCCAGCAACGTACTGCACAGCGTCTACGCGGCGGAGCTGAAGGGCGAGCACATGATCAAGCTGCCCATCCGGCTGCAGACCGAGCCCGATTGGCAGCGCTGCCTCGCCGACGCCATCGCCCGCCGTGAGGAGCTGCAAGTTCTCGCCGACGCCGAACGACGCGAGGGCGCCGACTATCTGCGCCCCATCGTGCTGATCCAGGCGCAGCCGCGCAGCAGGCACAGGGAGACGTTGGATGTATACCGCGTGCGCGACGAGCTGATCGTCAATCACCGCGTACCGGAGGAAGAGATCGTCATCGCCACGGGTGAGGAGAAGGGGCTGGAAAAGCTGGAGGCGGAATACGCAGGCGGCATCCTGTCCGACAAGTGCCCCGTTAAGTACGTCATCACCCAGCAGGCGCTGGCGGAGGGCTGGGATTGCCCGTTCGCCTATGTGCTGGTAAGCATGGCCGAGGTGCATTCCTCCACGGCGGTCGAACAGTTGCTGGGCCGCGTCCTGCGTCAGCCGGGTGCTCGGCACCGCGCCAACGAGCCGCTGAACCGCTCCTACGCCTTTGTCGTATCCCGCGACTTCAACGCCACGGCCGAGGGGCTGCGGGATCGGCTGGTGCAGGGCGCCGGATTTGAACGCAAGGAGGCGGCGGAGTTCGTGGCCGCCGCAAAGCCCGAGCAGGGTGTCCTCGATTATCGCAATGCCATTCATCGGGCCGTTGTCCGTCCCGTCGTAGTGACCTTGCCCGAAGCGCCGGAGCTGAAGAGCGTGCCGAGGCCGGTCCGGGAAAAGCTGGAGTGGGACCAAAAGAGCGGAACCCTGACCATCAAGGAACCGCTGACCCCCGAGGAAACGGAAGAGGTCAAAGCCGCGGTGAAGGCGCCTGCCGCCGTTGCCGCCATCGAGACCGCCGCCGAGGAGAGCCGCACCACCGCCGTGGAGTTTTTCCGGACGCCGGCGGAACAGGGGATTCCCTTCGAGGTGCCGCAACTGGCGTTGCGCATTCAGGGCGAACTGGAGTTGTTTGAGGACCCCGAACAGCTCGACTACCCCTGGGACCTCTCCGTCTACGATGCCCATCCCACGCCGGAGGAATTAGCGCGGCTGGACCTGATTGGGCGCGTATCGGCCGGCGGTGATCTCGATATCGACGAGAAATCAGGCAGGATGAAGACCAACTTCATCGCCGATCTGCAGCGCGACCTCGGCCTGGTCTACACGCCGGAGCACTGGGACGAAGTGAAGCTGGCGGCGTGGTTGTGCCGCAACCTGCCCGACGCCACCGTCACCCACGAGAGCAAGCGCGCGTTCGTCGCGGCGTGGCTCAGCCATCTTCTCGCACGCGAAGGCATGGATCTCGCCAAGGCCAATCAGCGCAAATTCGAGATCCGCAATCTGCTGGAGGCACGCATCGCCACACTGCGCAAAGCGGCGGCGGCCGCGGCCTATCAGGACTGGCTGTTCGAGCCAGGCGCCGCGGAGCGCGTATCGGTGAGCGACGACTACGTCTTCACCTTCAATCCCTACGCCTACGCGCCTAACCGGGACTATACGGGAGAATACGGCGTTTACGATTTCCGCCACCACTATTACAGCCGCATTGGCGACTTCGATTCCAAGGAAGAGTTTGAGTGTGCCGTGTGGCTGGATCAGCAGGCGGATAAGGGCCGCATTGAGTTCTGGGTGCGCAACTTGGTGCGCCGCGAAGGCGCGTCCTTCTCGCTGCAAAAGGCGGACGGCCGGTTCTATCCCGACTTCATCTGCAAGCTGCCCGACGGCACGATCTTGATCGTCGAATACAAGGGCGCCGACCAATGGGACACGCCGAAGACAAAAATGGATCGTATGGTGGGAGAACTATGGGCTAACATGAGCAATGGCAAGTGCCGCTTCGTGATGGTCAAGAAAAAGAACTGGAGCGCGATCGACGCCTTGCTCGGTTAGCATGGAATACCCGAAGAAGGGCGGCCAGAGGTGGCTCATGCGTCTGATCTGAACCCATGTGGCAAGAAGAGCGTAGTTTCGTTTGCCAACCATGTTCGGCAACGAATGCAGCACCGAACGTCCTTGGAGATTGTCACGATGAAGAAAATATCCGTGGCCAATATTGCAGGGATGCCCATCGATCAGCGTATCCAATTGGTCGAAGACATATGGGACGCGATTGCCGCCATGCCGGAAGCGGTGTCCGTGCCCAAGTGGCACAAGGAAGAACTCGAAAAAAGGCTTGATGCCTACCATGCTGACCCCGAGGGAAGATCACCTTGGCATGAAATCAAGAACAGATGCCATGTTTCGACCGGAAACCAAGAGATAAAAGGGAGGGAGGACTGATGGATGAGCCGCAGATAATGAACTGGAAGGTCGTGTGGGAGGCCGACGAGCAGGCACCTGTGGTGCGTGACGTCGAAGGCAATCCGATCGCGACCATCCACCCGGCATCAGATGAAAAGATGCTGGCGCGCGCCGGCTTGATCGCCGCCGCCCCCGGCCTGTTCGACGCATTGACCGGGGCGCTGGAGGTATTTCGCGTGATGGCGGAGCAGGCCGAAGAACCGGCGTCGCTCGCCGCGCAGGACATGATCCCGGTGCTCGAATCGGCCTTGGCGGCGGCGAATTTCCTGGCGCCGATCAGTGGAGACAGTTTGCGCGGGCCGTGAACTTACCGCACGCGCCAAAGTGCTCCGTTGATGCTTCTGCCTCGCTCAGAAGGGATGAAGGGACCGGGAGCGCCTGTATCAGCCCAACCCGGCCCGCGAACAATCCCGCTACCCATGGACGCTCATCAGGCGGCCGGCCCCAGGATTTGCCCCTGCAGCCACAGAACGCCCTCTACGTCGTCGCCCAGCCGCGGGACGTAGCCGTCCAGGCCGCGCTCCGAAACGAACACCGGCAGAGGGAAATCCTCGTCGTCGGGACGCATCACCACTATCTCCAGCCGGTAGATTTTCTGGCCGTCATGCTCGAACATGTCGATGGCATCGATGACACCCTGGAACTCTGCTTCGTCGCACAGCCCTCTTGCGAATGGCAAGAGAATAGCGGCCCCGGTCAGATGAATTTCCACCGGCCGTGAAGCCTCCGCCTCGGTCTCGCCCTGCTCCAGCCGCTGCTGCCTTGCCATTTCCCATAGCTCCCCATCCTGAACCTCGAAGGAGCGCACCCGAATGGGCCGCAGGAAATAGGCCAGCCCGGCCAGCGAAACTTCGACGCGATCCCCCGGTCGATGGATCGCGCTGCCGGCATAGTACCGGGTGTCAAAGAACCAGATCAGCCCGGATTTCGCGCCGACGTATCCGCACATCCATGCCTCGATGCCGTGTTCCCAAGGCTCGAAATGATCGAGGGTGACGGTGCAGCGCAAGCCGTCCAGCAGCACGGGATAGGAGCTGTAGAAGAAACGCGATCCTTTCCGGCTGTCGCTGACCACCAGAATGTCGTGCGCGAGACGTTCGCCGCCCCAGCGCAAGCAGAATACTTCCTCGGTGCGATCGGCGCCGTTGGCCACGTCGACGCAGGGATGACGGTCGACCAGTCGCGCTTCCCGCGCGTCACGGACCAACACTTCGTTCACGTAGGTATCCAGGTCGTACAACGCCTCCCAATGATTGCCATGTCCCGGCATGGTCGCCTCCCTCTTGAGCATCACGCAACTTCCGGCGGGTTCGTTCGGTAACGAAACGGGAGATTACCGCATCGCTGTCTCAATCCATGAGTCACAGGGACGGCACCTGCACGGCATCCCGCAGCGCAGCCGCTGCCGCTCCGCAGTTTTCCGTGCCTCAGCATTTGAGACACCGCCCTCCTATACTGCGGACATGTCAGAGAAAAGGCGGACGGTGCCGGTATGTGCGGCCCGCCGTATCGGTGAAGGAGACCGCTTGTGACCATCGCTTTCGATCTCCATTTCGAACCCTTGACGCTGCGTACCGGCGTCGTCCTCGCCGCCCCGCCGGCCCTGTCGCTCTCCGCGCCCGATGCAGGCTGGATGCACTGGCGGATCGAGGCGGATGATGCGGCGGCTACCATCTGCATGAGCCACCTCCATCCACCGCTTGCGTCCATCTGGGCCTGGGCTGCTGCCATCGCCCACCGCCTGCTTCCGGTTACGCTGCGGATCGAGGAGGAAGGCTTCGATTCCCTTCTGTGTGCGAAAACAGATGATGCGAACGGAGATTTGCACCTGACGCTATGGCAGAGGGTCGCGCTCGAAGGCAATTACCTGCGCCTCATCTGGCGCGAGAATCGAGTCGACTGGCTGCGCCGCCTGGGTGAGCTGTTCGGAAACCACCTGGGCGAATCCTTCAACGTCGCCGCCTGGCAGAACGGCACGTACTGGCCCGAGCCCGCCCAATACCTGCCGTGGGACTGGCCGGCGACGGTGGCATCACATACCGCCAGCGCCTGTGAGCCCGAATCGGTGCGGACTTGGTTCTTCCTCCTGCTCGCCCACATGCTCGATCCCCACGTGCTGCGCAATGTCTGGTATCCGCAGGACATGGAGAAATTGGCGCGTCTGAGTTTCCTGCTCGCCCGCGAGCGGCTGGCCGCGCTGCGCGCCGCCTGGAACGCGGCAGGCATCCGACAGCCGTTTCCGTCCGATCGGCGGCTCGATGAACGCCTGTCCGCCGCGCGGGACCTGTTTGAGGAAATGGACGTTATGCGCAAGAACGGCAATGACCATGAGTCGCCCGCCGAACTCCGCGACGCCAGCGCACGCGACAGGGCACTGAATGCGGCTGCCATAAACATAGAACTGGAGCTGCACGCTCTGCTGCACCAGGCGGAGGAGAGCCTGTTCCGCCATTTTCCGCTGGCGCCAGGACAATGGCTCCTGGACGAGCGGTTCCGTCCTGGCCGCATCCTGCAGGTCACGGACGACCGCGTGATTGTGGATTGGGGAGAGGTGGGCATCACCACCGAATACGGCTTCCATAGCGGCTACCGGACCACCTGGCGCTGGCCGGTGGTGGAGCCGGAAGGTTTCATCTTCCCGGACGAACCGCTGTTCCGGCGCTGGCGCGTCTTCGTCACCAATCCTCAGACCAGGGACTATCTGGTGTGCCCCTGCTGCGGCTATCCTCACCTGGAAGAAGAACGGGCTGAGATCATAGATTGCCCGCTCTGCGGCTGGCCTGTGTTCCTGATTCTGCACAGTTCGCTGCCCGACCTGGATGAGCCGTTGTTCGCTGACGCGAACGGTAATCAGGAATCCTGGCCGACGACGCTACGAGCCTCCCGCCGCTATTTCGCCGCCCACGGCGACGCCTTTCCGCCCACCGACGAGCGGCACACGCGCTGGCTGCGGCACCCTGAAGTGGCCGCGCTGCGCCGGCAAGTGATCGCCGAATTCGACCGCTGGCTTGCCGATCCGGACCGCGACGCGCATCCGCTGCCTGACGAGAACTGGACGCGGCTGGAATGGGTGCCGCGAAGTATCTGAAGCATGTAGATACCGTCTCGCCCATCAAGCGTTTCGGGTTCCAGACGGGCGAACAGGGCAGGCAGCGTCCACCCGTGTTTCAACGCAAAGACGCATGTAAGGGGTGGGCATCGCCCACCAACAATGCCATGACAAACGGCGCGCAATGGTGGGCAGTGCCCAGCCTACATATTTTCCTTTGCGCTCTTCGCGTCTTTGCGTTTAAGCGCCGGTGAGCAAGACGTTGATCGGTGGCGATGACCGCCCCACGAGAAAAATCAGTCCTGCTCGCCCGGCCAGGACATCAGCAGGATCAGCGCTCCCAGCGCGCCGAACAGCCAGGTCAGGACCGGCGCATCCCAGAGCATGTTCGGTGCGTAGCCATCCAGGCCCAGCAGAAGCGCCGCACTGATCAACAATGCACTGCCGACGATGGCCAAGTAGGTGCGGCGATTGGCGCTGCGGATTTCGCGCCGGAGCTTTTCCAGCTCGGCGGACTTCCATTCGATCTTGAGCTTTCCGTCCTGCGCCTGTTGCAAGGTGTCGTAGACCAGGGCGGGCAGGGCAGGCAGCTTTTCCGCCCACTGCGGCAGATTGGCACGCAGGTTCTTGAGGAAGGCGCGCGGACCGATGTGTTCCTGCATCCAGCGCTCCAGGAACGGCTTGGCGGTCTGCCACAGGTCGAGATCGGGGTCGAGCTGGCGGCCCAGCCCTTCGATGTTGAGCAGCGTCTTCTGCAGCAGCACGAGCTGCGGCTGTACCTCCATGTTGAAGCGCCGCGCGGTCTGGAACAGGCGTAACAGGAAATAGCCGAAAGAGATCTCCTTGAGCGGGCGCTCGAAGATCGGCTCGGACACGGTGCGGATGGCCGCCTCGAACTCGTCGATGCGCGTGCCGGGCGGCACCCATCCCGATTCCACGTGCAGCTCCGCAATGCGCCGGTAATCGCGGTGGAAGAAGGCGAGGAAATTCTCCGCCAGGTAGCGCTTGTCGGTGGGGCTGAGCGTGCCCATGATCCCGAAGTCCACGGCGATGTACTGGGGATTGAGCGGGTCCTGCGCGGAGACGAAGATGTTGCCCGGGTGCATGTCGGCGTGGAAGAAGTTGTCGCGGAACACCTGGGCGAAGAAGATCTCCACACCCATGGCCGAGAGTTTCTTGAGGTTGACCTCGCGGCGGCACAGTTCGTCGATCTCGCTGATGGGAATGCCCGAGATGCGCTCGATCACCATGACCTCGCGCCGCGTGTACGGCCAGTGTACCTCGGGCACGTACAGCAGCGGCGAGCCGAGGAAATTGCGCCGCAGTTGGGAGGCGTTCGCCGCCTCGCGCATGAGGTCGAGTTCGTCGAAGATGGTCTTCTCGTATTCGGCCACCACTTCGCGCGGGCGCAGCCGCCGCCCTTCCTTCCAGTAGCGCTCGGCGAGATTGGCGATGGTGGCCAGGAGGCTCACGTCCCGTTGGATAGTGCGCTCGATGCCGGGCCGCACCACCTTGACCACGACTTCCCGCCCGTCGTGCAGCCGCGCCGCGTGCACCTGGGCGATGGAGGCGGAGGCGAGCGGCGTCTCGTCGAAAAACTGAAACGCCTTGTCCAGGGAATGGCCGTAGGCCTTTTCGATGATGGCGCGCGCCTGTGCGCCGGGAAACGGCGGCACGCGGTCCTGGAGCTTCGCCAGTTCCTCCGCAATGTCGTCGGGCAGCAGGTCGCGCCGAGTGGAAAGGATCTGGCCGAACTTGACGAAGATGGGGCCGAGGTCTTCCAGTGCGCGCCGGATGCGCACGCCGCGCGGCACGGCGGCGCGCCGCCGTACCCAATAGAAGGGCGACAGGTACATCAGGAACCGGACCGGCCGGAACAGATGCGTGGCGAGGATGATCTCATCCAGGCCGTGGCGGACCAGCACCAGGTTGATGTAGAACAGGCGCCAAGCCTGGTTGAAGCGGATCATGCCGGAGTTTCCCCTCTGGAGGCCGCGGCAATCATACTACGGGTTGGCCTGAAAATGGATGGAAGCGCCGGCGGCGCGATTTTTCTGAAGCCGCAGTGGCGAACGCCCGCTGGGACGTAATCCGAAGAACGATATTGCCGGATTGCGCGACGCTAACCCGAGACGATGTCGCTGGAAAGCTTCGCCTCCAGGCGCCGGACCCGCGCTTCCAGGCGGTCGGCGTCGCTGCGCAACTCGTCCACGTCCGTCAGGAACGATTGCACCTCGTTCTTGGATGGTACCTGCCGCCGTTCTTCCTGCAGGTATTCGACCGTGTCCCGACTCAGGCTGTCCAGGGCCTGTTTCCCCCAGACGGCGATGCTGCGCGCCGCATAAGCCGCGCGATGTGCAACCACGTCGCCCACGATGCGGGAAAGCTGCTCCTCCCAGTCGACCTCGACGGAATCCAGGAATTCCTTGAACCGGCGGCCGAGCTCCACGTCGCCGCGGATCTCCACGTCTCCGGAGAACAGCGTTCCTTGCGTCCCGCGCTCCGTGGCGATGCGCGCGAGGGTGAGCGGGGCGCCGGAAAGCACGGCGTCGGGCGTACCGTCGTAGTTGCCGAAGATCTGCAGTCCGTCGGGCGTGGGACGCAGATAAAGGCGCATATCCAGGCCGCGCGGCTCGATGGCGATCACTTCGCCGTGAAACGCCGCAAGCCGCCCGAATGCGTCGGGATCGAGGCGCAGATAGCCGTTGACGGCCTCTTCCAGACTGACCAGGATGAACGGCGGGATGTTCAGGGCAATCCCCTCATCGAGTCGGCGGAACTTAAAACTTGTACCCGCGGTGCAGAGCGACGATGCCGCCGGTCATGTTGAAATATTCGCAGCGCTCGAAGCCGGCCTCTTCCATCATCCGCTTCAGGGTCTCCTGATCGGGATGCATGCGGATCGACTCGGCGAGATACTGATAGCTGTCCGCATCGCCCGCCACGAGCTTCCCCATCACCGGCAGCACCTTGAAGGAATACAGATCGTACATGGACTTGAGGCCCGGCGCCCTCGGGTGCGAGAACTCGAGCACCAACAGCCGTCCGCCGGGCTTCAAGACCCGGAACATGGAGCGCAGGGCGGCGTCCTTGTGGGTGACGTTGCGCAGGCCGAAGGCGATGGTGATGCAGTCGAAATGGTTGTCCGGGAACGGCAGACACTCGGCGTTCGCCTGAACGAACTCCACGTTGCCCACCACACCCTCGTCGGCCAGCCGCACCCGCCCGCGCGCCAGCATGCTGGCGTTGATGTCCGCCAGCACCACCTCGCCGGCCGGCCCGACCTTGCGTGCCAACTGGGCGGCAAGGTCTCCGGTCCCGCCGGCAAGATCCAGGACGTGGTGCCCCGGCCGCACGCCGCTGAGCTCTATCGTAAAGCGCTTCCAGAGGCGGTGGATGCCGAAGGACATGAGGTCGTTCATCAGGTCGTAGCGGTCGGCGACCGAGTCGAACACGGCGGCGACCCGGCGCGCCTTTTCTTCTACGGGGACCTGCTGGTAACCGAAGTGGGTGGTGCCGGAAGGAGTGTTGGAATCAGCCATGGCGGCGTCCTCTTGAATTTATCATGCCGATCCGCGGGCCGTTCAGTCTGCGTTATGGTCGGGCGCCTTGCGCTTATGCCCGGCCGCCTCCAGGCGCTGGAGGTAATCCTTCCAGTATTCCTCGTAGTGCTTGCCAAGGTCGTACAGCGTGTCCCAGGAATAGATGCCGGTGTTGTGCCCGTCGTCGAAGTGGAACTGTACCGCGTAGTGGCCTACCGGCTCGATGGCGGTGATGTTCACGTTTTCCTTGCCGACCTGCAGCACCTCCTGCCCCGGCCCATGGCCGCGCACTTCCGCGGACGGCGAATAGACCCGCAGGTACTCGCAGGGCAGGCTGAAATGGGAGCCGTCGTCAAAGGTGATTTCCAGGACGCGGGTCTTTTGATGCAGATTGATCTCGGTCGGACGCGGATTGCTCATGGTTGTCGTCACCTGCGTTATTGGCGTTGTTGGACAAAAACGAAGCGGATAAGCGTTATACGATAACTCTATGCGTTTTTTCCGTTCGCGCTCGTTGCCTTTCAACAAATATCAAAGTATGTAGCGGCTCAGATCCTCGTCCTTGGCGAGGGCGCTCAGGTGTTCGTCCACATAGGCCGCATCGATCACCACCGTCTGTCCCGACTTGTCGGACGCCTCGAAGGATATGTGTTCCAGCAGCCGCTCCAGGACCGTGTGCAGGCGGCGCGCGCCGATATTTTCGGTGCGCTCGTTGACCTGCCAGGCCACCTCGGCAATGCGCCGGATGGCCTCCTCGGTGAATTCGATTTTCACACCCTCCGTCGCCAGCAGCGCGGCGTATTGTTCCGTCAACGACGCCTCGGTTTCCGTGAGGATGCGGACGAAGTCGTCGACGCTCAATGCGTCAAGCTCCACGCGGATGGGCAGACGGCCCTGCAGCTCGGGAATGAGATCGGAGGGTTTCGCCAAATGGAAGGCGCCGGAGGCGATAAACAGGATGTGGTCGGTGCGCACCATCCCGTACTTGGTGGTGACCGTGCTGCCCTCGATGAGCGGCAGCAGGTCGCGCTGCACGCCTTCGCGCGAGACGTCGGGCCCGCCGTATTCCCCGCGCTTGGCGATCTTGTCGATCTCGTCGAGAAAGACGATGCCGTTCTGCTCGACGTTGTGCACGGCCTGGAGCTTCAGTTCCTCCTCGTTGATCATCTTTGCCGCCTCCTCGTCCCGCAGGAGCTTCATCGCATCTTTGATCTTCAGCTTGCGGGTGCGGGTGCGATTGCTGCCGAAGCTCTGGAACAGGCTCTGCAACTGGCTGGTCATCTCCTCCATGCCGGGCGGCGCCATGATCTCCACGCCGATAGGGGCGGCGCTCACCTCGATCTCGATTTCGCGATCGTCCAGCTCGCCGTCGCGCAGCTTGCGGCGGAGTTTCTGGCGCGTGCCCGAATCCTCGGCAGGCGCCGGCTCGTTGGCGAAGCCGATGTTGCGCGGCCGCGGCAGCAGCGCATCCAGGATGCGCTCCTCGGCCGCCTCCTCGGCGCGATAGCGCACCCTGTTCATGGCATCCTCGCGCATCATCTTGACGGCGGCATCCACCAGATCGCGCACGATGGATTCCACGTCCCGGCCCACGTAACCCACCTCGGTGAACTTGGTGGCCTCCACCTTCACGAACGGGGCGTTGGCGAGCCGCGCGAGCCGGCGCGCGATCTCGGTCTTGCCCACGCCGGTGGGGCCGATCATGAGAATGTTCTTGGGCGTGATCTCGTTGCGCAACGGCTCTTGCACCTGCATGCGCCGCCAACGGTTGCGCAGGGCGATGGCCACGGCACGCTTGGCGGCCGCCTGGCCGACGATGAATTTATCCAGTTCCTGGACGATCTCTCTGGGGGTCATCTCGGACATGTTCGTCAGTTCCTGTACCTGCGGGGACAGGGGATCAAACGGCACCACGAGCCGCGCGTGTGCGGCCCGTCAGTACTCCAGTTCCTCTATGGTCAGATTGTGATTGGTGTAGATGCAGATGTCGGCGGCGATCCCCAGGGCCTTCTCGACGATGTCGCGCGCGGGCAGATCC
>JBAYZB010000097.1:0-11256 GCA_041672765.1 Gammaproteobacteria bacterium | reverse complement strand
GTTACCTGACCCATCACTTTAACCAGGTCAGGCCGCACAGCTTCAATGATTACAAGACGCCGGCGGCCAAGGAGGCTGAGGTCGCTTAAGAACCTAAATGACTGTCCAGGAACACTTGACCACTTCAGTTCGTCATTGTGACGAGTTACGCCACCCAGCCCGCTCAGAAAAGAAAAAGAGAGATAAAGACCATTCCTCAAACCCACACGACCTTGACGAATCGCCTTCCAACATTAGCCCCCTCTTTCCCCTGTCTACACTTTAGTTAGCCCCCGCGTGACAGTCTGTTGCGAATCCGTGGCACAGAATGCTCAGCGATAAAGGAGGGTTGCCGCGCGTCATGCGGGCGCTCCGTATTTCTTCTGCATTTCTTTTCCGTGGCACAGAGGTTGCTCAAGGCTCGCGTATGGAACACAAGTATGATGCCGCCGTTCCGGCGGCCGTTGCCGAGGGCGTCACTGTCGAGGCGCCTGCGCGGCTGCATATGGGTTTTCTCGACCTCAACGGCGGGATTGGCCGCCGCTTTGGGAGTCTTGGATTGACGCTGGAAGAACCGCGCACCCGGATCACGGTCTGGCCGACCCAGGCCGTTTCCGCGCATGGGCCTTCCTGCGTGCGGGCGGCAGGCTGCGCCCGCACGGTGCTCAGGAATCTGCGCGCCGGCTCGGGCGTGCATGTGGAGATTGAGGAGGCCATCCCGGAGCATGCGGGTCTGGGGGCGGGGACGCAGTTGTCCCTGGCGGTGGGAACCGCGCTCGCCCGTCTGTTCGGGGTGGAGCGCGATCTCGCGGAAACGGCGAGCATGCTGGAACGCGGCGCCCGCTCCGGGATCGGGATCGGGGCGTTCGGCCAGGGCGGTTTCCTGGTGGATGGCGGGCGCGGGCCCGATACCCGTGTGCCGCCGATCATCAGCCGGATGGCGTTCCCGGCTCACTGGCGCGTGCTGTTGATCTTCGACCAGCGCAGCAAGGGCGTGCACGGGAATGCGGAGAAGGCCGCCTTTCGCAACCTGCCGCCGTTTCCGGCCGAGCAGGCCGCGCACCTGTGCCGATTGGCGCTGATGCGGGTGCTGCCGGCCCTTGCCGAGTCGAACCTCGACGACTTCGGCCGGGCCATCGCCGAAATCCAGCAGATCGTCGGCGATCATTTCGCCGCCGCGCAGGGCGGGCGTTTCGCGAGTCCGGACGTGGCCGCGGTGCTGGAGTGGTTGCGGGCGCAGGGGATCGTCGGCGTCGGCCAGAGTTCCTGGGGGCCGACGGGGTTCGCCGTCATCGAAAGCGAGATCGAGGCGCAACGACTGCTCCGTGCCGCACGGACGCGCTGGGGCGCCAACGGCCCGTTGCGCTTCAAGGTCTGCCGGGCGCGCAATCGCGGCAGCGAGGTGCGGGTCGGGGGCGGGCCGTCGGGTCTGGACCGGACGCGGAATTGAGCCGCATCCGGTTCAAGGCGCGGGGCGGAACGCGGCCGCGATTCCGTTTCGCAGTACGTATCGGTCAAGACAGGGAGCGAGGGAGTCATGGAAAAGCCGTACATATTGCACATGCTCAGCCCGGGCAGGAACGTCAGCCCCTTCGACGTGAACATGGCCTGCGACGCAGGCTTCAACGTGGTGGTGCCGTATACCGGCGTGGAGCTGGAGGAGGTGACGGCGCTGGTGCAGGACGCCATCTTCTCGCGCGGCCCCTCCGGGGCGAAGCGCACCGGCATCTTCATTGGCGGGCGCGAGGTGGGGCTGGCGGCGGACATGCTGGAGCAGGCGCGCCAGGCGATGGTGCCGCCCTTTGAGGTTTCCGTATTCGCCGACCCCAGCGGCGCCTTCACCACCGCCGCCGCCATGGTCGCCGCCGTGGAGCATTGGCTGCAGCAGGCCCGCGGTGTGGGGCTGGCCGGGCGCAGAGTTCTCATCTTCGGCGGCACCGGACCGGTGGGCACCTGCGCCGGGGTGATCGCCGCGCAGAGCGGGGCCGAGGTTCATCTCGTCAGCCACCGCTCGGAGGTGGAGGCGCGCAAGGTGGCCGACGCATACAACGCCCGCTATGGCGTAGAGATGCAGGGGGCGAGTTCCGCCACGGACCAGGACAGGGCCGCGATCCTGCAGGACGCCGAGGTGGTGATGGGGGCAGCCAAGGCCGGGGTGCAGGTGCTGACCGCCGCCGATCTGGGCCATGCGTCCAAGCTCATGGTGGCGGTGGACGTGAACGCCGTGCCGCCCGCCGGCATCGAGGGCGTCGGGGTCAACGACAAGGGCAAGGTGCTGGATACCACCCCCGGCAAGGCGGTGGGTATCGGCGCCCTGGCGGTGGGCAACGTGAAGTACGCGGTGCAGCAGGACCTGTTCCAGCGCATGCTCAAGACGGACAAGCCCCTCTATCTGGATTTTCGCGACGCATTTCAGGTGGCGCGCCAGCATGTGGGATGACGGCAATCCGGTTCTCGTCGTTTCCGTTTCCGCGCGTGCGCTCGCCTGCGCCGCGCGCCGGGCGGGCATCGCCGCGCGCGCCGTCGATCTGTTCAACGACGCCGACACGCGCGCCTGCGCCGAGGCGAGCGCGGCCGTCCCTGCGCAGGGTGCCGGCCTCGATCCCGAGGCACTGCTGGCCGCGGCGCAGCGGTTGGCGCCAGCGGGCCGGGGCTTCGGGCTGGTGTACGGCAGCGGCCTCGAACACTGTCCGGCGTTGCTGGAGCGGCTGGCCTGGGGGCGCGAGCTTCTGGGCAATCCGCCCGAGGTTCTGCGGGCGGTCAAGGACCCGGCGCTCTTCTTCAGCCTGCTCGCGCGGCTCGGCATCCCGTACCCGGAGACGCGCCTGGAACGGCCTGCCCGGGCCGAGGGCTGGCTGGTCAAGCGCGTGGGCGGCGCGGGAGGCGGGCACGTGCATTTCCTGGACGCCGGCGTCCTGGAGCGCGAGGACTGCTATTTCCAGCGGCATCTGGAGGGGCGCGCGCTGTCCGTCCTGTTCCTGGCCGACGGGCGCGCCGCGCGCATCGTGGGGTACAGCGAGCAGTGGCAGGCCGCGGTCGCGGCGACGGACCAGCGTTTCCTGTACGGCGGGGCCGTGGCGCTGGAAGAGCTGCCGCCGGGCAGCGCCGACGATCTGGAGGAAGTGGTCCAGGCGCTGGTGCAGGCCGTGGGGCTGCGCGGCCTCTGCAACCTCGATTTCGTTCTGGACGACGACGGTCTCTTCCATGTGTTGGAGCTGAATCCGCGCCCGAGTGCCACGCTGGAACTCCATGACGGCGAGGGCGGGTTGTTCCGGCGCCATGTCCAGGCCTGCCGCGGACATCTGCCCGCAGAGCTGCAATCACCCGCCGGCATCCGCGGCTACGTCGTGCTCTATGCCCAGCGGCCGCTGCGGGTCCCTACGGCGGCGCGCTGGCCGGTCTGGGTGGCGGACCGCCCCGTGGCGGGCACGGCGATCGGGACCGGACAGCCGGTCTGCACCGTCTGCGCGGAAGCGCCGGACGGCGCGACCGTGCGCCGGCTGCTGGAGGCGCGGCAACGGCGCCTGGAAGAGGAAATGACACTATGGCGGAGGAC
Organism: Gammaproteobacteria bacterium; assembly: GCA_041672765.1. Classification (GTDB taxonomy): domain Bacteria; phylum Pseudomonadota; class Gammaproteobacteria; order JBAYZB01; family JBAYZB01; genus JBAYZB01. Next base: position 7,721 of record JBAYZB010000097.1, on the reverse strand, counting down.
GGCATGACGGACGGGACCGGCGTGGCGAGAGTGCCAAGCGTAAACGCCTTGTCCGCCCCGCTGGTGGCGGCGCTGGTGCGGGACGCGGCCATGCTGCGCCTGGGCGTGGAGCGGCTGGAGGGCGGCTGCACCCTGGTGGATGCGGGCATCGACCATGCCGGCGGTCTGGAGGCGGGCCGCCGCATCGCGGAGATCTGTCTCGGCGGCCTGGGGCAGGTGGCCATCCGCACCAACCCGGCCTTCATCCGCTGGCCTTGGCGGGTGGAGGTCCACGTGGCGCATCCGGTGCTGGCCTGTCTCGGCAGCCAGTACGCCGGGTGGAGCCTGTCCCATCAGGGGGAAGGGCAGAGCTTTCATGCCCTCGGGTCGGGGCCGGCCCGCGCCCTGGCGGGCCGGGAGACCCTGTTCGAGGAGCTGGGCTATCGTGATCAGGCCGACAGCACCTGCCTGGTCATGGAGGTGGAGCAGAGGCCGCCCGCGGAGATCGTGGAGAAGATCAGCCGCGACTGCAACGTCGCCCCGGAACGCATCACCCTCATCCTGACGCCCACCCGCAGTCTGGCGGGGGCCATGCAGGTGGTGGCCCGTTCCCTGGAGGTGGCCCTGCACAAGGTTCACGCCCTGGGGTTTCCGCTGGAACAGGTGGTGGACGGGATGGGCAGCGCGCCGCTGCCGCCCCCGGCCCTGGACTTCATCACCGCCATGGGGCGCACCAACGACGCTATCCTGTTCGGCGGGCAGGTGCACCTGTTCGTGCGCGGCAGCGACGAGGAGGTGGAGGAACTGGCGCGCCGGCTCCCCAGCAGCGCCTCGCAGGATTACGGCAAGCCCTTCGCGCAGGTGTTCGCGGATTACGGGCACGACTTTTTCCGGATTGATCCCATGCTGTTCAGCCCGGCCCAGGTGGCGGTGACGGCGCTGGACAGCGGACGTACCTTCCACGCCGGGCACCTGGACCCGGCGCTGTTGGAACAATCGTTTGGAAGTCCTGATGCATAGTTCGCCCGTTTCGCCGGGACGGCCGGCAGTCAGGAAGCCGTTGGTAAATCTCTGGCTCCGATATCGTCCATAGCCCCTCGACGGGGGATGGATGCGCAGGGATTACCGGCAGCTTCCAAGGGGTAACCGTTGGATATGCAGGACTCAAGGAATCCATGGCATGAGCCGCACGGCGGGGACTGGGTGAAGTATGCGGACTAGACGCGTCGCCATCATCACGGACGATCCCGGCTGGCACGGCGCGCGGCTGCGGGCCGCCTTTGCCGCGCGCGGCGTCGAAACCCGGTATCTCTCCCTCACGCAGTGCCGTTTCGATCTGACGGCCCCCCATGGGATCGTCATGCCGGACTTCGCCCCGGGACTGCCCGACGGCGTGTTCGTGCGCGGCGTGCCGGGCGGCACGTTGGAACAGGTGGTGCTGCGCCTGGACGTGCTGCACGCCCTGCGGGAAATGGGCGTGCCGGTGTACAACGACGCCCGCGCCATCGAGCGCACGGTGGACAAGGCCATGACCAGCTTCCTGCTGCACCGGGCCGGGCTCGCCACGCCGCGCACCTGGGCGTGCGAGTCCGCGGAGCAGGCGCGCGCGCTCGTCCGGCAAGAGACCGGGCAGGGCCGGGAACTGGTCATGAAGCCGCTGTTCGGCTCCCAGGGCAAGGGGTTGCGCCGCCTGCGCGGCGCGGCCGATCTGCCGGACCTGCCGGAATACGGCGGCGTGTACTACCTGCAGGAGTTCATCGACACCGGTCCCGGACGCTGGCACGACTGGCGCGTGCTGGTGATCGGAGGCCGCGCCCGCGCCGCGATGGTGCGCCACGGGGCGCACTGGATCACCAACCGTGCCCAGGGCGCGCGCTGCGAGCGGGCGGTGCTGGAGGGGGAACTGGTGCGGCTGGCGGAGGAGGCGGTGCGGATCATCGGCATCGACTACGCCGGGGTGGACCTGATACGCGACGGCGGCGGCCGATGGTATGTGATCGAGGTCAACGGCATACCGGCATGGATGGGACTGCAGGGGGTGAGCGCATTGGATCTGGCGCAATGCCTGGTGGACGACTTCCTGGCCAAACTGTCCCGCAACGGGCTGAAAACCTTCCCGGCCCCCTCCGCTTCGCCGGAGGAGGGAGTGGCTCAGGGATTTCTTGAGGCCGCGCCGTAATGGAAGGGGCGCCCGCCACGGTCAATGCCGCGGTGGAGCGGGCGGTGTGGTCGGCGTGCATAACGGAGATCGGCGCGCTCAAGCCCGGCAACGTCAGCGTCTACGCCGATGGCCACGGCATGAAGGCGGAGGATTTCATCCGCAGCGCGCAGCATGTCGCCTCGGTCATGGGCACGCCGGGCCTGTCGGTGGGGGAACGCATCCTGCGCAGTGTGGAACTCACCCGCCAGGCGGTGGCCTGCAACACCAATCTGGGGATCATCCTGTTGTGCGCGCCCCTGGCGCAGGCCGCGCTGCGCCAGAACGGCGTGCCGTTTCGCGACAGCGTGCGCGCCGTGCTGCGGGAGTTGGATGTGCGGGATGCCGAATACGCCTATCAGGCCATCCGGCTCGCCGGTCCCGGCGGGCTGGGCCAGAGCGACCGGCACGACGTCCATGACACCCCCACCGTCCCCCTCCTGGAGGCCATGGCCGCGGCCAAGGAGCGCGACCGCATCGCCCGGCAATACGCCACCGGCTTTGAGGATGTTTTCGACTTCGGCGTTCCTTGCCTGGAGGAGGCGCTGGCCTACTGGCGCAGCGAGGAGTGGGCGGCGGTCACGGTTTATCTCGGATACCTGGCGCGTTTTCCCGATACCCACATCCAGCGCAAGTTCGGGCCGGAGACGGCGGCGGACGTGCAGCGCCGGACCGTGCGCGTGGAGGCGCAGTTGCAGCGCTGCTGCCGGCCGGAGGAGGCGGTGCCCCTGCTGATGCAGTTCGACGCGGAACTAAAACAGGCCGGCCTCAATCCGGGCACCAGCGCCGACCTGACCGTCGCTACGCTCCTGGTGCCGCGGCTGGAGGCGATCGTCCGGACGCCGCAGGCGGGCGGGCAGGGTCCAGGACCCTGAGTGTCTGCTTTTAATGCCGTCAAAAAAGATTCAACGCAAAGGCGCCAAGGCGCAAAGGGAACGATGGCTCTCTGGATAAGCATGGTACGCCCGATCGCCGTGCCTGGTGGTGTGGATGGTATGCCCGTCGCTGCTTTGCGTCCCTTGGCGGCCTTTGCGTCTTTGCGTTAAAGCCGTTTTAAAGCCGTTCTGAACCCGTATCAGGGCTGGCGTATCAGTTCATCCAGAACCTGTCTGCCAATGCGCCCCTGGTGCAGGGCGGTGGAGACCAGGGCGCCGTGCAGGCCGAGGTCTTGCAGCCGCGCCAGGTCCTCTGCGTCCCGTACGCCGCCGCCGACGAACATCCGCCGGTCGGGGGCGCGCCGGCGCAGTTCCTCCAGACGTTCCAGGTCGGGGCCCGCGCCCATGCCTACCCGGTCGAGGGTCATGACGATCACCCGTTCGGGCCAAAGGGCAGGGGTGCGCAGGAGTTCGGCCGGGCCCAGAAACCGCCCGCCCAGGAAATCCAGGGACAGCACCGGGGCGGCGGAACGCAGCGCGGCCAGCAGTTCGACGGCGGAGCGGGTATCCGCCTGGCTTTCGCTGCCGACCACGGGACGGATGCCGCATGGTCGCCATGGGGCCCAGTCCGCGGGCGTGCCGAAGCCGGCATCCACCCAGATCTCAAGCTTCGGGAAGCGGTCGCGCAAGTCCGCGACGACCCGGCGGTTGTCGCCCCGGCGCTGGATGGCGTCCAGGTCGGCGATGTAGAACGTCGGGAAGGGGTGCAGGCCCAACATTGCCCTGACCACTTCATCCGCTCTGCTAGAGTTGCAGAGAGGGGAACGCAGAGGACGGTATTCCGCCCGCCGGCCGGCCTGGGCACGAACCACCACGCCATCGCACAGGTCGAGTACGGGAATAACAAGAAAGGAGGCAGGCGTGCGCATTTTCGTTTGCGAATACGTTACCGGCGGTGGAATGGCGGGTTCGCCGTTGCCCGAGTCCCTTGCGCGCGAAGGCGACATGATGGTCCGTGCGCTGACGCGCGATCTCCTGGCCCTGCCCGGTGTCGAGGTGGTGCTGAGCCGGGATTCGCGCCTCGGGCCCCTGGATATGTCCATGATTATGGCAATGCCGTCGGCGAACGACGACGTGTGGCGGCTCTGGGACCGCTGTATCCGGGAAGCCGACGCCGTCTGGCCCATCGCGCCCGAAACGGGGGGAATCCTGGAGCGGCTCAGCGCCCTGGTGCTGGAGCGCGGCCGCATCCTGCTGGGCAGCCGGCCCGGGGCCGTGCGGGTGGCAGGGAGCAAACGGGCGGCGGCCGTATATCTGAGACGGCACGGCGTGCCTGTGGTGACCACCCGGCCGATGGATGGTGCGCCGCCCCGCTCCGCGGCCGGCTGGGTCGTGAAGCCGGACGATGGCGCCGGGTGCATGGATACCCGGCTGTTCCATGATCCCCATGAGTTGCAGGCCTGGTGCGCCACCCGTGGGCCGGGCAGCCCCTACGTGGTGCAGCCCTACGTCCCGGGGATTCCCGCCAGTCTTTCGCTGCTGTGCCACGAAGGCACGGCACGAATCCTGGCCTGCAACCGGCAGTGGGTCGAAGTGACGGACGGCGCGTTCCGCTACCGGGGCAGCGCGGTGAACGCCGTGTGGGATCGGGACGGCGCGCTTTGTGGCATCGGGCGCGCCGTGGCGGTGGCCCTGCCCGGATTGTGGGGCTACGTGGGGGTCGATGTGGTGCTGACCGAAACCGGTCCGGTGGTCCTGGAGATCAATCCCCGGCTGACCACCTCCTACGTGGGGTTGCACCCCGCCCTCGGCGTGAATCCCGCCGGATTGGTGCTGGGACTGCTGGGGCAGCCAACGCGGGTGCTGACGGCCTGGTCGGGGCACGGCAAGACCGCGCTTGTCGAAGCAGGGATGGAAGGGCATGGATGACGAGGCGGTGATCGGCTGGGACCTGGGCGGCGCCCACGCGAAAGCGGCGCTGGTGGACGGCGCGGGCCGGCTGCGCCACGTGGTGCAGATGGCCTGCCCGCTCTGGCAAGGACTCGACCGGCTCGACGCCGCCATGGAGGCGGTGCTCATGCAGGTGGGTCATGGGGTGCGGCGCCATGCGGTGACCATGACCGGCGAACTGGCGGACCTGTTCCCGGATCGCAGCGCCGGGGTCAGGGCGCTGGCCGAGGCGAGCGCCCGGCGCCTGCGGGGCAGTGAGGTGCGGATCTATGCCGGGCCCATGGGATTTCGTCAGGTGGAGGAGGTGATGGTCTATTCGCGGCAGATCGCCTCGGCCAACTGGCTGGCCAGCGCCACCGTGGTGGCGCGGCATTGCGGCGAAGGCGTGTTAGTCGATGTCGGCAGCACCACCACCGATATCATTCCGTTCCAGGATTGCGAACCCTGCCACAAGGGCTATACCGACTTCGAGCGGCTGCACTGTGACGAGCTGGTCTATACCGGCGTGGTGCGCACGCCGGTCCACGCGGTGGCGGAGCGGGTGCCCTATGAGGGAGAATGGCGGCCTTTGCTGGCGGAACGGTTCGCCGTCATGGCCGACGTGTATCGCCTCACGGGCGATCTGCCGGAAGGCGTGGACATGGCGCAGACCTGCGACGGGGCCGACAAGGGCATGGAGGCGAGCGCGCGGCGTCTGGCCCGCATGCTGGGGCGCGACTTTGCGCCCCGGGACCTGGAATTGTGGCGGGAACTGGCGCGTTTTCTGGGGCACGAACAGTTGATCCGGCTCCAGCGGGCCGTGGCGCGGGTGTTGTCTTGCGGGCTGGTGGCCGCCGACATGCCCATCGTCGGCGCCGGGGCGGGGCGTTTTCTGGTGCGGCAGCTCGCGCGGTGCCTGCACCGGCCCTATGTCGATTTTGCGGATCTCGTGACGGGCGCCGACGAACTGAGGGAGTGGGCCGCCGTCTGTGCTCCCGCCGTGGCGGTGGCACAGTTGTTCCATGAAACCCAGGCTTGATAGGCCTGGGTCAGGCTGCAACCCGACAATCCGGCGAATAAGCGGTATGCGGGGCTGCGCTCCCTTCCAGTCCCCCTTCCCGGCCGGAGCAGTGGGCGAGGGGAGGGGTTATGGACGACATCGGGTCCAGAGGTTTTCCAGCGGCTTCTTGGCCGTTTCCTGGCATGTTGCACCGAAGATCCAGAACCAATGACCACCGACAGACCGAAGATTGCAGAACTTCCGTACCCGGCCGACAGCGCGGTGTTGTTCGAGACGCTGGCACACCTGCCATGGGCGGTGTTCCTCGACAGCGGCTATCCGGCAATCCGGCAGGGCCGTTATGACATCCTGGCGGCGGAGCCCTGGCTCACGCTTACCACCAGCGGCGAGATCACGGAGATACGCGGCGCGGATGGAGTCGAACTGTCCGGGGAGGACCCGTTCCTGCTGCTGCGCCGGTATCTGGGGGAGCCGGCGGAAGGCGTGGCCGGCCTGCCGTTCGGCGGTGGCGCCATCGGCTATTTCGCCTACGACCTCGGGCGGCGGATCGAGCGGCTGCCTGCCTTGGCGCGGGACGATATCCAACTGCCCGAGATGGCCGTCGGGCTGTATGACTGGGCCGTGGTGGTGGATCACGTGGAGCGCTGCTGCTGGCTGGTGGGGCAGGGGCGCGACGGGCGCACCTTCGAGCGCTGGGAGGCGCTGTTGAAGCGGCTCACCGACCCTGAGCCGCAGCAGCGCGTCCGCCAGCCGTTCCGGGTGCTGTCCAAGGTGCGCTCCAACATGGACCGGGCGTACTACGCCCGCGCCTTCGACCGCATCGAACACTACATCCGCGAAGGCGACTGCTATCAGGTCAATTTCGCCCAGCGCTTCTCCGCCCGCGCGGAGGGCGACCCGTGGCTGGCCTACCGCCGCCTGCGGGTCATGAATCCGGCGCCCTTCGCCGCCTATGTGGCCACGCCCTACGGCACCATCCTGAGCGCCTCCCCCGAGCGCTTCCTCCGGGTGCGGGACGGGCGGGTGGAGACCAAGCCCATCAAGGGCACGCGCCCCCGCTCTTCCGATCCCGCGCGGGATCGGGCATTGGCGGAGGAACTGCTGCGCTCGCCCAAGGATCGCGCCGAGAACCTCATGATCGTCGATCTGCTGCGCAACGACCTCGGCAAGAACTGCGCCATCGGTTCTGTGAAGGTGCCCAAGCTGTTCGCGCTGGAGAGCTTCGCCACGGTGCATCATCTGGTCAGCACCATCGCCGGAGAGCTGGCGCCGGACCGCCATGCGCTGGATCTGCTGCGCGGCTGTTTCCCCGGCGGCTCCATCACGGGCGCGCCGAAGCTGCGGGCCATGGAGATCATCGAGGAGCTGGAGCCGCACCGGCGCGGCGTCTACTGCGGCAGCATCGGCTACATCGGGTTTGACGGCGCGATGGACACCAACGTCGCCATCCGCACCCTCCTGCACGCCGGCAAGGCGGTGCACTTCTACGCGGGCGGCGGCATCGTGGCGGACTCGCGCATGGAGGAGGAATACCAGGAGACCTTCGACAAGGCGGCGGCGCTGCTGCGGCTCCTGGAACAGGGCGAGATGCGCCAGTGTGGATAGTCAAGCTCGGCGGCAGCCTGGCCCAGAATCCTGCTCTCAAGGACTGGCTCGAAGTGCTGGCGCGCGACGGCGCCGGGCGTGTGGTGGTCGTGCCCGGCGGCGGCCCCTCGGCCGA
>JBAYZB010000096.1:0-11445 GCA_041672765.1 Gammaproteobacteria bacterium | reverse complement strand
CGCTCCATTTCCTCAATCATGCGGGCGGCCCGGTTGTAGCCGATCTTCAGGCGCCGTTGCACGCCGGAGATGGACGCCCGCCGCGATTCGGTCACGATGCGCACCGCCTGATCGTACAGCGGATCGGCTTCGCTGCCCTCGCCGCCTTCGCCCGCAAAGACTCCACCGCCACCACCTTCGTATTCACTGGGATCGCGCAGGATCTCTTCCACGTACTCGGGCCGGCCGCGCTTGCGCAAGTACTCCACGACGCGATGCACTTCCTGATCGGACACGAAGGCGCCGTGGATACGCTGCGGCAGACCTGTCCCCGGCGGCAGATAGAGCATGTCGCCGTGCCCCAGAAGCTGCTCGGCGCCCATCTGGTCAAGGATAGTCCGCGAGTCCACCTTGGAGGACACCTGGAAGGCGATGCGCGTGGGGATGTTGGCTTTGATCAGGCCCGTGATCACGTCCACCGAAGGCCGTTGCGTCGCCAGGATCAGGTGGATGCCGGAGGCGCGTGCCTTTTGCGCCAGGCGCGCGATGAGTTCTTCCACTTTCTTGCCCACGATCATCATCATGTCGGCAAGCTCGTCGACGACGACGACGATGAACGGCATGGGCTCCAGCGTCGGCACAGGCTGTTCGGGATCCGGCGCCTCGCTCGGCTTGTAGAACGGATCGGGGATGGGAGTGCCGCTGGCGATGGCATCCCTGACCTTGCGGTTGTAGCCCGCCAGATTGCGCACGCCCAAGGCCGCCATCAACTTATAGCGGCGATCCATCTCCACCACGCACCAGCGCAGGGCGTTCGCCGCCTCCTTCATGTCGGTGACCACGGGCGCCAGCAGATGCGGGATACCCTGGTACACGGACAATTCCAGCATCTTCGGATCGATCATGATGAGCCGCACATCCTTCGCGCTGGTTTTGTACAGCATGCTCACCACCATGCCGTTCAATCCCACGGACTTGCCGGAGCCGGTGGTGCCCGCCACCAGCAGGTGCGGCATGCGCGCCAGATCCGCCACCACGGGCTGGCCGCTGATATCCTTGCCCAAGGCGAGCGTGAGGGGCGAGGTGGCCTCGTCGTAATCCCGGGACTTCAAGATCTCGCTGAGGAAGACCATTTCGCGCTGCTCGTTGGGGATCTCCAGACCCACCACGGACTTGCCCGGGATCACCTCCACCACCCGCACGCTCACCACCGAGAGCGAACGCGCCAGGTCCTTGGCGAGATTGGTGATCTGGCTGACCTTGACGCCCGGCGCCGGCTGCAACTCGAAGCGCGTGATCACCGGCCCCGGCAGCACCCCCACGACCTGCACCTCGACGCCAAAGTCCTTGAGCTTCAGCTCCACCTGGCGCGACATGGCTTCGAGCACCTCGGGCGAGTAGCCGCCCTTGCGCGGCGGCGCCTCGTCCAACAAGGAGAGGGGCGGGAACCCCGTCCCGTCCCCGCTCGATTCAAACAGCTCGACCTGTCGCTCCCTTTCCAACCGCGGGCTCGGCTCGACCGTGTTGATGACCGGTTCGATACGCAAGGGCGGCCGTCGCGCCACCTTTTTCTTTTCGATCTTGACCGCCACCTGGCGTTCCGAGCGGGCACGCCAGCCCTTCATCCGATCCTTCAACACCAGCAGCGGATAGCGTATGTTCCGCAGCAACTGCAGCGTGATACGGCCCAGGAAATCCATCAGCCTGACCCAGGAAAGCCCGGTGAACAGCGTCACGCCGCCGAGAAACAGCGCCAGCAGGAACAACGTGGCGCCAAGAAAACTGAAGGCGCCGACCAGCGCCTTGCCCACCAGGTCGCCCAACACGCCGCCGGCGTTCAGTGGAAGCGTGCCGGGAAGCACGGTGAAATGCAGCGTGGCGAGCCCCGTGCCCGCTCCCAAGGTCACAAAGAACCCGAACCAGCGCAGGATGATCTGATGGACGTCGAGATTGCCGTTGAGCGAGCGCTCCCGGAAGATCATCCACCCCGTGTACCCGGCCATCACGGGGATGAGATAGGCGAGATAGCCGAAAAGGTACAGGAACACATCGGCAAACCACGCGCCCGCGACCCCGCCCGCATTGGCAATCTCGCCGGAAGGGCCGATATGCGACCAGCCCGGATCGGCCGGATCGTAAGTGACCAGGGAAACGAGCAGATACAAGGCCAGCGCCAGAAACATGAACAGGGCGCCCTCACGCAATCCCCGCGTGACGTGCCCCGTCAGCAGCGAACGAGTGTTGTCGTTACCGTTCTTCTTCTTGATTGCCTGCGCCAATGAACCGTATTCCCCACAAAATCAACGCTTTTCTTTGTTGTTCTGGGCGAGTTCCGCTTCCACGCGCAACGCCGGATACACCACCTCGCCCGCGCGCACATTGATGGCGCGCCACAGCGGCTCGTGCACCTCCCAACTCCCATCCGCCAGTTTGAGGACATAGGGCAGGATGGCCGCCGACAGAACCTGCGACGCACTGCGCGGCACCGCGCCCGGCATGTTCGCCACGGCAAAATGCACGACCCCTTCCCAAAGGTAGGTCGGGTCGGCATAGGTGGTCGGCCGGGTCGTTTCCACGCAACCGCCCTGGTCCACCGAGATATCGACGATCACACTGCCCGGCTGCATGGCGCGCACCATCTCCGCGGTTACCACGCGCGGCGCCCGCGCCCCGGGAATCAGCACGGCCCCAATCACCAGATCCGCCGCTTCGACAGCATGCCGCAAGGCGTCCGTATAGGGATAGAGCCCCGTCACATTGCTGCCCAGCGCTCGCATGCGTTCGAGCCTGTCCAGTTTCTGATCGAACACGGTGACTTCCGCCCCCAGCGCCGCCGCCACCGCCGTGGCACTGCCGCCGGCAACTCCTGCGCCCACCACCACGACCCTGCCGCGCTCGACGCCGGGCAGTCCTCCCAAAAGCGCGCCCTTGCCTCCCTGTGGCTGGTGCAAGAGGTGTGCTCCGATCTGCACCGCCAAGCGCCCCGCGATGTTGCTCATGGGAGCCAGCAGCGGCAGCGTCCCGTTCTCTTCCACCGTCTCGAATCCCACCGCCGTGAGACCTATGTCCAGCAGGCGGTGTAAGAGATCGGAAGCCGCAGCGAGGTGCAGGTAACAGAACAGCACATGATCCTTGCGCAAAAAAACCAGCTCGCCTTCAGTCGGCTCCTTGACCTTGACGATCAGTTGCGCCTTCTCGTATACGGCCGCTGCATCGGGCAGCAGCTTCACACCTGCCGTCCGGTACAACGCATCCGGGAAGCCGCTTTGTGCGCCGGCCCCGGCCTCCACAAAGACCTCGTGACCGCGCCGCACCAGCTCCGCGCAAGCCTCCGGGACCAACCCGACCCTCGCCTCCAAGGTCTTGGTCTCGCGCGGAACGCCTATGCGCATATCTCCTCCTTTACCACACCCGCTGCAACACGTACCATTTAAGCGGTCCGTTATCCTGACCGAATAACTCGATTTAAAAAATCCCGGTCATTCCACATGAAAACTGCGGTCTACCGGGACTTTGGACAAACAAAGCGGGAGCCATTATACATGAGCGAAACCAAGCATTGCCGCCTTCTCATCCTGGGTTCTGGCCCGGCCGGCTATACCGCCGCCATCTACGCAGCGCGTGCCAATCTGCGGCCGGTGCTGGTCACCGGCCTGGAGCAGGGAGGCCAGCTCATGACCACCACGGAAGTGGACAACTGGCCCGGCGATCCCGAGGGCGTGCAAGGGCCCGACCTCATGGACCGCATGCGCCGCCATGCGGAACGCTTTGATGTGGAGATCGTCTTCGACCACATCAACCAGGCGGATCTGCAGCAGCGTCCGTTCCGTCTGACGGGCGATTCCGGCGTCTATACCTGCGACGCGCTGATCATTGCCACGGGTGCCTCCGCGCAGTATCTCGGCCTGCCCTCCGAACAGGCCTATCGGGGACGCGGCGTGTCCGCTTGCGCCACCTGCGACGGATTCTTCTATCGCAACCAGAAGGTCGCCGTCATCGGCGGCGGCAATACCGCAGTGGAAGAGGCCCTTTACCTGTCCAACATCGCCTCCCACGTCACGGTGGTCCATCGCCGCGACAAGTTCCGCTCGGAAAAGATTCTCGCCGATCAACTGTTAGACAAGGCCCGCAACGGGAATGTGACCATCGAATGGAACAGCGTGCTCGACGAGGTGCTCGGCGACGACAGCGGCGTGACCGGCATGCGCATCCGCAACGTCCAGGACAACAGCATCAAGGAAATCAGCGTGCACGGCATCTTCATCGCCATCGGGCACAAGCCCAATACCGATCTGTTCGCCGGACAGCTGGAGATGTCGAACGGCTACATCAAGGTGAAGAGCGGCACCGAGGGCAACGCCACCGCCACCAGCATTCCAGGGGTCTTTGCCGCAGGCGACGTAGCCGATCATGTGTATCGACAAGCGGTCACTTCCGCGGGTTCCGGCTGCATGGCCGCGCTGGATGCGGAGAAATACCTGGATAGTCTCGCCGAGCGGGATGGCTGATCCCCGGATACCGCCCCCTGACCGGCGCACCGTCTTGTCGGAAGCCGGGGAAGGGTGGCGCGCCCCGCACAGCCCGCATTGCGCTGTTGCGGGGAATCCGGAGTGAAAAACAGCGTGTTGCAGGGCACGGGACACCGTTGGCCGCGGCATGTTTCCCAAGCCGCCGCGGCCAACGCGCTAGCGCGACTGCCCGCCGCACCGCCTGCCCTGCCATCAAGCCCCCGCTACCCGTCACCGGTTTCTCGCCGGTTACTAGAATGGATGTTATGGAGATCGGACTGCACCGCAGCCTCGCCGAAATACCCGCCGCAGACTGGAACGCGCTGGCAGGTGATTCCGATCCGTTTCTGCGGCACGAATTTCTCGTCGCCCTGGAGCGCCACGGCTGCGTCGGGCCACGGTTCGGCTGGCTGCCGCAGCATTTGACGGCGCGTGACGACAGCGGACGGCTGGCAGGTGCCGCCCCCCTGTATCTCAAGGACAATTCCTACGGCGAGTTCGTATTCGACTGGTCCTGGGCGGACACGTATCGACGGCTGGGACTGTCTTATTATCCCAAGCTGGTATCGGCCATTCCGTACACGCCGGCGACCGGAACGCGCCTGTTGCTGGCACCGACACCCGAAAGCGCCGAGGTGGCGGATACGCTGATCGCTGCGGCCTTGGACCACGCGCGCCACCACAACGTCTCCTCCCTGCATTGGCTTTTTACCCGGGAGGACGACACGCACCGGCTGGCGCGCCACGGGCTGCTATCCCGCACAGGCTGTCAGTTTCATTGGAAGAACTATGGCTACCGGGACTTCGATGATTTCCTCGAAGGATTTTCTGCGGAGAAGCGCAAGAAACTCAAGCGGGAGCGCCGGCGCGTGACGGAGGCCGGGATCGAGATCGAGGTGCTCCACGGCCACGAGATGAGCGATCACCAATGGGGAGTCATGAGCGAGTTCTACCGTTCCACGTTTTTGCGCAAAAGCGGCATACCGACGCTATCCCGGGATTTTTTCCAGGATATCGCACGCACCATGGGTGACCGGATTGTGGTAATGCTCGCCCACCATGCCGGACGCCCTATCGCCGGGGCGATCAATTTCAAAGGCGCCACTACCCTGTACGGACGCCACTGGGGGTGTACCGCCGACTTTCACAGCCTGCATTTCGAGGTCTGTTACTATCAGGGGATCGAGTACTGCATTAGCCATGGCCTGCAGCGATTCGAACCCGGCGCCCAGGGCGAACACAAGGTCGCGCGGGGCTTTGAACCGACTCCCACCTACTCCATGCACTGGATCGGCCACGGGATGCTCAGCCGCGCCATTGCGGATTTTCTCCAGCGCGAGCAGCGCATGGTCCAAGATTACATGGAGGAGTTGCGCGGGCACCTGCCGTTCAAGGAAGGCTGGAGATTCCAGGAGCTGTCGTGATACTCATGAGCGGATTACGCTGGATCGATCCTTACGATGAGGACACGCCGTTTCCGAGCGTCGACCAGGCGTTGCGCGACCCGAACGGACTCCTCGCGGTGGGCGGCAACCTTTCCACCAGACGGTTGTTGCGGGCCTACCGCAATGGAATCTTCCCCTGGTATAACCGGGGGCAGCCCATACTATGGTGGTCACCCGACCCCCGCGCGGTGCTCTTTCCCAGCCAACTGAAGGTGTCGCGCAGCCTGCGCAAGACCCTCAAGAAAGGGCTCTATCGCATTACCATGGACCAAGATTTTCACACCGTGATTCGCGCCTGCGCCGGACCGCGCCGCAACTCCAGCGGCACCTGGCTCACCCCCGCCATGCTCGAAGCCTACGGTCGCCTGCACGATCTCGGCCTGGCCCACTCCGTCGAGGCGTGGCACTACGGAGAGCTCGTGGGCGGCTTGTACGGAGTGGCGCTCGGACGTGTGTTTTTCGGCGAATCCATGTTCAGCCACATGACCGACGCCTCCAAGGTGGCGTTCGTCCACTTCGTGCGTCAATTGCAGGACTGGGGTTACAACATGATCGACTGTCAGGTGAAATCAGAACACCTGTCCAGCCTGGGGGCAGAGGACTTGCCGCGGCGCCAGTTCATAGCGCGGCTCAACCAGTGGTGCGAGTTGCCCGGCGTGCCAGGGCCATGGCGCTTCGACAGCGCGACCGGTGCCATCGAGCCCCTCACGCTCACAAATTGAATTCGTTGGATTTGACCACATGCGCGATGTTCGACGGTCCAATGCAACGCTCCAAAAAATGGCGTTTTATGCCAGCCCCGAACACGCCTGCAGCTACCTGCCGGGCCGTCGGGCACGAACCCTGTTTGGCGACCCGTCCGTACGCCTCGACCGGCACGCATACAGCTATCTCGCAGACTACGGCTTCCGTCGCAGTGGCGACTATGTCTACCAACCCTGCTGTCGCGAGTGCACCGCCTGCGTGTCCGTCCGAATTCCGGTCAATGAATTCGAACCGCGCCGCATGGACAAACGCACTTGGCAATCCAATCAGGACCTGACCGTCACCCCAGCCGCCACACGCTACGACGACGCTCATTTCACGCTCTACCGCAAATACCTCCAGCACCGTCATCCCGGCGGCGGCATGGACGACACCAATCCCGAACAATATCTTGCGTTCATGACCTGCGCCTGGATGGACACCCTGCTCTACGAGTTCCACCTGCAAGACCAACTGGTCGCCGTCGCCGTGGTGGACCCCTTGGAGCATGGCCTGTCCGCCGTCTATACCTTCTACGACCCCGAGCTGCCCAAGCGCAGTCTCGGCACTTACGCTATCCTCTGGGAGATCCAGGAGGCGCGCCGCTTGGGCCTCGACTGGTTGTATTTGGGCTACTGGATCAGGGATTGTGACAAGATGCGCTACAAGGAACGGTTCCGGCCTTTGGAGGCCTTCTGGCGCGGACAATGGGTGCGTTTCGGGGCCGATGAGGCACTGGACCTCGCCGGTCGCGGCTAGCGCCGGCGTAGCAGCTACCCGGGGTCGCCTGGAGGGGTCAGGATTGGTTAGATAATTTTGGAAATTTGATGCACAAGGTGCATAATAAGATATTGCTTTCAACGCACCCCGCCGGGTGCGTTGTCATATCCGTGTTCAACCGATTAGCGAAGGAATTGAATGGCCAAAGAAGATCACATTGAGATGGAAGGTGTCGTCACCGAGACCCTGCCCAACACGATGTTCCGGGTACAGTTGGAAAACGGCCATATCGTGACCGCCCATATCTCGGGTAAGATGCGCAAAAACTATATCCGTATTCTTACCGGGGACAAGGTGACCGTGCAGCTCACACCTTACGATCTTACCAAGGGACGTATCGTTTTTCGCACCCGGTGACGAGACGCGAATTGCCCTGCGGCAATCCGCGTCCGTTTGCCACCAAGCCTGCTGAAACCCCGACGCGCGGGAACGGCCGCTCTTTTAGTGAACTCCCATTTCTTCCGCGATTTCGAAGGCGAGCTTGTCGTCTTCCAGCGTGATGTGCACGTGGCCGCCGGTTGCCAGGCGGCCGAATAGCAACTCCTCCGCAAGCGGTTTTTTGATGTGCTCCTGGATCACCCGGGCCATCGGCCGCGCGCCCATCTTCGGATCATATCCCTGCTCGGCAAGCCAGGCACGCGCCTCTTCGTCCACGTCGATGGTGACGTGCTTGTCTTGCAACTGCGCTTCGAGCTCCATGATGAACTTGTCGACCACGTGGGTAATGGTCTTCGGGTCAAGCGACTTGAACTGGATCACCGCATCCAACCGGTTGCGGAACTCGGGGCTGAACGTGCGCCGGATCACTTCCATCCCATCGCTGGTATGGTCTTGGGCCGTAAATCCAATGGAGGCACGGCTCATCTGATCCGCCCCCGCATTGGTCGTCATGATGAGGATGACGTTGCGGAAGTCCGCCTTGCGCCCGTTGTTGTCCGTCAACGTGCCGTGGTCCATCACCTGCAACAGCAGGTTGTAAACGTCGGGATGCGCCTTCTCGATCTCATCGAGCAGCAGCACGGCATGGGGGTGCTTGATGATCGCTTCCGTGAGCAGTCCGCCCTGATCGAATCCAACATAGCCCGGCGGCGCGCCAATCAGGCGGGAGACCGTGTGCCGCTCCATGTATTCGGACATGTCGAAGCGGATCAGCTCGATCCCCATAATCAGGGCAAGCTGCCGGGACACCTCGGTCTTGCCCACCCCGGTGGGACCGGCGAAGAGGAAGCACCCGATGGGCTTCTGCTCGTTGCCCAGGCCGGACCGCGACATCTTGATGGCCGTGGCCAACGTTTCGATGGCCTCGTCCTGGCCGAACACCACCATCTTGAGATCCCGTTCCAAATTGCGCAGCACGTCTTTGTCGGACGCCGACACGCTCTTGGGCGGGATACGCGCGATCTTCGCGACGATGGTTTCGATATCGCTCACGCCGATAGTCCGCTTGCGGCGGGACGGCGGCTGCAACCGCAGGTTGGCCCCCGCCTCGTCGATCACGTCGATCGCCTTGTCGGGCAGATGCCGATCGTTGATGTAGCGCGCCGACAGTTCCGCCGCGGCCCGCAGGGCGCGCAGCGAATACTTCACGTCGTGGTGCTGCTCGAACCGGGATTTGAGGCCTTTGAGGATCTGCACCGTCTCTTCCACGGTGGGCTCGGGCACATCGATCTTCTGAAAGCGCCGCGCCAGGGCCCGGTCTTTCTCGAAGATTCCCCGGTACTCCTGGTAGGTGGTCGAGCCGATGCACTTCAACTCGCCCGACGCAAGCATCGGCTTAATCAAGTTAGATGCGTCCATCACGCCGCCGGAGGCCGCGCCCGCGCCGATGATGGTGTGGATCTCGTCGATGAACAGGATCGCGCCCTTCTCCTTGCGCAACTGGGCAAGCACGGCCTTCAGCCGCTTCTCGAAATCGCCGCGGTACTTGGTACCCGCCACGAGGGAGCCCAAGTCCAACGAATAAATCGTGCTGTGGGCCAGGACCTCAGGCACTTCGCCATCCACGATCATCTTGGCGAGCCCTTCGGCGATCGCCGTCTTGCCAACGCCCGCCTCGCCGACGAACAGCGGGTTGTTCTTGCGGCGGCGGCACAGGATCTGGATCGTACGCTCGATTTCCGCCCGCCGGCCGATCAACGGGTCGATCTTGCCCAGACGCGCCAGTTGATTGAGATTGGTGGCGAAATTCTCGAGTGGTTTCTTCCCCGGCGCCTCCGTGGCCCCATCCTCATCGGACGAGGACGAGATGCCTTCGCCTTCATCCTCGTCGCCATGCACCTTGGAGATGCCGTGCGAGATGTAGTTCACCACATCGAGCCGGGTGACGTTCTGCTTGTTGAGGAAATAGACCGCCTGGGATTCCTGCTCGCTGAAGATCGCCACCAGCACGTTGGCGCCGGTCACTTCCTTCTTGCCAGAGGACTGGACATGAAAGACCGCCCGCTGGAGCACACGCTGAAAACCCAGCGTGGGCTGCGTTTCGCGCGGATCGTGGGGCGGCAACAGCGGAGTCGTCTCATCGAGGAAGTCGTTCAGATCGCGCCGCAGCCGGTCGATGTCTGCCCCGCAGGCACGCAGCACCGTGGCCGCCGTAGGATTGTCAAGCAAGGCGACCAACAAGTGTTCTACGGTCATAAATTCATGCCTTTTCTCACGCGCTTCTTTGAACGCGTGATTAAGGGTGAATTCGAGTTCCTTGCTTAACATGGATTCATCACCTCTGAGTCAAACTCGCCCTACGCCTCCTCCATGGTACATAGCAGCGGGTGTTGATGACGGCGCGAGTATTCATTCACCTGGGCCACTTTCGTTTCCGCAATCTCGTGCGTAAACACCCCACAAACCCCTTTCCCACGGGTATGAACGTGAAGCATGACTTGCGTTGCCTTTTCACGCCCCATCCCGAAAAACTGTTCAAGTACCTGCACTACGAACTCCATCGGCGTAAAGTCATCGTTGAGCAGGATGACCTTGTAAAGCGGCGGCCGTTTTAGTTTCGGCTTAGCCTCCTCTACCGCGAGCCCATTGTCGTTGACGTGTTTCGGATGCTGCTCCATGGTGGACGATCTAACCGGACCGGAGAAACTGCTGTTCTAAGACCCCCGGCGGAGGTTGCGCCCGTGAGACCCGGAAAGCCGCTTCCGCCAGGACCACTGCGCCGCCGCCTGTTCACGCAACCGCCAGGCAATCGGCCTCTGATTTGGTTGTTATTACAGCTATCACACTGCCGAAAGCCGCGCAATCAAGATGCGCAATGCGTCAAAAAACACCAAAAAAATCCATCATCTGCAGCCTCTTACCTGACAATTTTAGTCAAGCGAAAAAAAGAGTCCAGAAGGGATTTCAGCGTTGCGCGGCTGGCATAGGGCGCTCTTGGCGAAGACGGACCTATCCATTAGAAATGGCTGTCCTGGAAAAAGTTCTTGCAGACACCATCCTGAACCTCGCTTCACGCCGGACTGCGCTAACGCACGGTCTGCACGCCCCGATACGCGCGTTCCGGGCGGGCGGCCAGCGCAACGCCGGCGCACCGCCCGAAGCGCGTTGACGGACTTACATCTTCTTCACGATCGCTTCGCCGAAGCCGGAGCAACTCAACTGGGTCGCCCCCGGCATGAGCCGCGCCAGATCGTAGGTCACCGTCCCGTCGCCGATCGCCCCCGAGACGCCCTTGACGATCAGATCCGCAGCCTCGACCCAGCCCATGTGGCGCAGCATCATCTCCGCCGACAGGATCAACGACGCGGGGTTGACCATGTCCTTGCCCGCGTACTTGGGCGCGGTGCCATGGGTCGCCTCGAACATGGCGACGCTGTCCGACAGGTTTGCCCCCGGCGCCATGCCGATCCCGCCCACCTGTGCGGCAAGCGCATCGGAGATGTAGTCGCCGTTCAGATTCAGCGTCGCGATGACGCTGTACTCCGCCGGCCGCAGCAGGATCTGCTGCAGGAACGCGTCCGCAATCACGTCCTTGATGATTATCTCCTTGC
>JBAYZB010000095.1:0-11451 GCA_041672765.1 Gammaproteobacteria bacterium | reverse complement strand
GAGACCGATCCCGATTGGGAAGAGAGCGTCACCATCGAGCTGATGCCGCACCCAGGGCTCGGGCCGCGCGCGAAGAAGGCCGTGGAGATGGATTTCGCCATCCGCGACGGCAGCCTGAAGGCGCCCGTGCGGCGGGCGCTGGCGGGTTATTTCCTGATCCGCCTCGGCGTGGATACCACCCCCGGCCACCGGCTCGACCCGCGGCGTCATCAACTGGCGCTGGTGAACCGGGACGAGGTGGCCGCGGCGGTGGGATGGGCGCTGGAGGAGTGACCGATGGCGTGCGCCGTGTGCGTAGCGCGCCGGAGGCGTCTATCCAACGCAAAGGCGCCAAGGCGCAAAGAGTATTGAAAATATATAGAAGCGAAATAAGCGATAACGCGTCAGGACGCCATATGCCCTATTGAAAAATGCCGAACGGTTGGTCATCAGAGACGATTCCTTCGCGTCTCTGCGCCTTTGCGCGAGAATTTCTTCTTCGCTAAAAGCATCACACCATGCCCTCGATCATCCACGTGGACATGGACGCCTTTTACGCGTCCGTCGAAGAGCGCGACCGGCCCGAACTGGCCGGCCGTCCGGTAATCGTGGGCGGCGCGGCCGAGGCGCGGGGCGTGGTGTCCGCCGCCAACTACGTGGCGCGGCGGTTCGGGGTGCACAGCGCCATGCCCACCGCGACGGCGCGCCGGCTCTGCCCCGAGGGCGTGTTCCTGCCGGTGCGCATGGACTATTACGCCCAGGTTTCCCAGGAGATCCGCGCCATCTTTTTCCGCTATACGCCGGAGGTGGAGCCCCTGGCGCTGGATGAGGCCTTCCTCGACGTGACCGCCAGCGAAAAGCTTTTCGGCCCCGCGCCGGACATCGCGCGGCGCATCAAGCAGGAAATAAGGCAGGAACTGGGACTGGTGGCCTCGGTGGGCGTGGCCCCCAACAAGTTCGTGGCCAAGATCGCCAGCGACGTGGAAAAGCCCGACGGGTTCGTGGTGGTGGAGGCGGGGCGGGTGCAAGCATTTCTCGATCCGCTCCCGGTGGGGCGTCTCTGGGGCGTGGGCAAGGTATCGGCCGCGGTGTTCCAGCGGCTCGGGCTTCGGACCATCGGTGAGGTGCGGCGCCAGAGCGTGGAGATGCTGCGCAGGCATTTCGGCCGCCAAGTGGGCGAGCATCTCTGGCGGTTGGCCCACGGCATCGACGAGCGTCCGGTGGTCTCCGAGCGGCAGGCGAAGTCGATCTCCAACGAGACCACCTTCGCGACCGACATCGACGATCCGCTGGTACTGCGCAACTGGCTGCGGGAGCTTACCGAACAGGTCGCCTCGCGCCTGCGGCGGGAAGGGCTGTACGCCCGGACCGTGCAGATCAAGGTGCGCTTCGCCGATTTTCAGACCATCACGCGGGCCCAGACCCTGCCGCAGCCGACCAACGTGACCCAGACCCTGTGGCGGGTGGCGGCCGATCTGCTCGCCAAGCGCCTGCCCGCCCGGCATCCCCCGGTGCGCCTGCTGGGGATGGGGGTGAGCGGATTCGAGGACGAGGACGCGGCGCAGGGGGACCTGTTCGTGCAGGAGACGCAGCAGCGGCAGCGCCGCATCGATGCCGTGGCCGATCTCATCAAGAATCGCTTCGGAGAGGCGGCCATACGGCGCGGCAAGGGGCCAAAGAGCTGAGCGGTGGCTGTCGCGCTGCGCCGTTACGCGGCTGGGTATCTCGCGCACGGAGGACCTGGGTGGAACGGAGTGCGCAGAGGAGACCAGGCGGGCCGAACAGGCAGCGTTTCCTTGTGTCCCAAAAGCCCTGGGGGTCTCCGTGCCTCTTGCGTGCGAAGCCGTGAATCAAAAAGGTTCACTCAACAGGCGACGCAATGGCCCGCAGGCGCTCGCGGGCGATCTTCGCCCATTCGCTGTGCGGGTCTAACCGCAAATAGGCTATCCAGTGCGCCCGCGCTTCCTTCAGGCGGCCGACGCTCTCGTAACAGCGGGCGAGGTTGAATTGCGCATCGGCATAGGTCGGGGAGATGGCCACGGCGCGCTCCAGGCTGGCGATCGCCTCCTGCACGCGGCCCGTTTCGTCCTGGATGTCCGCGAGGTTGTACCATGCCCAGTGCAGGTGCGGGTCGCACGCCACGGCCGCCGTGTAGGCGTCTTCCGCGTTTGCCGTGTCTCCCTGTTCCCGCAGGACGTTGCCTAAATTGAAAAACGCCTCGGCGTAGTCGGGCCGCAGGCGGATGGCGCAGCGGTATGCTTCCACCGCCTCGCCGAAGCGTTCCTCGTCTTCGCACATGCTGCCGATATGGAACCAATCCTCGGCAGTCAGCGCGTCATTGCTGGCAGGCGTTTTGACCGACGTCACGCTGCCGCGCCTCCGCTGTCCGCCCTCGAAGTCCAGCACCAGTTGGCCATTGGGCGCAATGCGGCCGTCGTCGATGGCTGCGAGCAGGACCTTGGGATTTTCCAACACGATCTTGAGCTGGGCGAGCGGGCGCTCCACGGCGAGCACGGAGGCCAGTTCATGCAGGCTCTTGGCGATGGTGGCGGGTTGGACGCCTTGGGCGACCAGGGCAGCGATGGTGCGCACCGAAATCAGATCCTGGAAGTCGTATTTGCCGTCGACGGGACGCACCAGGCCGAATTGTTCCCAGCGCGCCAGGGTATCGGCGGAGATGTTCAGGATGTCGCAGACCTGATGCGCGGGATAGCTCTTCTCCAGTTCCGTACGGTGGCGGGAAAGGCCTGTGAGTTCGAGGAACTCGGCTTCGGAGATGATGTAGATGGGGTGGCCCTGGCGGCGCAGTTTTTCTGCGTAGGCCAGCTTGCGGCTGACGGTGCCGTCCGGGAGCAGCGGCCAGCCTTCCATGCCTATGACCAGGATATCGGTCCGCTGCGTAACGTTCTTGCATGGCGTGCCGCCCGCCTGACGCACCACCTCCCACGCCTCGTCGCGGGGCATGGAGGCAAGCCGTCCCGTGAACACGACCTGTTTGTTCGCGATGGAGCTCATCTCGCCACCCTTGTGCGATCCTGGTGCCGCTGATCTTAACCCAGCGTCGCAAGGAGCGGCAAAGCGCCGGTCTGCACATCTCCTCACAAATCGTGCGCGGCGCTGCGGGCAATCATGGCGGCCTGCCGTGTCGCCCTGCGAGTGGGGCCAGGAACTCGTGCAGATCGGGGGATCATCGCGATGCCGGTTTGGTCTTGGAGGAGCGGCGGGCGTACGCCGATTGCAGCAGGCCGTTGCCCGCGGGAGATCAAAAAGAGCAGCCCGGGCGGGTAGTGTTACACCCGCCCGGATGCTGCGGCGGGAATGGTGCTCGCGGCGCCTGAGGTCGGTTCCCGAGATTCAGGAGTGCTTCCTTCTGCGTTGCGTGTCGGGGATTACGCGTATGCTGCGGGCGGGAGGTTTTTTGCGCAGCTCCGCGCCGGTGGCCGCAACGCTTTGCTCCAGGGCATTGGCGAAGTCGGCGAGGTGCCGGACTTTTTTCTCCTCCACCACGACCGCCTCTTCGGCGAGCTGCGCCTTTATGACCTGCAGCAACGCCTCCTGATAGTGGTCCGTGTACTCCCGCGGTTCGAAGGGGGCTGACATGCCCCGGATCAACTGCTCGGTGAGCCGCAGTTGGCCCTCGTTCGTAACGCCCGCCGGGACGTTGTCGAAATAGGGTGACGCGTCCTGCACTTCGTCCGCGTAATGCAGCACGCTCATGGTCAAGCCGTTGCCGTCCGGTCTGACGGCAAGCAGTTTTTCCCTTCCGCCCATGACAACCTGACCGATAGCGATGTGATTGGTGCGGCGCATCGCTTCGCGAATCACCGCGAAGGCTTCCGCGGCGACCGGGCCGTCGGGGGCGACATAGTAATGGGTGTCGAGATAGACCGGATTCACCTCGTCGGCGGGGCAAAACTGCAACACCTCGATGGCGCGGGTGGTTTCCAGCTTGATGCGCTCCAGGTCCGCGTCGTCGATCAGCACGTACCGGTCCGGCTCGATTTCGTAGCCCCGCACGATATCCTTCCGTTCCACGCGCCCGTGGCGAGGGCATATGGTTTCGTGCCGGATTCTGGCCCCGCAGCCCCGGTCATGCAACTGGTTCAGCTCGACCCGGTTGATGCCGGTGATTGCGTGATAGAGCCGGACCGGAATGGTGACGAGGGAAATATTGAGATGTCCTTTCCAGGAAGCGCGTGGGGGCATATATCCTCCGGCGATACCGGAAACCGCAGAGACCTGACAGTAACTATAGGCAGTCACTATATTGGCGACAAGGAGTCGGTCGGTGGAACTACGTGGAATGGAGAAATTAATAGCTAACTGGAAATAGCCTCATAATGATGTCGAACGATGGGGAGCGTGCGCCGTTTCAATGCCTGCCCAGCGGTTGCGGGGCAATGGCAGCAAGGAGTGTTGGCGAGGCATGAATGTATCGGCCTTGCCCAGAGCGCGGTGCACCATTCCGCTTCACTTTGCCCCGGTTGGTCAACGGCGGGAACGTAGCCGCAAGAAAAGCCGCGGTTCGCCTGATCGCCCTGCAAAGGGCAGGGCACCCGCAACGGGGTGCCCTGCGCTGCAGGTGCCGGGATTTCCCGGCGCCGTGCACGGTTACGCGGCCTGTTCCATCGCCTCGGTGTACTCGCCCCGCTGTGCCGCGCTGTTGAGGCGGGCGCGCCGGTGGAATGCCTGCTGCGCCGCCTCGGCGTTCTCGGGCTTGCCGCGCCAAGTGGCCATCACCGGATCCTGCAATGCCCGGGCATAGGAGAAGCTCAAGAACCAGGGGGCATTAGGATAGGCGTGATTGATGGCGTTGAGATTGGCACTGGCCTCTTCCGGCGTCTGGCCGCCCGACAGGAAATTGATGCTCGGCACGGCGGCGGGCACGGTGCGCTTGAACACCTGTATGGTGCGTTCGCCCACTTCTTCGGGCGATGCCTTGCGCGGGTGCGCTTTGCCTGGGATGACCATGCTGGGCTTGAGGATCATGTATTCCAGCATGACGCCGTGCCGGTGCAGGGCGTGGAAGACTTCGTGCTGGACCGCTTCGGTGACGGTTGCGCATTGATCGATGGAGTGATCGCCGTCGATCAGCACCTCCGGCTCCACGATGGGGACCAGGCCTTGTTCCTGACAGATCGCCGCATAGCGCGCCAGCGCCTCGGCGTTCGCCTCGATGGCGATGCGCGTCGGATTGTTGGGGGAAATCGCGTAGACGGCACGCCACTTAGTGAAGCGCGCGCCCTGTTCCTTGTAACGTGTCAGGCGGTCGGCGAGGCCGTCCAGGCCCTGCGTGACCTTGTCGCCGGGTGTAAAGGGCAGGTTGACGAGCCCCTTGTCCACCTTGATCCCCGGAACGATACCCTGGCGCCGTGCCACCTCGGGCAGCGGCGTACCGTCGCTCGCCTTCTGGTTCAGGGTTTCTTCGAAGAAGATGATGCCGCTGATGTACTGCTCGACCCCCGATGTCACCAGCAGCTCCCGGTAGGCGCGCCGGGTCTCTTCATTGGACTCGATGCCGACGGCCTGAAAGCGCTTGGTGATGGTACCGGTGCTCTCGTCAGCGGCGAGGATGCCTTTTCCTCGTTGCACAATGTCGTTGATAGTGGCCTGCAGTTCATCTTGGACGCTCATGGAACCACCTCCGAAGAATCGACTGTCGCGATGCCGGCCGCCAAGAGGCCGGCAATTTGCGGTTGTGCCTGCGTATCCCTAAGAGCTTAGCGCACGGCCAAGCGGGTTCAGGGCGATTGCGGGTGCGCGGGGTCTGGCAGAGGCCGTGCCGGAAGTCCCGTGCGGGGCGTACGGCGGTGTGGGGGCGGGCCGCGGTTCTTCGACGGCCTCATTCCGGGAACCCCGGTTTCGGGGTTGCAGTTTCTTCTTGACAAGCTTTTTGGCGCCGATAAGCTAGTAATTAATTACTCACTTTGAGGTGTGCCGATGAGCCCTTATCCCAAACACCTGCCTGCGGACGAGCGTCGCGAAGCGACCGTCGAAACCGTGGTCGAGTTGGCCGCCGGGCAGAATCCAAGCGAAATCACCACAGCGGCAATCGCCAAGCGCATGGGACTCACCCAGGGGGCGTTGTTTCGTCATTTCCCCAGCAAGGACGCAATCCTGCAGGCGGTAATGGACTGGGTGGCGGAGCGGCTGATGGCGCGTCTGGATAAGGCCGTGGCGTCCCATGCCAGTCCGCTCGCTGCGCTTGAGGCCATGTTCATGGCGCATGTTGAGTTCATCGTCGAGCACCCGGGTGTGCCGCGCATACTGTTCGGGGAGCTGCAACGCGCCGAGGAGACGCCGGCCAAGCGCGTGGCCAAGAGCCTGCTTCGGAGCTACGGCGAGCGGCTGCGCGCATTGATGGAGCAAGGCAAGCAACACGGTGAGTTGAGCGACGACCTGGAAGTCGATACCGCTGTCGTGCTTTTCATCGGTACCATCCAGGGGCTGGTGATGCAGTCGTTGCTCGCTGGCGATGTTGTGCGCATGCGCGCGCAGGCGCCGGCGGTCTTTGCCATTTATCGGCGCGGTATCGGGTGCGCGCAATGAAACGGCTTCTTCGGCAACGCCGTACCCTGGCGCTTCTCGCGGTCATTGCTCCGCTGCTTGCGCTGTTCATCCATGTGGCCTTGCGATCCGGCCCGTTGGCGCCGGTAGCGGTGACCGTGACGGCGGTCAAGGAAGAGGCGGTCGCGCCGGCGCTGTTCGGCATCGGAACGGTCGAGGCTCGTTACATCTACAGAATCGGCCCGACGGTTGCAGGGCGTGTGAAGTGGCTGGACGTTCACGTGGGCGACCGGGTGAAGGCCGGGCAGATCCTCGGCGAGATGGACGCGGTCGATCTCGATGAGCGTATGCGCGCCCAGGACGCCGTGCTCAAGCGCGCCGAAGCGGCCCTGCGCGAAGCCGAGGCACGGCAGGCTCATGCGCAGACCCAGGCGCGGCGTTACGATCGGCTGTACGCGGCGCGACTGACCAGCGAGGAAGTGGTCACCACCAAGCGACAGGAATTGGAGATAGCCGATGCGGCACTGTCGGCCGCGCGGGAAGAGCTCATCCGTGCCCGTGCGGATCGCGCGGCATTGACCGCACAGCGCAGCCACCTGCGCCTCGTCGCGCCCGTGGACGGTCTGGTTACGGCGCGCAACGCCGATCCCGGCACCACCATCGTCGCAGGCCAGGCGGTGGTGGAGGTGATCGATCCGGTGAGTCTGTGGATCAACGTGCGCTTCGATCAGATCACGGCGGCGGGTCTGACCGCCGGCCTGCCGGCGGCCATCGAACTGCGCTCCCGCAATGGCGAACGGCTGACGGGGCGGGTGCTGAGGGTGGAGCCGTCGGCCGACGCGGTGACCGAGGAGACCCTGGCCAAAGTCACGTTCGACGAGATGCCGCACCCGCTGCCCCCGTTGGGCGAACTGGCGGAGGTGACGGTGCAGCTTCCCGCCCTGCCCGTTGCGCCGGTCATTCCCAATGCCGCCGTGCGGCGCATGAACGGGGAGATCGGCGTATGGGCGCTGATCGACGGCAGGCCGCGCTTCACGCCGATTACGCTGGGGACGGGCGATCTGGAGGGCCGCGTCCAGGTGCGTGCGGGACTGCGATCCGGTGACCAGGT
The DNA here is from genome assembly GCA_041672765.1 of Gammaproteobacteria bacterium. Classification (GTDB taxonomy): domain Bacteria; phylum Pseudomonadota; class Gammaproteobacteria; order JBAYZB01; family JBAYZB01; genus JBAYZB01. The sequence goes on along the minus strand of JBAYZB010000095.1, from coordinate 3,854 downwards.
GGTGGTCTACAGCGAAAAGGCGCTGGGCATCGGAAGCCGCATCCACGTGGTGGATCGCCTGCCCGGGGTATCGCCGTGATCAGCCTGGCCGGGCGCGACATCCTGCATGCCTGGGGCAAGTTCGTGTTCACGGGGATCGGCCTGGGGTTGTTGATCGGGGTAACGCTCACCATGGCCGGCGTGTACCGCGGCATGGTGGACGACGCCAAGGTGCTGCTCGACAACAGCGGAGCGGATCTCTGGGTGGTGCAGAAGGACACCCTCGGCCCGTACGCCGAGTCCTCCAGCGTGTATGGCGATCTTTGGCGCGGCATCGCTGCCATGCCGGGGGTGGCGCGGGCGGCCAACGTTACCTATCTCACCATGCAAGTGCGCAAGGGCAATACCGATGTGCGCGCGATGGTGACGGGCATCGTCGCCGACGGGCCCGGCAGCCCTGGCTGGCCGCCGTACCTGGTGGCCGGCCGCCAGATCACGCGCGGCCATTACGAAGCGGTGGCCGACATCGCGACGGGCTTCAAACTGGGCGACCGTATCCGGATTCGCCGCAATCACTACACCGTGGTCGGCCTGACCCGGCGCATGGTCTCCTCCAACGGCGATCCAATGGTGTTCATCCCCCTCAAGGACGCCCAGGAAGCCCAGTTCCTCAAGGACAACGACGCCATCCTCATGCAACGTCGCCGCACCGCCGCGAATCCGGCCTTGAACCAGCCCGCCGTGCCGGGGCTGCTGGATGCGGTCATCGCCGAGCAGGTCGGCAACAACTACGTCAACGCGATCCTGGTTCAGATCAAGCCGGGCTATACGCCCGCAGAGGTGGCCGAGCCGATTCGACGCTGGAAACGTTTGCAAGTGTACGATCGCGTGCAGATGGAGCAGATTCTGGTCGGCAAGCTGATTGCCACCTCCGCCCGGCAGATCGGCATGTTCCTGGTGATTCTGGCCATCGTCAGTGCGGCCATCGTCGCCTTCATCATCTACACGCTGACCATGGACAAGATCCGCGAGATTGCAGTCCTGAAGCTGATCGGCACGCGCAACCGCACCATCGCCGCACTGATCGTGCAGCAGGCCGTCGCGCTGGGCCTGATCGGCTTCGTGGTGGGCAAGATCACCGCGACGTTCGCCGCGCCGTTCTTTCCAAAGCACGTGTTGCTGGTGCCGTTGGATTCGGTCGCGGGTTTTCTCGCCGTGGTGGTGATCTGCGTGCTGGCAAGCGTCATCGCCATCCGCCTGGCGCTCAGGATCGATCCTGCCGAGGCCATAGGGGGTTGAAATGTACGGTAAAGGCATCCGTATCGAGGGGCTGCGAAAGCGCTATGGCGAGGGAGACACCGCCGTCGACGCCTTGAAGGGCGTGGACATGCAGGTGGCCCCCGGCGAAGTGGTGGGGCTGATCGGCCCCTCGGGATCGGGCAAGAGCACCCTGCTCAAGTGCCTCGGTGCGGTGATCGATCCTACCGCGGGACGCATGATCCTCGGCGACGAGGTGATCTACGACGACGGCTGGAAGGTCCCCGATCTGCGCGCCCTGCGGCGCGACAAGATCGGCTTCGTCTTCCAGGCCCCGTATCTGATTCCGTTTCTGGACGTCACCGACAACGTCGCGCTGCTGCCCATGCTGGCAGGCGTGCCGAACGGCGAGGCGCGCGCCAGGGCGCGGGAACTGCTCGCTGCGCTGGACGTGCTCCACCGCGCCCGCGCCATGCCCTCTCAGCTTTCCGGCGGTGAGCAACAGCGCGTGGCCATTGCGCGCGGTCTGGTCAACCGCCCGCCCGTGATCCTGGCCGACGAGCCCACCGCGCCCCTGGATTCGGAGCGCGCCATGGCAGTGATCCGCATCCTCAACGAGATGGCCCGCAAGTTCGCGACCGCCATCATCGTCGTCACCCACGACGAAAAGATCATCCCGACCTTTCAGCGCATCTACCACATTCGCGACGGCGTGACGTACGAGGAAGCGGGCGAGGGGCGGGAGGTCGGCTGACCTCCGTTCCGTTCGTACCTGCCCCCGATTCATGAATCCGGATTGGCGACCCGGCCCTTCATGGCGGTGAAATCCAGATCGCCCAACAGCCCGCGTCCCTGAAAGTCGGGGGCCAGCAGCGCGTTTGGTATCTGTCGAAAGAAATCCTTAGTGGAGTGATGCTGAGTCATTCAGCCCCCTCTCAATGGCGGTTTCTTGTCAAGATCTTGGGGCGTATCGGGTTTTACTGTACATTGCAGCACATCTACAGTACACCCTGCCACCGGGAGGCTGCCATGGCGATTACCAAGAGCGCAACGCTCACTTTCCGTATCGAGCCCGCCTTGAAGGAAACACTGCGCATCGCCGCGAATCGGGAACATCGCTCGGTTGCCAACATGGTGGAGGTGCTGATCATGGAATATTGCGAGAAGAACGGGATAACCATAGACAAGCCGACACAAGCAAGGACAAGTAAAGAATGAGTACCTTGAGCATCAAACGGGATGAAGCCAAAAGAAAGATCTGGAGTCACATCCGCAGCAAATGGCTGGTGGAAACACCCGAAGAGACAGTGCGCCAGGAATACTTGCTGGTGCTAGTCAATGAATATGGCTTCGCCCTCGAACAGATCGCCGAAGAGGTGGATCTGACTGGTCGGGGCTCAGCATCCGCCCGCGCCGACTTCGTCATCTGGCGTACCGCTCAGGACAAGGCAAACGACAACGCACCCTTCATCATCGTCGAGTGCAAATCCGATAACGTCACCATCAAGCCGCAGGACTACAGTCAGGGTGAAAACTACGCCCGCATCTGCGGTGCGCCGTTCTTTGTTACTCACAACTCGCGTGAAACCAAATACTGGCGGGTCAAGAAAGACAAGGTGCCGGGCTATACGGAAGAGATCGAGAACATTCCCCATGCCGATGCGACGGATAAGGAAATCAAGGAATTGCTTTCGAAGCTGCGCACTTTCAAGGAAAAGGAGTTTGCCGACCTGCTGCACAAATGCCACAACATCATCCGAAACCGGGAAAAGAAAGACCCGGCAGCAGCTTTCGATGAAATCGCCAAGGTACTTTTCATCAAGGTCTATGTGGAGCGCCAACTTCTCACTCGGCGCAGCAAGACCAATTTGTTTACCGTGGATGTACTGAAAAACCAGATCGCGGAAAACCCGCTGGACAATCTTTTTCAGGAAACCAAACGATTCTATGCGGCTGACAAAATTTTCGAGGACGATGAGCGCATCAACCTCAAGCCAGCGACTGGCGAGGCCATTGTCAAGGAGTTGGAGAAATACAACCTTTCTGATACCAGCGAGGATATCAAGGGTGTCGCGTTCGAACGCTTCCTTGGCCGTACTTTTAGGGGAGAAATCGGTCAGTTTTTCACTCCGAGAACCATAGTCGAATTCATGGTACAGATGATCGATCCCAAGGAGGGGGAGATTGTTTGCGATCCGGCTAGTGGTTCGGGTGGCTTTCTCATCCGGGTGTTCGAGATCGTTCGCGAGAAAATCCTTGCCGACGTGGACCGTGAGTACAACGAATTCAAGGCCAAAATCGAAAAAGACAATTCGCTTACCGAGGCGCAGCGGGCCAAGAAGCTCCAGGACAAGTTCAACGAACTGCAGGAGCTCATTGATCAGAAGCGGGTAGGGTCGCGGCTGTGGAATCTTTCTAATCGTTGCATCTATGGCACAGATGCCAACGATCGCATGGCCCGCACCAGCAAGATGAACATGATCATGCACGGGGAGGGTGTACAAATAACTGTGTAACTGGTCATCTATGACTAACAAGAAGGAAAACCAATGACCAGACCCAAGAACACCACCGACGTCCTGCTCGATGAGCTCCTGAAGGGCTGCAAGAGCCCGCAA
>JBAYZB010000094.1:0-11549 GCA_041672765.1 Gammaproteobacteria bacterium | reverse complement strand
CCCGGAGATCGCGCAACCGGACGATGCCGCCAAAACCGCGCGGCGCATCATCGATTCCATCAAAAGGCCCATCAACATCGATGGCAAGGAGCTCCTGGTAACCTCCAGCATCGGAATCAGCATCTATCCCGAGGACGGGGCGACGGCGGAAACGCTGATCAAGAATGCCGACGCCGCCATGTACCGAGCCAAGGATCTGGGCCGCAACAGCTATCAGCTCTACACGCCTGCGATCAACGCCCGCTCCTTCGAGCACCTGGCCATGGAACGCAGCCTCCACCGCGCCCTGGAGCGCAGCGAGTTCACCGTTTATTTCCAGCCCGTGGTCGAACTCGAAACCCGGCGCATCGTCGCTGCCGAGGCCTTGCTGCGCTGGCGGCATCCCGATCTCGGCCTCGTCTCGCCGGCGGAGTTCATCCCCATCGCCGAAGAGACCGGACTGATCCACTCCATCGGTCAATGGATAACGCGCGCGGTGTGCGAGCAGATCCGCGCATGGCAGCATCAGGGCTTGCGTCTGGTGCCAGTCGCCATCAACATGTCGGCGCAGCAGTTCAAGCAGCAAAACCCGGCGGCGGAAGCCAAGCGCATCCTGCTCGAAACCGGAGTGGACCCGGCGTGCGTCACCTTCGAGCTCACCGAAAGCGTCATCATGAAGGACGCCGAGGCCGCGGTTGCCATGCTGCAGCAGTTTCATGCCATGGGCTGCGGCATTGCCATCGACGATTTCGGTACCGGCTATTCCTCCCTGAGCTATTTGAAACGCTTCCCCGTCTCCGCGCTCAAGGTCGACCGGACCTTCGTCCACGACATCCCGTACGACAAGGACGCCGCAGCCATCGTCGCCGCTGTCATCAACCTGGCCCACAGCCTGCGCCTGACCGTCATCGCGGAAGGCGTCGAGACCGAGGCGCAACTGGATTTCCTGCGCGAACAGGGATGCGACCATGTCCAAGGTTTCCTGCTCGGCCACCCACTGCCGGCGGCCGACTTTTCTGCGCAGCACTTGCAAAAGGCCACCGTGCCGCCCCTGGACAAAACCGCTTTTTGAGCCCCCGGGCAAGCATCAACTCGTCGCCGGCGCGCTCGCCCCGCGCCGCGTCCTCGACAGAAGTACCCCCCTCCTCTAAAATGCCCGCCCCAAGCACCCCCTATCGCTTGCAGCGGCCGTTCGATTGACGACGAAGAACGCTATGAAGAAGTCCGGCCTGATCGTCCTGGCATTGGTGATATTGGGCAACTTGGCCGTTTGGGCCTGGTTCAACCCGTCCCATACCGAACAGTCCTGGACCGGCACTATACGCGGCGTGTCTTTCAGTCCTTATCTCCGCCACCAGAATCCGCTGAAGGGGCAACACCCGGATACCGACTCGATCAAGCGCGACCTGGAATTGCTGCAGGATCAGGTCGGCAGTGTCCGCACCTACTCCTCCACCGACGGCATGGAGCTGATTCCCCATCTGGCCTGGGACTACGGCCTGCGCGTCACCGCCGGCGCGTGGCTGGATCATCGCCGCGAGCGCAACGACGCGGAGCTGCGCAATCTCATCCGGAATGCCAAAACCCACCGTAACGTCGACCGGGTGATCGTCGGCAACGAAGCCATCCTGCGCGGCGATCTCACCGTCAACGAATTGATCGGCTATCTGCGCGAGGTGCGCAAGCGCGTCACGGTGCCGGTGAGCACGGCCGAACCGTGGCATGTCTGGCTGAAGCACCCTGAGCTTGCCCGGGAGGTGGATTTCATCGCCATCCACGTGTTGCCCTATTGGGAGAAGGTTCCGGCCGAGAGCGCGGTGGATTGGGTCCTGGACCGCTACCTGCAGGTCAGGAAAGCCTTCCCGCACAAGCACGTGCTCCTGGCGGAGGTGGGCTGGCCCAGCGGCGGCAACCGACTGGAAGTGTCCGCGCCCACCCTGGTGAACCAGGCCCGGTTCGTCCGCAAGTTCCTGAACGAGGCCAATGCGCGCGGCCTGGACTATTTCATCATGGAGGCCTTCGACCAGCCGTGGAAGCGCGCCATCGAAGGCGCCGCCGGCGCCCATTGGGGCATCTTCACCGCCGACCGCGCCCCCAAGTTCCCGCTCTCCGGCCCCATCGTCGAGGTCAGCGCCTGGCCCGTCCAGGTCATCGCCGCCACGCTGCTGGCACTGTTCCCGATGGGTTGGTTCCTGAGGCGCTGGCGCGGTCGCCTGCGTTTCGGTGGGCAACTGTTTTTCGCAGGTCTGATACAGGCCGCCGTGTCCCTGGCCGTCTGGGCGGCGTTCACACCCGTCACCCAGGAATTGCCCGCCACCGCCACGCTCATGTGGGGCGTGCTGTTCCCGGCCCAACTCGCCCTGCTCGCGGTGGTGCTCATCAACGGCTTCGAGATGGCCGAGCTCATCTGGAACCGGCGCTGGCGCCGGCAGTTCCTGCCCCAGAATCCGCCAGCCGACGCGCCCCTGCCGAAAGTGTCGCTGCACCTGGCCATCTGCAATGAACCGCCGGAGATGGTCAAGCTGACCCTGGACAGCCTCGCCGCGCTGGACTATCCGAATTTAGAGGTGCTGGTGCTCGACAACAACACCCTGGACCCGACGGTCTGGCAGCCGGTGCAAGAGTACTGCGCCCAGCTCGGTCCCAGATTCCGCTTCTTCCATCTGGGCAAGTGGCCCGGCTTCAAGGCGGGGGCGCTGAACTTCGGCCTCAAACAGACCGCGCCGGATGCGGAGATCATCGGCGTGGTGGACAGCGACTACCTCGTCCGGCGCGACTGGCTGCGCGCCCTGGTGCCCTATTTCTCCGACGAGAAGGTGGGCTTCGTGCAGGCCCCCCAGGACCACCGGGAGTGGGAAGGCGACGCCTTCAAGACCATGCTCAACTGGGAATACACCGGCTTCTTCCACATCGGCATGGTGCATCGCAACGAGTACGACGCCATCATCCAGCACGGCACCATGACCCTGATCCGCAAGAGCGCCCTGGAAGGGTTGGGCGGCTGGTCCGAGTGGTGCATCTGCGAGGACGCGGAACTGGGGCTGCGTCTGTACCAGGAAGGCTACCGGTCGGTGTACGTGAACGAGACCTTCGGCCAGGGCCTCACCCCCGACACCTTCGACGGCTACAAGCGCCAGCGCTTCCGCTGGGCCTACGGCGCCGTCATGATCCTGAAGCGCCACTGGCGCGCGCTGCTGCCCGGCAAAACGTCACCGCTCACCACCGGCCAGCGTTACCACTTCGTTACCGGCTGGCTGCCCTGGTTCGCCGACGCCATGCACCTGATCTTCACCCTGCTGGCGCTGCTATGGACGGCAGGGCTCGTCGCATTGCCCAAATACTTCGAGTTTCCGCTCACGGCGTTCATCGTTCCGACGGTGGGCATTTTCCTGTTCAAGCTCGTCCATTCGCTGTCGCTCTACCACGTGCGGGTGAGCCACTCCACCTGGCCGCAGCGACTCGGCGCCGCGGTCGCCGGGATGTCGCTCACGCTGACCATCGGCCGCGCCATGCTTGCCGGCCTGTTCACGTCGAGTCAGCCGTTCCTGCGCACGCCCAAGTGCGAATCGCGCCCGGCGCTGATCAAGAGCGTGCTGATGGCGCGGGAGGAATTCCTGTTGCTCACGGCGTTGTGGCTGGCCAGCGCCGCGGTCCTGTGGCGCTATGAGCTTGGCAACGCGGAAGTGCTGTTCTGGCTAGGCGTGCTGGCGGTCCAGTCCATCCCCTACGCTGCCGCGCTGGTGGTGTCCGTGGTCAACGTCCTGCCCTCGCTCAACCTGCCCGGCCGGGGCAAGCTGGTGCTTGCGCGGGCGTCGTAGTCCGCTGACCGAGCGGCCGCGCGCCATTCAAAGGCGTTGGTTCGGCGGGCAGTGCCCACCCTGCGCCCGCTGTGGGAGTAGTGGCCCCGCCACGGCGCAGCTCCTTCCCGACTCGCCTATTTCGCCAGTTTGAACAGCGTGGGATCGAGGCAATGACGGTGCAGCAGTTTGTAGAATTCCGTCCGATTACGTTTTGCCAGACGGGCCGCCTGCGTGACGTTGCCGCCGGTGATCTGCAAGAGCTGGGTCAGATACTCGCGTTCGAAGTTCTTTTTTGCTTCCGCCAATGACAGCGTCTCCTTGCGTTTGTCGCGCAACGCCCTTTGCACGAACCGTTCCGGGACGATCGGTGTCGAGCAGAGCGTCACCACATGTTCCACTACGTTATAGAGCTGCCGCACGTTGCCTGGCCAGGCGGCGGCAAGCAGCAATTCCATCGCCTCGGGCGAGAAGCCGCGCACGTTCTTGCGGTTCTTGGCACTGAGCTGCAGGAGAAAATGCGTCGCCAGCAACGGAATGTCCTCCGGCCGCTCCGCCAGCGACGGCAGTTCCAGGTTGACGACATTCAACCTGTAGTAAAGGTCCTCGCGGAACTCGCCGTTCCGGAGCTTTTCGTCCAGGTCCTGATGGGTGGCCGAGATGACCCGGACGTCCACGGGTACCGCCTCGGTAGCACCCAGCGGGCGGATCTGCTTTTCCTCCAGCACCCGCAGCAGCTTCGGCTGCAGGGCAAGCGGCATGTCGCCGATCTCGTCGAGAAAGAGCGTCCCTTGATGCGCCGCGTGGAACAGGCCCTTGTGGTCCTTCACCGCACCCGTGAACGAGCCCTTGCGGTATCCGAACAGTTCCGACTCCAATAGCGGCTCGGGTATCGCGCTGCAGTTGATGGCGATGAAGGGCTTGTCCCGCCGTCGGCTCGCCCTGTGGATCGCACGGGCGAGCAGTTCCTTGCCGGTGCCGCTTTCGCCGTAGATCAGCACGCTCGCCTCGCTCTCGGCGATCAGGCGCGCCTCCCGCAGCGTTTCCTCCATCACACGGCTGCGCGTGATGATTTCGCTGCGCCACCAGTTGTCGCGATCGGCCGGAACGCTTTCCTTCGCCATCAGGCGCAGCGCCTTCGCCACCTGTTCAATCAGCATGGCGCCGTCCACGGGCTTCATCAGGAAGCTGAATACCCCGCTCTTGACCGCTTCGATGGCGTCCTGGATCGAATTGGTCGCCGACAGGGCGATGACCGGCAACGTGGGGCTGAGCTCCCGAATGACGGTGAGCAGCGGCACTCCGTCGTCGCCCTCCACGTCGCATCCGACGACCACCAGTTGCGGATCGAAAGACTCCAGGCACCTGAGGGCCGCGCGCCCGTTCTCCGCGGTACGGACCGCGTAACCGGCGCCTTCGAGCCGGACTTGCAACGGACCGGAATCGCTGTCGACCACAAGGACCTTTGGCCTGACCATGTCGACCGGAGCATCATCCGCATTGGCAGCGATCACCATGCCTTCATTCTCCATGGCCCTTTCCTTTTCCGTGCAACACGCTTGCGCGCGGCTGCCCCTGTTCCCCGCGGGCAGGACGCAAAATCGAGCCGACCGGCAGGCGCCGGGATAACGTTGTAACAGTCGCATCCGGCTGACGTCGCTCGGTACGGCATCGCGAGGGGAATCATTCACGGGTATCGACAAGACGCCAACGGATGCAGGCTCCAATGCTCCCCTGACCGCCACCTCTCGCCCGCCCCCATGCCTGCGCTCCGCACAGAGGCTTGACGGGATACAGCTTTGGTGCGGGCCCGTGCTCCTGTCCGGCGGTCGCACCGCGTCATTGCAGAAGAGCCAGTAAATTCAATGCTCTATCTTTTGAATTTAGCCGCCCCTGGGGGAAAAGCAAGCACTGCGGCGCAACACGAAACCTCCGCCGGACCGGGTCTTGAAATCGCCCGAAGTATAGTACAGGGCATTGCATCCCGCCGCGTTCGTCCCACGGATGAAGAAGCGGCGCCCGCATTCCATGGCTACGGCGAAACGCTCGTTTGCAGCGTATAAACTTAGGGGGGTTCCGGGCTATACAGATCGAGGTGAGCCATGGTTGCACAACTCGACGACATCGACATGCAGGAAACGCGCGAATGGCTTGACGCGTTGGACGCGGTCCTGGAATACGAAGGCACGGAGCGCGCCCACTACCTGCTGGAGCGACTCATCGAAAGGGCACGCCGTGCCGGCGCTTATCTTCCCTTCAGCGCAAACACGGCCTACATCAACACCATTCCCGCCTCCAAGGAGGAGCGTCTGCCGGGCGATGCCGGACTGGAACGGCGGATTCGTTCCCTCATTCGCTGGAACGCCCTGGCGATGGTGGTGCAGGCGAACCGCGAGAGTTCCGAGCTTGGCGGGCACATCGCCAGCTTCGCGTCATCGGCAACACTGTACGACGTCGGATTCAACCATTTCTTTCGCGCGCCGAACGAAAGCCACGGCGGCGATCTCCTGTTTTTTCAGGGGCACTCCGCGCCCGGCATCTATGCGCGCGCCTTCCTGGAAGGACGCATCACGGAGGAGCAGTTGCGCAACTTCCGCCGGGAGGTGGACGGCAACGGTCTCTCGTCGTATCCCCATCCCTGGCTGATGCCGGACTTCTGGCAATTCCCCACGGTCTCCATGGGGCTGTCACCCATGATGGCCATTTATCAGGCGCGCTTCATGCGCTACCTGCAACACCGCGGAATATTGAACACTGAAGGCCGCAGGGTATGGGCCTTCATGGGCGACGGCGAAATGGACGAGCCGGAATCCCTCGGCGCCATCAGCCTCGCCGCGCGCGAAAAGCTGGACAACCTGATTTTCGTCATCAACTGCAACCTCCAGCGGCTGGACGGTCCAGTGCGCGGCAACGGCAAGATCATCCAGGAGCTGGAAGCGGTGTTCCGCGGCGCCGGCTGGAACGTCATCAAGGTCATCTGGGGCTCCTATTGGGACCCGTTGTTCCTCAAGGACACCAAGGGATTGCTGCTCAAACGCATGGAAGAGTGCGTGGACGGCGAGTACCAGAATTACAAGGCCAAAGGCGGCGCGTACACCCGCAAGCACTTTTTCGGGAAATACCCGGAACTGGAGGAGATGGTCGCCAACATGACCGATGACGACATCTGGCGGCTCAACCGCGGCGGCCACGACCCGCACAAGATCTATGCGGCGTATGCCGCTGCCGTGAAGCACCGGGGCCAGCCCACGGTCATCCTGGCCAAGACCGTCAAAGGCTACGGCATGGGCGAAGCCGGCGAAGGGCAGAACATCACGCACCAGCAGAAGAAAATGGGCGAGAAGGCGCTGCGGGCATTCCGCGACCGCTTCAACATCCCCATCTCCGATGACCAGATCGGCCAGACGCCGTTTTACCGGCCGCCGGAGGACAGTGCCGAAATCCGCTACCTCAAGCAGCGCCGCGAGGCCCTGGGCGGCTACCTCCCGGCCCGCCGCCGGGAGGCGCCGCCGCTGCAGATACCGGACCTTTCCATTTTCGACATGATGCTCAAGGGGACCGAGGACCGGGAGATATCCACCACCATGGCCTTCGTGCGCATGCTCGCGATCCTGACGCGCGACCGCAACATCGGCCCGCGGCTGGTTCCCATCGTGCCCGACGAAGCGCGCACCTTCGGCATGGAGGGCCTGTTCCGCCAGATCGGCATCTACTCCCCGACGGGCCAGCTCTACGAGCCGGTGGATGCTGATCAACTGATGTATTACCGCGAGGACCAGAAGGGCCAGATCCTGGAGGAAGGCATCACGGAGGCGGGCGCATTCAATTCCTGGCTGGCGGCGGGCACCGCGTACAGCAACCACGGCATCCACATGATCCCTTTCTACATCTTCTATTCGATGTTCGGCTTCCAGCGCGTCGGGGATTTTGCCTGGGCCGCCGGCGACGCCCAGGCGAGGGGATTCCTGATAGGCGGCACCGCCGGCCGCACCACCCTCGCCGGAGAAGGGCTGCAGCACCAGGACGGCCACAGTCATGTGCTCGCCTCGGTGATCCCCAACTGTGTCGCCTACGATCCGGCCTTCGCCTACGAACTGGCGATTATCATTCACGACGGCCTGCGGCGCATGTATCGCGACCAGGAGCACATCTTCTACTACATCACGGTAATGAACGAGAACTATCCCCACCCGCCCATGCCCGAGGGAGTGGAGGAAGGAATCCGCAAGGGGATGTATCGCCTGCGCGGGGCTAACCCCGCCAAGGGCCTCAGCGTGCGGCTGCTCGGCAGCGGCACCATCCTGCGCGAGGCCATTGCCGCCGCCGACCTGCTGGAGCGCGACTTCGACATCGGCGCGGAGATCTGGAGCGTCACCAGTTTCACCGAACTGCGCCGCGAGGGCCTCGACGTGCAGCGCTGGAACCTGCTGCATCCGCTGGAACAGCCCCGGATGAGTTATGTGGAGACCTGCCTCAAGGACGGCCACGGTCCGGTCGTCGCCGCCACGGATTACATCCGGACATACGCCGACCAGATCCGCCCGTTCGTACCCGCCAACTACATCGTGTTAGGTACCGACGGCTATGGCCGCAGCGACACGCGCAAGCAGTTGCGCCGCTTCTTCGAAGTCGACCGCTACTACATCACGGTGGCGGCCCTGAAAGGACTGGCGGATGAGGGACAGATCCCGGCAGCGCGGGTCGCGGACGCCATCCGGCGTTATGGCGTCGACCCGGACAAGCCCAATCCGGTCACTGTATGAGTGGCAAATCGACCTGCGGGATTTCCTTGCAACTTGCCACTTATGCAGCTTGCTGCTTGTAGCTTGTCACCTGCAACCTCATTTTCATTAAGGAGCGGACGTGGTGACGATCAAGGAGGTTCTGTTGCCGAGCATCGGCGACTTCAAGGACGTCGATGTGATCGAGGTGCTGGTAAGCCCTGGGGACTTTGTCCGGCCGGACGACTCGCTGATCACGCTGGAGAGCGAGAAGGCCACCATGGAAATCCCCTCCCCCTATGCCGGAACGGTCCGGGATGTCCACGTCAAGGTGGGGGACAAGGTCTCCGAAGGCTCGCCGGTTCTACGCCTGGAGGTCGCCGAGGAGGAACAGTCCGCGCCGGCAAAACCCGCCCTCCAGGAGCCGGCACAGGAGACCTCTGCGGCAGCGGCGGACGCGCCGCCGGTGGAGGCCACCCCCGAGGCGGAGCCCATCCAGCCGTCCGAGCCCGGCCCACCGCCCTCCCTGGAGGAAGCCGCCCCCGATGCCGGCTCCGGCGCGGCCGCCGGCCCGGCAGAACCGCCCCCGGTGGAAGCGACACCCCAGGCGGAGCCCATCCAGCCCCCGCCACTGCCCGAACGCCCGCCGCCGGTGCCGCCCGTACCCGCGAAGGAGGCTGCGACCGTCCACGCCAGTCCGTCCGTGCGCCGGTTCGCCCGGGAACTGGGGGTGGACCTGACCCGGGTGCACGGCTCCGGCCCCAAGGGCCGCATCCTGCGGTCGGACATACAGGCATTCGTAAAGGCAGAATTGGCAGCCCCCGCCCGGGCAATGCCCGGCGCCGCAGTCGGCCTGCCGCCGCTGCCGGAGATCGACTTTGCGCAATTCGGCGCCATCGAAACCCGGCCGCTTACCAGGATCCAACGCCTGTCGGCGGGCAACCTGCACCGCAACTGGGTCGCCATCCCCCACGTCACGCAGTTCGAGGAGGCGGACATCACCGACCTCGAGGCGTTTCGCAAGGAACATGGCCAAAGCGCCCAGGAGCAGGGATTCCGCCTCACGCTGCCCGCCTTTCTGATCAAGGCCTGTGTCCCCGCCCTGAGGAAATTTCCCGAGTTCAACGCCTCGCTGCACCATGATGGCGAGCACTTGATCCTCAAGAAGTATTTTCATATCGGCGTGGCGGTGGACACGCCTCAGGGCCTGGTGGTGCCCGTCATCCGCGACGTCGACCAGAAGGGCGTGCTGGAGCTGGCGCGGGAACTGGCGGAGCTGAGCGCCAGGGCGCGGGAGCGCAAGCTCACCCCGGGCGAGATGCAGGGCGGCTGTTTCAGCATCTCCAGCCTGGGCGGCATTGGCGGCACCGCCTTCACCCCCATCATCAATGCGCCGGAAGTGGCGATCCTTGGGGTGTCGCGCGCCGTCACGAAACCCGTTTACCGCAACGGCGCGTTCGAACCGCGCCTGCTGCTGCCGCTCTCCCTCTCCTACGATCATCGCGTCATCGACGGCGCCCTCGCCGCCCGCTTCATCGTTTACTTCAGCAGCGTATTGGCCGATATCCGGCGCATCCTGCTATGATGCCGAACGAAATATTCGCGCGTTACCAATCAGGATTGAACGAGCATGGGTAAAGTCGTAGACGTAAGCGTTCCGGATATCGGCGACTTCAAGGACGTCGACGTGATCGAGGTCCTAACCGCGCCGGGCGATACGATCCGCAAGGACGACTCGCTGATCACGCTGGAGAGCGAGAAGGCCACCATGGAGATCCCCTCCCCTTATGCAGGCACGGTCAAGACCTTGCAAGTCAAGGTGGGGGATAAGGTGTCCCAGGGCTCGCCCATTCTAACCATGGAACTGGCGGACGAGACCCCCGCCGCCGACCGGGCGCCCGAACAGCCCCCCGCGCCCCCTGCGGCAAAGGCCCCGCCGCCGGAGAAGCCCGCCACCGTGTCCGCTCCGCCCCGTGTGGGCGCCGACGTGCATGGGGACGTGGTGGTACTGGGCGCAGGCCCCGGCGGCTACACGGCCGCATTCCGCGCCGCCGACCTCGGCAAGAAGGTCGTGCTGATCGAGCGCTATCCCCGCCTCGGGGGCGTGTGCCTGAACGTGGGCTGCATCCCCTCCAAGGCGTTGCTGCACGTGGCCGGCGTCATCGAGCAGGCGCAGGCGATGGAGGGCTGGGGCGTGGCCTTCGGCACGCCGCGCATCGAACTCGACAAACTCCGCGCGTGGAAGGACGGTGTGGTGGGCCGCCTCACCTCCGGCCTTGTGCAACTGGCGAAGCGGCGCAACGTGCAGGTGATCCAGGGTGTGGGCAAATTCGCCTCGCCCCACCACCTCACCGTCGAGACCGAGGACGGGCCGCTGCGCGTCTCGTTCGACAACGCCATCATCGCGGCCGGCTCGCAGGCGATCCAACTCCCCGGCCTCCCCCACGACGATCCGCGCGTGCTGGATTCCACCAGCGCGCTGGAACTGCCCGACGTGCCGGCCGAGCTCCTGGTGATCGGCGGCGGCATCATCGGCCTGGAGATGGCCACCGTCTACCACGCCCTGGGCTCCCGCGTCACCGTGGTGGAGCTTTCGGACAGCCTGATGCCCGGCACCGACCCGGATCTGGTCCGGCCGCTGCAGAAGCGCATCGCGGCCCGCTACGCGGGCATTTACCTCAACACCCGCGTCACGCGCGTCGACGCCGCCGACGACGGCCTCTACGTCCACTTCGAGGGTGCCAAGGCGCCCGCCTCGCCCACGCGCTTCGACCGCGTGCTGGTGGCCGTGGGCCGCCGCCCCAACGGCCACCGTATCGGCGCCGAGAACGCCGGCGTGCGGGTCACCGAAGCGGGCTTCATCGAGGTGGACAAGCAGCAGCGCACCAACGTGCCGCACATCTTCGCCATCGGCGACATCGTCGGTCCGCCCATGCTGGCGCACAAGGCGAGCCACGAAGGCCGGGTCGCCGCCGAGGTGATCGCGGGCATGAAGCGTATCTTCGACGCCCGCGCCATCCCCTCCGTCGCCTATACCGACCCCGAAGTGGCA
>JBAYZB010000093.1:0-11564 GCA_041672765.1 Gammaproteobacteria bacterium | reverse complement strand
ACAACCAGGGCAACCATTGGGTCTTCACCGGCACGGGCAGGTTTTTCGTCACTGACGACAAGAGCAGTACAGCCCAGCAGACGCTGTATGGCATCAAGGATCCCTGGGATCGGAATAACGATGGACTCCCAGACTCCATCGCCAACGCAACGGAGCCGCTGGTGAATATTGGGCAACTCCTGGATGTCACGAACGCGGTGGTATACACCGACCACACCGTGACGGGGGTAAGCGATGCGAGCACTTTCAACGATCTGATTACCATGATCGATGGAAACCCGTTCGCAAGCCCGCCCGCCGATCCGAAGCCCGGCTGGAAACTCAATCTTCCTGCACCCGGCGGCGACTCCAGCAGCACGCGCGTGGTGGCCATGGCCCGCCTGTACGGCGAGATGCTGATGCCCCCGGTCTACACCCCCAGCTCGGATCTGTGCACCGGCGAAGGCAGCAGTGATCTCTACGCCCTCTACTACAAGACCGGCACGGCTTATCCTGAAGGTCCCATAGGCACCACGACCGTCGACGGCAAACTCGTGGCGGTCAGGGAGGTGGACTTGGGGGCTGGACTAGCAGCCACACCGGGCATACATGTGGATAAGGACACCGGCAAAATCTCGCTACGAACCCAGACCTCCACCGGCTCGTTCGGCGGTTCCGGACCAAAGGGTGTGGAAGTCAAAACACCTGTTCAACCGACCAGTGGCGAGACGTCGTGGCGGTTATTGCCACGCTAAGCGAAAGCTCATTTCAACGGTACTTAACTATGACTACTGTAAAACACCCGGCAACACGATCAACGCCACGGACGGCGTTCATGAGAGGCTTCACGCTCATCGAAATGATAGTTGTAGTGGCGGTCATCGCCATCGTGGCCTCGATTGCCTATCCGGCATACCAAGACTATATCGCGCGGACCCGGCGCACCGAAGCCAAGGCGCTTCTGATGGAACTCGCCTCGAAATTGGAGCGCTGTTTTGTGGAATACAACGCTTACAATCATAAAGACTGCCCGCTGCAGAACAATGCCACCGTGAGCTCGTCGCAGGGCTTCTACACCGTCAAGGTGGAAATACCCAGCGGAACCGCCTTCACCCTCAGCGCCATTCCCCAAGGCGCTCATGCCAACGACAAGTGTGGCAAATTCGTATTGGAGCACACCGGGAAAGTCTCGGTTCCGGATGCACCCGACAGCATGGGAGATACACCGGAAAAGAAACTCAACAAATGTTGGGATAGGTGATTCTCATCGGAAGATTCCTGGCTGCTCAAACCTTGTTCTGCAGTGCCATGTATATTTGATGTAGGTCGGGCTAACGCAACGTACCTCGGCATATTCCTTGTTTGTCGGGTTATGCCCTATCGGGCTAACCCGATCTGCATCTTGTTCAGGCGTCCCTGAAAGATACGATTACGCCCCTTCCGCGACAGACGTTTCCTCCTCTCGCACTGACATACCGCGGCTCGCCATCACACCCGCAAGCACAGTCGCCTTCAACGGCAGGTGATCGGAGGCGAGGCGCGTCATGGCCGTCCTGTGCACCCTGACAGTTTCCAGCGCCTCCAGCGGCCGCACCCAGATGCGGTCCAGCGCGCCGATGGGAAATCGTGAGGGAAAGGTACGATAGGCGGGAACCTCGCCCAGGACGGCGCTGAGCTGGCGCACGGCGTAGCCGCGGGGGAGCCATTCATTCAGGTCGCCCAGGAGGATGAGCGGGTCGGCGGGGTCGATGGCGAGGGCCTCGAGCAGGCGGTCGGTCTGGTAGCGCCGCTCGCCGAAGCGCAGGCCGAAGTGGGTGACCAGCACGCGCACCGTGGTGCCGTGGACATCCAGGTCCACGTCCAGGATGCCGCGCGGCTCGCGTCCCGGGACGCTCAAATCCGTGCGGCGCACTACGAGCACCGGGAACCGGGAGAGCAGGATGTTGCCATACGCGCGGTCGTACTCCAGGATGGTGGGACCTGCAACTGCGTGCAGCCCCGTGGCGTGGGCGAGATAGTCCATCTGGCGGTGTTCGTGGTAGGGCCCATTGCGGGAATTCACTTCCTGCAGCCCCACGATGTCCGCATCGAGTTCACGGATGACGGCCGCGATACGTTCGGGCGCATACCGTCCGTCCACGCCGACACAGCCATGCACGTTGTAGGAAACTGCCGAGATGCGTCTGTGCGGTCCTTTTGCTTTGTGTACCGTCCGTGCCCTCACCTCTGCCGGCGCGCTCACCGCCCTCCCTCCTTCGGTCCCGCTGTCTCCGCCAGTGCGGCACGCGAGCCATTGGTGAGCCAACGCCGAATCCACACCACCGCGCCCAGGATGAGCGCAAGTACGAGCGCCAGCAGGGCGAGATTCTTAATCCCTGGCCTGAGGATGGCCATTTCGAGCCGATCCGCGAATACCGAAAGGGCCAGAATGCCTGGCGCCATTCCGAGTGCCGTTCCCAAGCCGAAATCCCGCAGTCGAATGCGAAACGCGCCCGCGACCAGATTGATGACGGTGAACGGCGCCACGGGCAACAGGCGCACCGTGATCACCGTCAGCAGCCCTCGCTGCCTCAGTCTGCCGCTCAGGCGCGCCAGGCGCGCGCTCATGAACTGCCGCAGTGTTCTGTACCCAAGCAGCCACCCGATACCGTAGCTCAGCAGGGCGCTGGCCATGCACCCTAACAGCGAGTAGACGAATGCCGTCAACGGATCGAAGACGAAAGTGGTTCCGATGATCAGGAGCGTTACCGGCACCATCATCAGCCCGCCCGCGGCATAAATACCCATCACGGCGAAGGGAGCGAGCGGATTGTTCCCGAGTGCCTTGACGCTCCCGAGGATGGCCTGGATGTCGATCCATTCATGCAGAGGGGTCCAGCGCCAGGCTGCCGCGATACCGAACAGCGCGAGCAGCACGACGATGGTTTGCAGAATGGGGCGTTTTGCATGTTCCCGGTGGTCTTCGGGAACGAATTCGTCCAGGAGCTTTTCCGGCGACGAGGGACACTTGGGGTCGATCAGCGCCGCGTAGGCTACGGGATCGGCGGGCTCGGGGGGGAGCGGACATAACGTCTTTTCGCCGCTGCGCAGCGCTTCGATCGTCCTCACCAGCGAGCCGGTATCGGCCATCTTCTCCGCCACTTTTTCGGGCGTGGTGCCGAGGTGCTCGGCCATGAGCCGGTCACGGAACGACGCTACCACGCGTTCGATGCGCGCATCGCCGGCCGCTTCGAAGGCGAGGTCGCACTCCGTATCAAATCCCATGGAGCGATTGTTGAGATTCGAGGAACCTACCCGCGCAAAAGCGTTATCCACCAACAGCACCTTCGAGTGCACATGCAGATATTCGTCGTGGAGCTGCGGCGCCACAGGATAACACACGCACAGCCGACCGAAGTGATCGGCATCACGAACCTGGCGCAGCACCTGTCCGCGCAGCGCGCCCATGGTTTTCTCTTCGAGCCACGCATCCGACCCACGCGGCAGGATCAGCACGACCTCCGGTCCATGCGGTTCTCGCAGCCGCCTGGCGATTGCGTCAGCCACGACGGTGGAGGTGAAATATTGGCTTTCGATATAGATGAACCGCTCTGCCGCCGCGATGGCATCCAGGTAGAGCGTCTCCACCTCCCGCACTTCGGGGATTCCGTTATACGCGGGTTGCGTGCGCACGATCGCGACCGGAACGTCTTCGAAATCGGGCGGGATCTCCACTGGCCAGCCGCCCCTCGCTCCAGGCTGCGGCGGACGCAACCTCTGGCCCGTGGCGCGCAGCCAGCGTTGCCGCGCCAATTCCCCCAGCGCCGCGGCCACCTCGCCTTCCACCATGATCTGGACATCGTGCACGGGACGATACGCCTTGCCGTTCGGATCCACCCGCCGCGGGTCCATGCCAAGATGTTCCGGCGTATCCCAGCGCCGCACGGCCAAATCCATCCCGCCCACGAATGCGACCGTATCGTCCACCACAACGATCTTCTGGTGATGCGCCGCGCCGACGGGATGCTGGTCGTCCAGACGGAACCGCAGGCGCCGGTGCGTACGCCAATCCAGCTTGAGCACCGGCAGCAGGTCGCGGTCCAGCGCGTACACCATGGGGTAGTCCCACCCCAGCAGGTATGCGTGCAAGTTGCGCCGCCGCGACACCAGTTCGTTCAGGAAAGCGCGAAGCGTGACTGGCAGATCGTCTACTTGGTCGTCATGCAGCAGCCGGGCACGGCCATCGATATCCCAGCCGACGATCAGGATGGACTGCTGCGCCCTGGCGGCTGTTCGCGCGAACGCCGCGTAATAAGCCGCGCCGTCCACGAGCAAGGCGCCGCGCCGTGCGCGCAGGATGCGCCAGCAGTTGCGGCCCTCCTCCAGTATGCGTTTCCGCTCCGTGCCCATGGCAACGTATTGGACTGCCGCTCTGCCGGTGAGTCCACGGCAGCATGAAATTGGTTAGACGGGAAGCGGCTTCGCCGCGAGCTACCATTCAGAGTGTAGATTGATTCGCCGGACGAAATAGGCCGCGCGGGACCACGACTCGCAGGTTGGGCGTTACCTGCCCTACGGACTGAAAAGTTGCAACGCCAATACGCGAAGAGCGCAAGGCTTCAACGCAAAGACGCAAAGAATTTTGAGAATCACGGCAGCCTGAACGGGTTGCCGTAAGGACCGAGAAGCGTGCCGAAGCCGGAAGTCCAACCCGCACTTCTCGTCTTTGCGTTTAAGCGCCGGAGGCTTCATTGCAAAGTGACGTCGAGCACCAGTTCCTCAGGGTCCATCAGCCAAAGAGGCTGGCGCGCCACTCGCACCTGCACGGTCTCCCCCGGCCGCGTGTCCATCAGCGCCAGCTTGAGATCGACCAGCCGCTCCACCTCCTGGCCGTTGATGGCCAGAATCCAGTCGTCGGCCTTGATTCCAGCCCTTCCGGCAGCGCTGTCCGGTGCCACGCTTTCCACGCGGACGCCCTGACCGGGCGGGCGCAAAGCAACTCCCAGCCGGCCCGATGGCGGCAGATCGGCCCTGGACGAAAACAGCAGAAAATCAGCAATGCCCGGCAGCATCTCCTCCCCCATCCCCTGCAGCACGATCGCGGTGTCCGCCGGCACACGCCGTACCAGCCGTTCGGGAATGCCGGCCCCATACGCCAAGTGCCCCTCCCCCGCCAGCACCACCATCTGCCGCCCGGGATTTTCCGTCAGGTAGCGGGCCGCGCGCTCGGCCATGCCCTCGTCCCACAGCAGTTGCACCTCATAAAAGCGCTCGAACTTCCGCGACGTCGTATCGGGGTGGCGCTCGAAAATGGCCTTGAGACGCTTACGGTAATTCTCGTCGGAACGATCCATCTGTTCCGGTATCCAGCGCCGCTCCTCGGCGTTCAGGCTGTCGATCCCGGATCGGCCTACCTTGGTGCTGATCTCCCGGGGAATGTTGAGCGCCAACAGCGGAATCGCCTGCTCTCGCGCGTATTCGATGATGGGACGGTACAGGCGGTAGTCGTAGCCCCAACGCTCGAAATACTCCGTTTTTTCGAGAAAGGTCCGTTCATCAAGCGAGCCGCCGATGTAGGCATCCAGGTACGGCTGGAACGGCTGTTGAAAGAACTCCATGGCGATCACCAGATTCGGATTTCGCGCATGCAGTTGCCGGATGATGGCGAGCTGATTCAGGTGATGATCGTAACGATCATGGCTTTCGCCAACGAACACCACGCGCTTCTCGGCCAGTTTGGGAACGATGTGTTCGAGATCCCGGAGATCACCGAGGTCCAGGACCTTGGTCGACGCACCGTGGGCGAAAGTCTCAGCCGTTGCCGGCGCTGCGTCAGGGTTCGAGTCCTCCGTGGTGACCTGGGCCTGATCTGCCGGCACGCCCAGCATGGGGATCAGCATCAAACCGGACAGGAGGAAGAATCGTATGAGTGTTGGGGGCATTGGTCCTCCTGACTCTCGCGTTTATGCAGGAACTACACCGTGTCTTGATGTTTGCATCGGGTCTTGCCAATTGCAAGCCGGCGCGGAGCCACAGGCAAAAAGTCATTTCGGACCGTCGCCGCGAAATGCCATAATTTGGTTCCCGAATTCATACCCTCTTCCACGCTACGGATAAAGGACGCCCAGTGGCACGTTTGACCCGATCCCTTTTCCTGTTCTCCTGCCTGCTCCTGATCCTGCTGGCACGCATCGCCAGCGCGCAGCCGGTCGTACATCACGATATTGCCGTGACGGTGTATCCGGAGGAAGGGCATATCGAAGTGGAAGACACGATCCACCTCCCCGCGGAGCTGGCTACTAAGCGGGATTTAACCTTCATCCTCCACGCCGGGCTCGAACCCATCCCCGTGGAACCCGCGGCCGCGCTGACGCGCCTCAAGACCGGGGTTCGCGATGGCGGGCTGGAACAATTCCACATACGACTCCCAGCGGACGGCAACACCGTCACCCTGCGCTACGCCGGCCCCATCCGCCGCCCCCTTTTGTCTACCGAGACGAAGCAGACCATCGGCCCTGTCTCCCCCGCCGGGGTCCATCTCAGCGGCGCGAGCTACTGGTACCCGGTATTCGGCGGCGAACTGGTGAGTTTCCGCCTCCGCGCGCGCCTGCCCGAGGGTTGGCGCTCGATGAGCCAGGGCACGCGCGAGGCGCGCAATACCGCACCGGGCGAGGCGCTGGAGCGCTGGTCCGAGCACCGGCCCCAGGAAGACATCCAACTGGTGGCGGCACGCCTGCACGAGTACGTCGAAGAGCAGGGGCAGGAACCAGTGCGGGCCATGGCCCTGCTGCGCGAACCCGACCGGGCGCTCGCGCTGCGTTACCTCGCCGCCACCCGCCAGTACATCGAGCTGTACAGCCGGCTGCTCGGCCCGTACCCCTATAAGAAATTCGCCCTCGTGGAGAACTTCTGGGACAGCGGCTACGGCATGCCCTCCTTCACCCTGCTGGGGCCGCGCATCATCCGCTTCCCCTTCATCCTGCACACCTCCTATCCGCACGAGATCCTGCACAACTGGTGGGGCAACGGCGTGTACCCGGATCATACCGGCAACTGGTCCGAGGGCCTCACCGCCTACCTGGCCGACCACCTGCTGCGGGAACAGCGTGGCGAAGATGTCGTCTACCGCCGCTCCGCGTTGCAGCGATACACCGACTACGTCACGTCCGAGCGCGATTTCCCGCTCACCGAGTTCCTGGCGCGCCACAGCGAGGCGACCCAGGCCGTGGGGTATGACAAGGGCATGATGTTCTTCCACATGCTGCGGCGTCAGTTGGGCGACGAGGCCTTCCTCCGAGGCCTGCGCAGGTTTTATCGCGATCACCTGTTCCGGCGGGCTGGGTTTGCCGAGTTGCGCAAATCCCTGGAGGCGGTCAGCGGCAGGGACCTGGAAACCGAATTCCGGCAATGGACCCAGCGGCCGGGGGCGCCACAACTCGCCGTCAGCGATGTCCGGGCGCTGCCCGACGGCGCCGGATATCGCCTCACCGCGGTCCTGGAACAGACCCAGCCCGGTCCGGCGTACTCGCTGGAAGTACCCGTGGCGGTGCAGATCGAAGGGCAGGAACGGGCCTGGCAGACAACGGTGCGCATGGACGCCAGCCGTCTCGAACTGAACTTGGACCTGCCCGGCCGGCCGTGGCGCCTATTGGTCGACCCCGAATTCGACCTGATGCGGCGCCTGGATCGGCGCGAAATCCCGCCTGCTTTGAGCCAGATCTTCGGCGCCGAACAGGTGCTCGTGGTCTTGCCGGCCGGCGCCCCGGCGGAGCTGCGCCAGGCCTATCGGGCCGTTGCCCGGGGCTGGGCGCAAGGCGCCGACGCCAATGCCGTGCAGGTGCGGTGGGACAACGAGCTGGAACAATTGCCGCCGGATCGGGCCGTGTGGCTGTTCGGTTGGGAGAACCGCTTCCGGCCCCAATTGACCGCCGCCCTGGCGGGCCAGCAGGCGTCCCTCGACCGGAACCGGGTGACCATAGAGTCGCGGGTGCTGCGTCGTGCCGAGCACGGCGTGGTGGCGGTCGCCCGCCACCCACATAACCCGGAACTGCCCACGGCATGGCTCGCCTATGACCGTCCCCAGGGCCTGCCCGCCCTCGCCCGCAAGATCCGCCATTACGGCACGTATAGTTATCTCGCCTTCGCCGGCAGCGCTCCCGACAACATCCTCAAGGGTCAATGGCCCGTGGCGGACTCGCCGCTGTGGGTCGAAGCGGCCCAATCCGACGGGGCCACGGCGCCCAAGCGGCTGCCGTCGTTCGCGCCGCGCCCGGCGCTGGCCGAGGTGAGGTAAGGCGGTCCCGGATCGCAGGAGAAAGATCACAACGCGCAGGTACGAAACCCTGCGAAGACGTCGTTGCGCTCCGGCAGGAAGAAGTTGCGCCAGGTATTGCGCAGCAGCCAGCCCTGGGTGGCCCAGCAGCCGCCGCGCAGCACCTTGCGCGGACCGAACCAGGGCGCCGAGTACTCCTGGTACGGGTCGGGCGTAAAGCCCGGGTACGGCTCGAAATTGCTGGCAGTCCATTCCCAGACGTTTCCGATCATCTGGCGACAGCCGAAGACGCTGTCTCCGTCGGGATAGGCGGCGACGTCGGCGTAGTCCGTCGCCCAGCCGGCTAGGTTCGCATGGCGCGGAGTGGGCGGCTCGTTGCCCCACGGAAAGCGCCGCTTGCGCAGGCTCAATGCGTCCCCGTCGGGTGTCGGCTGCCCGACCGCCGCCGCTTCCCATTCGGCCTCCGTGGGCAATCGCCGCCCGGCCCAGCGGCAGTAGGCATCCGCCTCGTACCACGTGATGTGTACCACCGGTGCATGGGGGCGCAACGGCAGCCACGCGTCGAAGCGCCGCTGCAGCCACTCGCCGCCGTCCCGTTGCCAATACACCGGGTGCCGGGCCTGTGTCTTGCCCCGCCACTGCCAGCCCTGTTCGCTCCAGAACTCGCGCCGCTCGTAGCCCCCGTCCGCGACGAACCCGAGGTACTCGGCATTGGTCACCGGCGCCTTGGCGATGCGGAACGGTGCCAGCTCCACCGGATGCGCCCATTTTTCGTTATCGAACACGAACGGCTCGTCCGGGCCCGCGCCGAGCAGAAACGTTCCGCCGGGGACATAGACATCGCCTGGCAGCGGCCCCTCCCCGATCACGTCGCCCTGCGCCTCGGCCCAACCAAAATCCGGCCGCGGCCAGGCCAGGGCCTGACGCGAATAGGTCAGCGACTCGTCGTGCATGTCCTCGTGGAAGATCGTGAGCCGGTAAAAATAGGCTTCGTCCTGCGCGGCCAGGTCTTTCTCCGCGAGGCGGTCGCGCAACGCCTCGAAGACCCGCTCCAGGTAATCCAGGGTTTCGGCGAGCGGCGGCAGACGCAGATCCCAGCGCGCGTCATGGGGGAGGGCGATGGAGTCGTAGAGCGCATCGGCATCGGCACGCAGCGGATGGCGTCCGTACAGGTGACGCAGGACCCACTTCTCATGAAACCAGGCCACGTGCCCGATCTCCCAAGGCAGCGGGTTGACATTGGGCAGTCGCGGACCCGTAAGTTGGTCAGAACGCACTCCGCGCACCAGATGCAGGGTGCGCCGGTGCGCGCTCTCCAGCATCGCCGCCAAGTCACTGCCAGGGATCGGTTCCGCCATCGCACCACCCCGTGGCTACCGTTTTCGCCCGCACCGCCCCGATCGCGCGCCGGCAACCGCACGACCGCCGTCCGCGCCTCCTCCCACCACCGCGATCAAAGCGATCCAGGGTTGAATCTGCACCGCGGCGAACATCCTTGTTTCGTTGCGGACACTCCGCCAGGTCGGTGCGAATCGGGCAGATCCCGCGGCAGTTGCCCGCTATTTCACCTGCAACCGGTTCCGGACCGCGCGCACCCCTTCCACCGATTGTGCGATGGCACCGGCCCGCTGCTTCTCGCCATCGCTGTTGACGAAGCCGCTGAGCTGGACCTCTCCCGCATTGGCGTCCACGATCACCGTGAGACCGTTCACCTCCGGATCGTCCAGTAGCGCCGACTGTACGCGGGACTCCAGATGCGCATCCTCGGCGCTGCCGCCGTTCCATTCCCACCAGCGCCCGCCGGCGCAGCCCAGCGTCGACAGCATCAGCAACGTCAATGCCAACAGGCAGATTCTTCCGCGCACTCCGGACATGGATCATCTCCGCGCCCACAGGCGCATGCCAGGGAGATCGGGGCGGTCACCCCTAACTCTAGTCTCGAACCTTGTCGGAGCAAGACCATGGAGGCTTCGCCCTCTATCCCAACACGCCCTTCTCGCCGGAAAAATCATGTCCCGCCTCACCATCCTCCCAGCAGCCATGTTCCAGATCCTGATCCTGCAGAAAGAACCAGCGTGCGGGCGGATAAAAGGCGCCTTTGCCCTCCTCGGCGCCGCGCACCGAAAAACTGTAAGCCCTCCAGTGATAATCGTAAGCGTAGGCCCAGGTCGGCTCGTAGACGCCGACGTCGACCCAATACTCGCCGGCCACCAGATCCACCCGATCGAGCAAAAGCCGCAGGCGACCGGTCCCTTTGCACACCGGTACGCTCACGCCTCGCGTCGCGGTACTGATGTCGTAACACACGGTGCCGTCCGGCTTCGATATCGTGACACAGAATATGGGCGCCACGGCGGCACCACGCCCGCAGTACTCCAGGTCCACGGCCAGCGGCCTGCCCTGTCTGATGGCGGATACGGCGCGGCCTTCGCCATCCCAAAAACACACGCCGGTGATCTCGACCTCCATGGAACCGAAGCGGTTTTCGTTCATGCGCAGGTGGCCTGAAGCGTCCGCTGCGGCAGCCGCCGGCGTCAGCTCCCGCGTGCGGCGGGCCATCTCCTCGGCATACTGCTTCACCACGACGTCGGGCGCGCCGTGCGCGACCAATCTTCCCTCGTGCAGCCAAACGACCTCGTCGCACAATTGCTCGACGCTGTGCAGGTCATGCGACACCAGCAGGATCGTGCAGCCGGCCTCCTTGAACTGCGTTATCCGTTCCTCGCACTTGCGCTGAAAGGCCAGGTCACCGACTCCCAGCGCTTCGTCCACCAACAAGACATCCGGATCGCAATGGGCTGCGATGGCAAAGCCGAGCCGCATGCGCATACCGGAACTGTAGGTGCGCAACGGCGCATCGATGAATTCCTCCAGTTCCGCAAATGCCACGATGGAATCCACGCGCCGCTCCAGTTCGCGTCGTGTCAGACCACCGACGATGCCGTTCACGAACAGGTTTTCCCGCCCGGTCAGATCCTGGTGAAATCCCGCCCCAAGATCGAGCAACGCCCCGATACGGCCTTTGACCGTGACAGCGCCTTCATCCGGGCGCCCTACGCCGCCGATCAGGCGCAACAGCGTCGACTTGCCCGCACCGTTCCTCCCGATGACGCCGACCATGCGGCCCGGCCCGACCTCGAAAGTCACGTCGCGCAACGCCCACCCCACGTCCTGCGCCCGCAGCCTTCTCCACCCCTTGATCATCGCCTCCTTGAACGAGCGTGGCCGCTCGTGGTGGTAGCGACGCACACGCTTACCGAGCCTGGTGACGACGATCCCGCCATTCATCCTCTACACCTCGTCCACGAACCGAGCGCTGAGGTGCTGGAAGACC
>JBAYZB010000092.1:0-11673 GCA_041672765.1 Gammaproteobacteria bacterium | reverse complement strand
TGGCCGGCCAACCGGCGCATCCTCTACAACCGCGCTTCGAGCGACCCGTCCGGCAAGCCCTGGGATCCGAAGCGCGCCCTCATCTACTGGGACAGCAGCAAGTGGACGGGCGCCGACGTTCCGGACATGCGGCCCAACGCCGCCCCGGAGGAAGGCGTGAACCCGTTCATCATGCTCCCCGAGGGCGTGGGACGCCTGTTCAGCCTGGGCGGCATGGCGGAGGGACCGTTCCCCGAGCACTACGAGCCGTTCGAGACCCCGCTGGGGATGAACCCGCTGCACCCGAACAACCCCAAGGCCACCAGCAATCCGGCGGCGCGGGTGTTCCCGGGCGACTGGGCGTCGTTCGGCAAGGCGGACGAGTTCCCCTATGCCGCAACCACCTACCGGCTCACCGAGCACCACCACTTCTGGACCAAGCACGCGTTGGCGAACTCCGTGGTGCAACCGCAGCAGTTCGTGGAGATCGGCGAGGCGCTCGCCAAGGAGAAGGGCATCAAGAACGGCGAGAAGGTGGTGGTGAGCTCCAACCGCGGCGAGATCGAGGCGGTTGCGGTGGTCACCAAGCGCATCCGGCCCCTCACCGTCAACGGCAAGGTCGTGCACACCGTAGGCATTCCCATCCATTGGGGCTTCACCGGTGTTGCGCAGAAGGGCTTCCTGGCGAACACGCTGACGCCGTTCGTCGGTGACGCCAATGCCCAGACGCCTGAGTTCAAGGCGTTCCTGGTCGATGTCGAGAAGGCTTGAGGAGGTGCGCCATGGCTACACAATCCCTTCAAATCCAGCGCCGCTCCGCCGACAGCGCCTCCGTCGCCGGCGGATCACAAGGCGGCAAGGTGGCCAAGCTGATCGACATCTCCAAGTGCATCGGCTGCAAGGCCTGCCAGGTGGCGTGCATGGAATGGAACGACCTGCGGGACGAGGTCGGAACCAACGTGGGCGTCTATGACAATCCGCAGGACCTGAGCGAGCACACCTGGACCCTGATGCGCTTCTCGGAGGTGGAGCCGGACTCGGACAACTTCGAGTGGCTCATCCGCAAGGACGGCTGCATGCACTGTGCCGAGCCGGGCTGCCTCAAGGCCTGCCCGTCGCCCGGCGCCATCGTGCAGTACACCAACGGCATCGTGGAGTTCCAGCAGGCGCACTGCATCGGCTGCGGCTACTGCATCACCGGCTGCCCGTTCAACATCCCGCGCCTGTCCAAGAAGGACAACCGGGCGTACAAGTGCACGCTGTGCTCGGACCGCGTCGCGGAGGGGCTGCAACCGGCCTGCGCCAAGACCTGTCCGACCCAGGCCATCACTTTCGGCAGCAAGGAAGACATGGTCCGGCACGCAGACCTGCGCATCGCCGACCTGAAGGAGCGCGGCTACGCCAACGCGGGCCTCTACGATCCGCAAGGCGTGGGCGGCACGCATGTGATGTACGTGCTGCAGCACGCGGACCAGCCGGAACTTTACGGGTTGCCCAAGCAGGCCGAGATCAGCCCGCTGGTGAGCCTGTGGAAAGGGCCGGCCAAGCCGCTCGGACTCCTTGCCCTGGGCCTCGCGGCCCTCGGGGCCTTCATCCACTACCGCAAGGTGGGCCCCAACGTGGCGGAGGAAGACAAGGGAACGTCCACATCAGCCGGCGGCGACAGGGCTTGAGGAGGTGAATCATGAGCAAGCAGTCCAATAATCTGATTCAGCGCTACAGCATGCAGGAGCGGATGAATCATGGGTTGGTGGCCGTCACCTTCGTGCTGCTGGCCCTCTCCGGCCTGGCGCTGTTCCATCCGTCCCTGTTCTGGCTCACCGGCCTGTTCGGCGGCGGCGCGTGGGCGCGCATCCTCCACCCCTTTATCGGGGTGGTGATGTTCGTCTCCTTCCTGGGCCTCATGTTCCGGTTCTGGCGCCACAACCTCCTGACCAAGGATGATCGCGTGTGGCTGAGCCGGGTCGGCGATTTCGCCAACAATCGGGAGGAGCGGTTGCCGCCGGCCGGGCGCTACAACGGCGGCCAGAAGCTGCTGTTCTGGGTCATGGTGGTCACGATGCTGATCCTCATGGCCTCGGGCGTGGTGATCTGGCAGCCCTACTTTGCGCCGAACTTCGCCATCGGGACGGTGCGCCTGGCGGTGGTGTTGCACGCCCTGGCTGCTTTCGTGCTGATCCTCGGGATCATACTGCACGTCTATGCGGCCATCTGGGTCAAGGGCACTCTGGACGCCATGACCCGGGGCACGGTGACCCGCGCCTGGGCGCGCAAGCACCACCCCGCCTGGCTCCGCGAAGTCACCGGGGAAGCCAAGAAATGAACGCCTTCACCCAACCCAGCGCGAATTTCACGCCGGGCCCGGCGGCCCGCTTCCTCCACCTTGCCGACCGCCGCCAGGTTTTCTGGCGGCGGTCGGCCCGGTTCCGACGGTTGGCCGATGGTCACCCCATGGAGGCCTACCTCGTCTTCATGGGGCGCCTCGCCGAGTCCCAGCAGGCGCTGCTGGACAGCTATGCCGACATTGCGGTGCCATTGCCCGACGCGGAACTGCTGGCCCGCTGCCGGACCCATGCCATGCCCCCGCTCCCGGCACAGGGCTGGGCACGCGATCCTTCCTGGCGCGAAGGTCTGCGCCATCTGCTGGAGGCCATCCAGCCCGCCGCTCCGGAACCGACCCAGGCCGCCATCCGGAAGCTGCTGGCCATGGATGCCGCCGCCCTGGAAGACCTCGCCGCGCGGGTGTTGAGCGGACCGGATGCGACGCTGGATCCGGTCGCCGCCCCGCTGGTCGCCGCGGCGCTGCAGGTCTACTGGACCCACCTGGCCACCCGGCTCTCCACCGAGGGATTTCACAGCGCCAATCCGCCCGGCCTCTGCCCGGTGTGCGGCAGCGCGCCCGTGGCGAGCGTGGTGCGGGCCGACGGCAACGAGGCCGGTTTGCGCTACCTGCACTGCTCCCTGTGCGAGAGCGAATGGAACCTGGCCCGCGCCAAGTGCAGCAACTGCGACGTCGAGAAGGGAGTGGTGTACGTCGGCATCGAGGGAGGCAGCGCGGCGGTGAAGGCCGAGGCCTGCGACGCCTGCCACAGCTACCTCAAGATCTTCTACACGGAAAAGGATACCGGCGTCGATCCGGTGGCCGACGACCTGGCCAGCCTGGGGCTGGACCTGTTGATGGCGGAGGAGGGTTACGCGCGCAGCGGGCCGAACCTGCTGTTCGTTCCCGGGGAGGAAGCAGCCACCGCATAGGCGCAAGCGGGGATTGCAGGGCTGGCGCCGTCTACCTGCCGACCGACTGGCAGCAGCCGTTGAAACACCCCTTCTTTCTTCGACCGGGAAAGAGACAGGATCCTGGAGATTCTTCGAGTGCCGCGTGTCGGCCGAGATGATGTGATGTCCAAAAATAACAAAGAGCAAGACGAAAAAACGGAAACAATCACTCCGATCCCCATCTTCAATCCGTCGCGACCGCCGTCGGTGGATCGCCTCCTGGGACACCCCGAGGCGCAGGCCTTGATCGAAGCCTACGGCCGCGACCCCGTGCTCGATGTCCTGCGCGGCGTGCTGCAGGCGGCCCGTGCCGCCTATGCGCAAGGGGACGCAAATCCCGAACGCTGGCATGAAGAGCATCTGCTCGCGCTCACGGCCGAGCGGCTGCAACGGGCCGCGCGCCCGGCCCTGCGCCGCGTCTTCAATCTCACGGGCACGGTGCTGCACACCAATCTGGGTCGCGCCCTGCTGCCCGAGGAGGCGGTGCAGGCCATCGTCGCGGCGGCGACCGACCCGTGCAACCTGGAGTTCGACCTAGAGCGCGGACGGCGCGGCGATCGCGATCAACTCATCGAAGGCGTCATCCGCGAACTCACCGGGGCCGAGGCCGCCACGGTGGTCAACAACAACGCCTCCGCGGTGCTGCTCGCCCTCAACACGCTGGCCCTGCGCCGGGAGGTCATCGTCTCGCGCGGCGAACTGGTGGAGATCGGCGGCGCCTTCCGCATCCCGGACGTGATGACCCGCGCGGGGTGCAAGCTGCGCGAGGTGGGCACCACCAACCGCACCCACCTCAAAGACTTCCAGGAGGCCATCGGTCCGCAGACCCGGCTGCTGCTCAAGGTCCACACCAGCAACTACGCGATTCAAGGCTTCACCGCCGCCGTCCCGGAGCAACAGCTCGCCGAACTGGCCCACGCCAGCGGCCTCCCGTTCATGGTGGATTTGGGCAGCGGCACGCTGGTGGATCTCGACCGCTGGGGATTGCCCCACGAACCCACGGTGCAGGAGGCGCTGGCGGCGGGCGCCGACATCGTGACTTTCAGCGGCGACAAGCTCCTCGGCGGCCCCCAGGCGGGAATCATCGCCGGTCGCGCCGACCTCATCGCCCGCATCAAGAAGAACCCGCTCAAGCGCGCCCTGCGGGTGGACAAGCTCACCCTGGCAGCGCTCGAAGCGGTGCTGCATCTCTATCGCGATCCGGAACGGGCGCGCAGGCACCTCCCCACCCTGCGCCTGCTCACCCGGCCCCGAGCGGAGATCCAGGCGCTGGCCGAGCGCATGCAGCCCATCCTGGCGCGCGTCCTGGAAGGCACGGCGCAGGTCGAGGTCCGGCCCTGCCAGAGCCAGATCGGCAGCGGCGCGCTGCCGGTGGACCGGCTCGCCAGCGCCGCCCTGGCGATCGCTCCGGTGCGGACCGGCAAGGGTTCCGGAACGGCGCTCCAGCGCATCGAGCGGGCCTTCCGCGAGCTGCCGATACCTGTGATCGGCCGCATTGCGGATGGCGCCTTGTGGCTGGACCTGCGCTGCCTGGAGGATGAGGCCGGTTTCCTCGCCCAACTCGCGGAGCTGCGCCCATGATCGTCGGCACCGCCGGCCACATCGACCACGGCAAGACCTCCCTGGTGAAGGCGCTGACCGGCGTGGACACCGACCGCCTGCAGGAGGAAAAGACACGCGGCATCACCGTCGACCTGGGCTACGCCTATCAGCCCCTGGGCGACGGCGAGGTGCTGGGCTTCGTGGACGTGCCGGGCCATGAGCGGCTCATCCACAACATGCTGGCGGGCGCCACCGGCATCGATTACGTGCTGTTGGTGATCGCGGCCGACGACGGTCCCATGCCCCAGACGCGGGAACACCTGGAGATCCTCGAACTGCTGGGGCTCTCCCAGGGCGCGGTGGCGCTTGCCAAGATCGACCTGGCGGAACCGCAACGCCTGGCGCAGGTACAGGCCGAGATCGCCGCGCTCCTCGCCGGCACCGGGCTTGCGGGCGCGCCGGTGTTTCCGGTGTCCGCCCGCACCGGCGCCGGTATCGACGCCCTGCGCGCGCACCTGCACGCCGCCGCCCGCACCCTTGCCCCGCGCCCTGACCGTGGGCGCTTTCGCTTGGCGATCGATCGCTGTTTTACGCTGACCGGCGCGGGAACGGTGGTGACCGGCACGGTCCACTCCGGCCGCGTGCGGGTGGGCGACCGGTTGCTGCTTTCCCCCTCGGGCGTCGAGGTCCGGGTGCGCTCGATCCGCGCCCAGAACCAGCCGGCGGAGACGGGCGGTGCCGGCCAGCGCTGCGCCCTCAACCTGGCGGGCAGCGACCTGGAAAGACGCGGCATCCACCGCGGCGACTGGGTGGTCGACCCCGCCCTGCACCTCCCGACCCAGCGCCTGGACGGGCGGCTGCGGGTGCTGCCGAACGCGCCCCGTCCGCTGCGCCATTGGACGCCGGTGCACGTGCACCTGGGAGCGGCGGACATCACCGGCCGCGTGGCGGTGCTGGAAGGCGAGGCCATCGCGCCGGGGAGCGAAGGCTTCGTGCAGCTTGTGCTGGATGCGCCCAGCGTGGCGCTGCACGGCGACCGCTTCGTGCTGCGCGATCAGTCGGCGCAGCAGACCCTGGGCGGCGGCCAGGTGCTGGACAACGCCCCACCCACCCGCGGCCGGCGCCGGGCCGAGCGGCTTGCCCTGCTGCGGGCCCTGACCGTGGACGATCCCGCCACGGCGCTGCTCGAAGCCCTGCGCCACGCACCCAACGGCCTCGAACTGGAGCGCTACGTCCTGCTGCGCAACCTGGATGCGGGTCAACGCGATCGCCTGCGCCATCACCCGGAGATCCATGCCCTGGATACGCCGCAAGGCGCCGTCGCCTTCGCGCCCGCGGCCTGGGAAACCCTCAAGCAGGACACCTTGCGCACGCTCACTGCGGAGCACGCCCGCAGCCCCGACCGCCTGGGGCCGGATAAGGAACGGCTGCGCCGGCTCACCCGCCCGGCGGTGGGCCGTCCCGCCTTCGGTGTCCTCATAAGCGAACTGGCCGCAGCGGGCGCAGTGAAAGTCACGGGGCCCTGGGTTCACCTCCCGGAGCACCGCGTCACCCTCGCGCCTACCGAGGAGCGGCTGTGGCGCGAACAGATCAAGCCCATGCTCGCAGCCCAACCCTTCAATCCCCCGCGGGTGCGGGACGTGGCGCGCGCCCTCGGCATGGAGGAGGATCGGGTACGCCGCCTCATGCAACAACTGACCGGGATGGGCGAGGTCCATCGCGTCGCCCATGACCACTATTTCACCCATGAAGCGGTGGCGGAACTGAGCGCCATCGTGCGCGAGCTGGCCGGCCCGGACGGCGCGGTGGCGGCGGCGCCGTTCCGGGACCGCATCGGCATCGGGCGCAAGGTGGCGATCCACATCCTCGAGTTCTTCGACCGCATCGGCTATTCGCGTCGCATCGGTGACAGCCATCGCGTGTTCCGTGATACGCTGCTGGAGCTGGGACGATGATCGAGTGTCCCGGCAAGGTTGGACGTTTTTTGGAAGGGCTGCGCGACCCGGTGGTGCGGCCGGACTTCAAATCCGGTGGGGGCCGTCAGGCGGCCCTTGGTGGGTTCAACTCCCACGCCCTTCCGCCACTTCCTTTTTTTCGGCTGACTGCTGCCTTCCGTGGCATGTGGTCTGGTCCTGTCCCCGGTCCGGGGCGTGACGTTGATCGAGCCCATCAATAACGGAGGCAGCAATGCAGCGACGTAATTTCCCCGCGCCGGGATAACCGGCAATCGTTAGCACAAGTCGGCATACACGCGATTTCCAGAGGAAGGGCTGCGCGACCCGGTGGTGCGGCCGGACTTCAAATCCGGTGGGGGCCGTCAGGCGGCCCTTGGTGGGTTCAACTCCCACGCCCTTCCGCCAACCTTTTCATGGAGCAAAGAACATGAGCACTGCGGAAACACTCGCAGTTCAAGGCGATACCGATATCCGTCTCACCACCCTGTCCCACGGCGGCGGCTGCGGCTGCAAGATCGCGCCGTCCGTCCTGCGCGAGGCGCTGGACGGGCTCTCCGTGGGCTTCCTGCACCCGGACCTGATCGTGGGCAGCGCCAGCAGCGACGACGCGGCGGTGTTTCGCCTGAACGACGCGCAGGCGCTGGTGGCCACCACCGACTTTTTCATGCCCATCGTGGACGATCCCTTCGACTTCGGGCGCATCGCCGCCACCAATGCCCTGTCCGACGTATACGCCATGGGCGGCACGCCGGTGCTCGCCCTTGCTATCGTCGGCATGCCCGTGGACAAGCTGCCGGTGGCGGTGATGCGCCGCATCATGGAGGGCGGCGCCGAGGTCTGCCGCGCGGCGGGCGTGGCCCTTGCCGGCGGCCACTCCATCGACGCGCCCGAACCCATCTACGGGCTCGCCGCCATGGGCGTGGTGCACCCCGAGCGGGTCAAGCGCAACGACACGGCGCGGCCGGGCGACGTGCTGGTGCTCGGCAAGGCGCTGGGCGTGGGCGTGCTGAGCGCGGCGCTCAAGAAGGGCGAACTGGACGCCGCGGGCTATGGCGCCATGCTCGCCACCACCACCCAGCTCAACAGCGTGGGGCGTCGCCTGGGGGAACTCGCGGGTGTGCACGCCATGACCGACGTGACCGGCTTCGGGCTGCTGGGCCATCTGCTGGAGATCTGCCGCGGCTCGCGCGTGGCAGCGCGGGTGGAATTCCCGCAGGTGCCGATCCTCCCCGCCGCCCGTCCCCTCGTCGAGCGCGGTGTCGGCCCCGGCGCCATCGAGCGCAACTGGAAGAGCTACGGCCACGAGGTGGAACTGGCGCCGGACCTGCCGGACTGGGCCCGGCGCATCCTCACCGATCCCCAGACCAGCGGCGGGCTGCTGGTGGCCTGCGACGAAACCATTGTCGATACCGTGCTCGCCCTGTTCCACGAAGACGGCTTCCAACAGGCGAGCGTGATCGGACGTCTGGAGGACGGCGCGGCGAGGGTGATGGTCGGCGGTTGATGGTTGGAGCGGGCGGTGCCCGGAATGGGCGCCGCCCACGCCGCATGCATCAGCAGCAGCGAACTACGGTACGTCGGCCAGACTCGATTTGGCGTTCCGTTTCACTGCACGGGTGCGAAGAGTTCCTCGGGGAACGCAAACTCCCCCTTCGACTGGAAACGCACGCTGCCGAACGCCGGACCTGCGAGTCTGCCGGTCAGCTCGTACGCGAGCGGCCCGCGCTGTTCGTGGGTCATGACACCGATGACCTGACGCGCGAGGCCGAGCACCGAAACGCTCACCGGAACGGCCACGATGGTCTCGCCAAAGCGCGGCACGCTGCCGCCCACGTCGCTCACCCCCGTGGCGAAGCGCCTGCCCTGCACGTCCATCTGGATCGACACGCCGTCGAAATCCAGCGGCGCGTCATTGGGGTTCTGGATGCGCAGCTTCACCAGCATGCGCATCTCCAGCCCCTCGCCCGGCAACGGCTCCACGCCCGCGATGAGGACATGCACGGGCTCGCGGTACGGCAGGCCCGCGCAGCCGTCCAATAGCAGCAAAGCAAGCAGCACGAGCAGCGCGTTCCGACTCCCTGACATGGTGATCTCCATCGCCGTTACGCCGTATTTGAGAAAACCGCTCACAACATCTCCGGCCGGAACTGCCGCCGCCGGCTGATGATCTTGCCCGACACCATGAACACCCCATCACCGGTGTAATGCAGGGTCTGCGGATATTTTGGCGACACCGCCGCCTGCGCCCGCACCACTTCCCAGATGAAGAAGTTGTACCTGTCCACGAGGCTGTCGTCGACGAGCCGGCATTCGAAGTTAGCGTAGCACTCGCGGATCAGCGGCGCCTGCACCTGCTGCGCCGGCTCCGCGGTCAGGCCGAAATGGTCGAACTTGTCGATTTCGGCGCCGCTGGTGTTGCCGATGCCGATCACCTCGTCGATCAGGGCCGTGGTCGGCAGGTTGATGACGCACTCGCCGCTGCGGCGGACCAGCTCGAAACTGTGATTGGCGGACGAGATGACACAGCCGACCAGCGACGGCGTGAACTCCATGACGGTATGCCAGCCCATGGTCATGATGCTGCGCCGGCCGTTCCAGGCGGAAGAGACCAGCACCACGGGGCCGGGTTCGAGATAGCGGCGCACCTGCGCCACCGGCAGGTCGGCTTTCTGGAAATGCCTTCTCTTATTCATGCGTTCGATCCGGACTGCGTCTCACTGCCTGGGCCGCGGCATTCCATGCGGGATGGGCACCGCCCACCCTGCGCGCTGGTCACCGATGGGCCTGCGGCGGGCGATGCCTGTCCAACGGACCGGAGCTGTTTCCGGAGCCTTTGTTGCAACCCGTCAGGGCTCCCCGGAGACTTCCCGCAACTCCGGATATTTCGTCATCCAGCGGCCGTCCGCATCCCGCACGTCGACCCTGACCGTTCCCT
This sequence comes from Gammaproteobacteria bacterium, assembly GCA_041672765.1. Lineage (GTDB taxonomy): Bacteria > Pseudomonadota > Gammaproteobacteria > JBAYZB01 > JBAYZB01 > JBAYZB01. Next base: position 1,989 of record JBAYZB010000092.1, on the reverse strand, counting down.
GATGGGTCCACCACACAAGCTCCCGCTCGTCGGTGTACCGTACGCCCGAGGCAGAGACGACCTGCGGCAACGTGTAGCGCCGGCCCGTCGGCATCTCGACTTTCACGAAATGGAGGCTGCCGTCGGACAGCGATCCGTAGCGCGCCACGAAACGCTCCCCCTCCGCGCTTCGATAGTGGACGGGCGGACCGAGGCGCACCGTCAGTTCCGGTCCACGCGGAAAGGCAGCGCAACCGGCAAGCGACGCGGCAACGAGCGCGATCATCGCCACTATCGCTGCGACTCGTCCGCACATGGCAATCCCCCTGTCCTTGCGCCGGATGGCCTCACAGCGCCCGCAGGCCCGCCCCGATCGCCGAGCCGGCGGCTTCCGCTCACTCCCCGATGTCCTCGTTCCAGAGCGTCGGCTGTTCGGCGATGAAACGGCTCATCATGTCCACACAGGTGGGATCGTCCAGCACTTCGACCACCACGCCGCGCGACCGTAGCAGCTCTTCCTCGCCCATGAAGTTTCGGTTCTCGCCGATCACCACGCGCGGAATCCCGTAAAGAAGGATAGCCCCGCTGCACATGGCGCAGGGCGACAGCGTGGTGTAGAGCGTGCATTCCCGGTACACGGACGCGGGCAGCCGACCGGCGGTCTCCAGCGCGTCCATCTCCGCGTGCAGGATAGCGCTCCCCTTCTGCACCCGGCGATTGTGTCCCCTGCCGATGATGCACCCTTGGTGGACCAGCACCGAGCCGATGGGAATGCCGCCTTCTTTAAGGCCCTGCATCGCTTCCTCGATCGCCGCCTGCATGAACTCGTCCATAGACCTCTCCTTTCTGCTCGCGCCTTACGCCGCCTATCCTAACCGCGGCGAGAACGCTTCCGCCAGGGCGCGCCGACTCCATGCCCTTCTGCCCCATCCGCCGGGCCGCGACCGCCGCAGGGTTTTTGCCCATTGTCCGGTTGTCGTATCCTATGGCCCATTTCTCCACACACGGACCAAGCCCTTTTCAGTCCCTTTCACAGGATATTGATGATGCTCGAACAATACGCCAAGCATGTCGCCGAACGCGCCGCCCAGGGCCTGCCCCCGCTCCCCCTCGACAAAAACCAGGTGGCCGCGCTGGTGGAACTGCTCAAGAACCCGCCCCAGGGTAAAGAAGAATTGCTGCTGGACCTGCTCACCAACCGCGTGCCCCCCGGCGTGGACGAGGCCGCCTACGTGAAGGCCGCCTTCCTGGCCGACGTGGCCAAGGGCAACACCCCCTGCCCGCTCATCGACCGCAAGCGCGCCACCGAACTCCTCGGCACCATGCTCGGCGGCTACAACATCCAGCCCCTGGTGGAGTTGCTGGATGACGATGAAGTGGGCGATGTGGCCGTCGCCGCCCTGAGCAAGACCCTGCTCGTGTTCGACGCCTTCAACGACGTCATGGCCAAGGCCAAGGCCGGCAACGCCCGCGCCCAGCAGGTGGCCAACGCCTGGGCCGAGGCGGAGTGGTTCACCGCCCGCGCCCCGCTGGCGAAAGAGATCAAGCTCACCGTGTTCAAGGTCCCCGGCGAGACCAACACCGACGACTTTTCGCCCGCCTCCGAGGCCTGGAGCCGCCCCGACATCCCGCTCCACGCCAAGGCCATGCTCGCGGCCAAGATGCCCGACGGCCTCGCCACCCTCGAAGAACTCAAGAAGCGCGGCCTGCCCGTGGCCTTCGTGGGCGACGTGGTCGGCACCGGCTCCTCGCGTAAGTCCGCCATCAACTCGTTGCTCTGGCACATGGGCGACGACATCCCCTTCGTGCCCAACAAGCGCCAGGGCGGCGTGATCCTGGGCGGCAAGATCGCCCCCATCTTCTTCAATACCGCCGAAGACTCGGGCGCGCTGCCCATCGAGTGCGACGTGTCGAAGCTGAACATGGGCGACACCATCGTCCTCAAGCCCTACGAGGGCGTGATCACCAACGAGGCCGGCGAAGAACTGGCCCGCTTCGAAATGAAGCCGT
>JBAYZB010000091.1:0-11682 GCA_041672765.1 Gammaproteobacteria bacterium | reverse complement strand
AGGCCGACGAATCCGGCGCCATGCAGCCGTTTCTCGCGGAACTCCAGGCCCGCTGTACCAACACGCATCTTGCCGATGAAATCAACGCCTTCACGCGCGAACTCGACCCGACCTACCGCAATGCCGAGGTGATGGAACTGCTTTCCACCCAGGTGCTGGGCCGCGTCGACGGCGAGGCGCTGCGCCTGATCACGCGGCGCAGCATCGAATCGGCGGTCCTGGTCGGCTCCAGCCCCTTCGTCAGCCTCGATACGCTCCTGCTCGGCATGCGCAGCTATGCGCTGGTCAACGAGGTGGCCCGGGTGTACGGGCTGCAACCGAGCTTCGCCGGCCGCGTCGCGCTGCTGAAGCGCGCGCTGTACAACCTGGCTTTCGTCGGCGTCACCGAGATGGCCATCGACTCGGGTACCGAAGTGTTCGGCGCCTCCCTTACCTCCGTGCTCTCGGCGCGCATCGGCCAGGGACTTGGGGCAGGCATCCTCACCGCCCGCTTCGGCCTGCAGGCCATGGAGGCCTGCCGCCCCGTGCCCTTCCCCCCGGGCCGCCGTCCGCGCCTGGGCGCCATCCGCGGCGAAATCCTGTCCGAGCTGCGCAAGCTGCTGCCGGGTTCGGCCCGGTAGGCATGGCAGAATCGTCGGTCAGATTCCGGTGAAGAGAAAATCCAGCGCGGCGATGATCGCTTCCCGGCGTGGCTGCAGATTCCCCACCACCTCACCCAATGCACGGCGCGATACGCCGGCAAGCTCCGCCGTGGACATGATCACCCGTTCGCCTTCGATGGTGAACTGGAGATTCAGGTGCTGGGCAGCCCGGAAGGCCTGCGCCTTGACCAGGGGCGCCATCACGCGGGTGGGCGGCGCACTGAAAGTAAATCAGCCTGCAAGGGGACGGTGTTGCGGCTGGCCGGGTTGGGGTTGCGGTAGACGTCGAGCTGGGCTATCAGAATCGCCGCAGGCCGTCGCTGAACACCCCGTGCTGCTCGACATGGCGATTGTAGTCCTCAAGTGCCGCCCGGTTCTGATCGAGCCAAGCCTGACGCGCGGCGGCGCGCAGCAGTTCGGCCAGCCGCTGTTCCAGGACTTGCGAGAGATTGATATTGAGCGCCCTGGCCTTTTGCAGCAGATCGCTGTTGATGCTCAGGTTGGTGGGCCGTTTGGGGGCGTCGGGATTGAAGACGGGGGCTGCAGCGCCATGCGCGGCTCCTTTCTATGTATCCGATGCGCATAAAGTATTCGCATGAGGAAACGCTCCCACAAGGACGGCTTTCCCATGCGCCATCATCTGGCGCGGGATTTGGCGTAGAGTAAGATTTCGCGATTGGGGGACAGGGCAAGGAAGGGGCAGGGCCGTGAAGGCAGCTCAACAGGTACTCACCTATCAACGTTTGCGCAAGGAGCCGGTCTGGTATCTGCTCGCCCTGGACAACGCGCCGGTGGCGCTGGGACTGTTGCAGGTTCATCTATTGGAAAAGGAGCGTCGCCTGCCCCATTCGGTCTTGTTGGAGCGGTTGCGCCAGGACCTCGAACAGTTGCGGGCCCATGGCATCGATCTGCCGCAGACCGCAGAGGTCTATCTGGCGAACTGGCTGCGCGCCGGTTATCTGGTGCGCTCTTTCCAACCGGGGGCGAGCGAGGAGGAATATGAACTGAGCGCGTCCGCCGTGCGCGCCGTCCAGTTCGTCCAGGGGCTGACGGAGCGGCGGGCCTTCGCCACTGAGAGCCGGTTGTCGCTGGTGATTGATCAGTTGCGGCAACTGGCGGAGCAGACGGAGACCGATCCCGAGGCGCGCGTCGAGGCGCTGCTGCGCGAACGCGCCCGGCTGGACGCGGAGATCGAGGCGGCACGCGCTGGACGTCTTGCGCCCCTGCCCGAGGAGCGGGCACTGGAGCGGGTGCGGGAGGTGTTGGCCCTGGCGCAGGAACTGGCGCATGACTTCCGCCGCGTGCGGGACGAATTCCAGTCCCTCAACCGCGACCTGCGCGAGCAGATCGTGGAGAACGAGGGCAGCCGCGGCGAGGTGCTGGAAAAGGTCTTTTCCGGTGTCGACGTCGTGGCCGAGAGCGATGCCGGCAAGACCTTCCGCGCCTTCTGGCGCCTGCTCACCGATCCGGAGCAGACGCTGGAGTTTGAAATGGCGCTGGATCAAGTCCTGTCGCGGAATTTCGCCCGCCGGCTCGAGCGCCGGGAGCGGCGCTTCCTGATGCAGTTGACCCGCCTGCTGCTGGATAACGGCGGCGAGGTGCACGAGGTCTTCCAGCAATTCGCCCGCGGGCTCAAGCAGTTCGTGCAGAGCCGTGCCTATCAGGAGCAGCGGCGTCTGAATCAGCTCCTGCGGCTGGCGCAGCGGCGGGCGCTGGAGGTCAAGGAGCGGTTTCATCCGGCCGACGACATCGGGCAGGAGCTCCATCTGACCAGCGCCAACCTGCGTTCCTTGGCACAATGGCAACTGCACGATCCGAGCGCGGATCGCGTAGCCGCTGGCATCGTGGCAGCCGGACAGGCGGACATCTCGCTGGAGGCCGTGGGCGAACTGCTGGCCCAGTCAGAGATCGATTTCCGCCGGTTGCGGGAACAGATCGGGGAGTTGCTGGAGCGGCGGTCGCAGGTGTCGGTGGCGGATGTCCTGGAAGTCTACCCGGCAGAGCAGGGGCTGGGTTCGGTGGTGGGCCTGTTGGCGTTGGGTGCGCGGGAAGGGATACTCTCCGAACAGCATGACCGCGTCTGCTGGACCGGGCTGGACGGGGTGGCGCGTTGCGCGCGGATACCGCGCATCTATTTCGTGAGGGAGCGGGAACGTGAACATGCAGGATGAGACGGAGTGTCATGGGCCGGCGGATAGCGAGGACTTGCCGCGCCAGCCGCTGTATCCGGGCGATACGGGGGAACTGCCGGCCGACGTGCGCCGGCTACTGGTGCAACTGCTGTCCGGCCCAGCTCTGGATGGGCGGCGTCATGGCCGGCTCTGGCCGGTGCTGCTGCAGTACCAGGACGTGGTGCGTTCCCGGCTGGCGGACCTGTTCCTGGAACTGGTGCTGGACACCGACGCCCAGGTGGCCTTCGTGCGTCAGGTCGACACCGGGGAGCTGGAGGCCCCCATCCTGCTGCGCCGCACCCGGCTGACCTTTCTCGAATCGGTCCTGCTGCTCTATCTGCGCCAGTTGCTGGCGGAGGCGGACGTACGCGGCGAGCGCGCCGTGGTGTCGCGGTCCGAGATGGTGGAGCAGCTCAAGCTCTACGAGCACAGCCTCAACACCGACCACGCCGGTTTCGAGAGGCGTATGAACGCGGCCATCGAGAAGGTAAAGAAGAACAGCCTGCTCAGTCCCATCCGCGGCACGGAGGACCGTTTCGAGATCGCGCCCACCCTCAAGCTGTTGTTCAGCGCCGAGGAGATCGTCGCGCTGACCAAAATCTACGCCGCGGAGCGGACCGCCGCGCCCGGGCAGTTAGAGGCGGACGAGGAGGAGACCGAATGATCCGACAATCGGACATGTTCACCGACGTGCTCGCCCTGCAGCGTCGGGAGCAGTTCCGCATGCGCCGCCTGCAGGTGTACAACTGGGGCACCTTCTCCGATCTGCACGACATCGCCATCGCCGAGGACGGCTTTTTGTTCGTGGGCCGTTCCGGTTCCGGCAAGTCCACCCTGCTGGACGCGCTCGCCGCCCTGCTGGTGCCGCCCCAGTGGCTCACGTTCAACGCCGCGGCGCGGGAAGGGGACCGCAGCCGGCGTGATCGCAACTTCGTCTCCTACTTGCGGGGCGCCTGGGGCGACCAGAAGGACACGAACTCGGGCGAGATCGCCACCCGCTTCCTGCGCATCGGGACTACCTGGTCGGCGCTGGCGCTCACCTTCGCCAATGCCGCCGGCCGGTACGTGAGCCTGATCCAGCTCTACTGGCTGCGCGGCAATAGCTCGGCCAACGCGGATGTACGCCGCCATTACATGATCGCCAAGCGCCCGTTCGACATCGCCCGGGAATTGAGCGAATTTGATCTGGACGTGCGCGCCCTCAAGCACAGGCTCGACGATGTGGAACACTTTGGCGACACCTTCCGCCCCTATGGTGAGCGGTTCCGCCAGTTGCTCGGCATCGAATCGGAAATGGCGCTCAAGCTCCTGCACAAGACCCAGTCCGCCAAGAACTTGGGTGATCTCAACAGCTTTTTGCGCGAGTTCATGCTGGACGAGCCGGAGACCTTCGCCGCAGCGGATCGGCTGGTGGCCGAGTTCGCCGAACTGGACGCCGCCCACCAGGAGGTGGTCAAGGTGCGCCGGCAGGTGGAAACCCTGCGGCCCGCCCGCGCCGAATACGAGCGGATGCAGGGCCTGGATCGCCAGATTCTGGAGCAGGACCTGCTGCTGGCAGGAATCGACGGTTATTGCGACACCGTGCGGACCGACCTGCTGACGCGAACCATAGACGAGCTGACCACACGCGACCAAGGACTGGAAGGCGAAGAGCGCCAATGGGCGGAACGGCTCGATACTCTGCAGGCGGAACTGCGCGCCCTCGAGGAGCACCACCGGGAGCGGGGCGGCCATCGCATCGAAGAGCTGGAGCGCGAGAAGCTCCGGGCCGAGGAACAAAGGGACGAACGCCTCAAACGCCGCCGGCAAGTGGAGGCGATCTGCCGCACCATGAGCTGGAGCGTGCCGGATAATGCTCATGTCTTCAGCGAACGGATCAGCGAAGCGCGCAGCGTGGTGGAGGCGTGGCGCAGCGCACAGGAGGAGACGGACACGCGCCGCGACGCCATCCGCGACCAGCGAAACCTCGTGGACAAGAAGTTCGCCGAGGTGCGCCGCGAGATCCAGGAGATGGAGCGCCAACCGTCCAACATCCCCGCTCACATGCTGGAACTTCGTCGCGAGATCGTCATGGCGCTGGGCTACGCCGAAGCGGACCTGCCCTTCGTCGGTGAGCTGATCCAGGTAAAGGATGACGCAGCCGAATGGCGCGGTGCCATCGAGCGCGTACTCCACGGGTTTGCCTTGTCGCTGTTGGTGGATAAAAAGCGTTATGCCGCCGTCTCCAGCTACATCAACGACACCCATCTCGGCAAGCGACTGGTGTATTACCTGGTGGGGGACGACATCCCCGCCGTAGGGGCGCCACCGCGTCCGCAGTCGCTGTTGCACAAACTGAAACTGAAGCAGACTACCTTCCGGCCGTGGCTGGAAGCGGAGCTTCGGCGACGTTTCGATTACGCCTGCGTGGACAACATGCGCGATTTCCGCCAGGAGCCGCAGGCCCTCACCCGCGAAGGCCAGGCACGCCACGGCCTCGACCGCCACGAAAAGGACGACCGCTGGCGCATCGACGACCGCAGCCGCTGGGTGCTGGGCTTCGACAACCGCGAGAAGCTCGCGCTCTACGTACGCCGTGCCCAGGAACTGGGCGCGCAACTGGCGGAACTGGACCGGCAGCTCGCCGCGCTCAAGGCCGACAGGGAGGCGCAACAGGAACGCTTCAAGGCCTGTCTCACCTTGGTCAACATCGACTGGCACGAGATGGACGTAGGCAGCAGCCTGGATCGCCTTCAGGCCATCGAACGCCAGTTGCGGGAACTGCGCGAAGGCAATCGCGAGTTGCGCGAACTGGGTGAGCGGATAGAGAAACAGCGCGAGCTTGTAACGAAAGCGCAGGACACACTACAGGATGTGCGGGTCGAACGCGCCACCATCGCCAAGGATCTGGAACAATGGATGCAAGAACTGCACGACGTCAGGCAGAGATTGGCAAGCGCCCTCCTTCCCGAACCGCGTCAGCATGATCTTCTGAATGAACGATTCCAGCGCAAGGGCGAACCGACGCTCAAGAACCTCGACGAACGGCGGCGCGAGGTGGAGCGCTCCATCAATGAGGCGTTGAAAGAGCTGCGGGAGCAGCGTGCCGCCTGCGTCAAGAAGATCGAGCAGGCGTTCGCCGACTTCAAACGGGACTGGCCCAGCGAAGGCGCAGACTTCGTTGCGACGATGGACGGGGCGCAAGACTTCCTGGCGCTGCTGCAACGCCTCGAACACGACGGCCTGCAGTGGCACGAACAGCGCTTCTTCGACATGCTCAAGGAGCAGAGCACGGAGAATCTCGCCGCGCTGAACGCGCACCTGTCCCAGGCGCGCAAGGAAATCTATGCGCGCATGGAACTGGTCAACGACGGACTGGCCGATGCGGAGTTCAACCCGGGCACCCACTTGCAGATCAAGGTCACCGACCGCTATCTGCCCGACGTGCGCGAGTTCCGCGAACAGGTGCAGCAGGTGCTGGGCCATGCCTGGCAGATGGATCGGGACGAGGCGGAGCAGCGGTTTCTCATCCTGCGAGAACTGGTGCGCAAGCTGGGCGGCCAGGAAACCGCGGACCGGCAGTGGCGCGAGCGGGTGCTGGATGTGCGCTTGCATGTGGAGTTCATTGGCCGCGAACTGGATGCCCAGGGCAACGAGGTGGAGATCTACCGATCCGGCGCTGGCAAGTCGGGTGGCCAGCGGGAGAAACTTGCCACCACCTGCCTGGCGGCGGCCCTGCGTTATCAACTGGGCGGTACCGACGGCGGCTTGCCGGTCTACGCGCCGGTGGTCCTGGACGAGGCCTTCGGCAAGGCCGACAACGAATTCACCGAGTTGGCGATGCGCATCTTCGAAAAGTTTGGATTCCAGATGATCGTCGCCACCCCGCTGAAATCGGTAATGACCCTGGAGCCCTTCATCGGCGGCGCCTGCTTCGTGGATATCGCCGACCGCAAGCGCTCTGCCACCCTGCCCATCGAGTACGACACGCAGCAGCAACGGCTCAGGCTGCCCACACACGCCCATGGCGAAGACGTTCCTGCTTGACCCGGAAGGTGTGGGCGAACGCCTCCGTACCCGCTTTCGCAATCAGTGCCGCGACTGGTTGGCGGGCCAGGGCGAGTGGCCGCTGAAACTCCCCCTGGGCCTGCCCAACGAACGGCAGGCCCGCGCTCAACTGGCGCAGGTCAAGGCGTGGCAGGAGCGCTGGGCGCGCTGGCGCGGCCCGGGCGAGGTCTGCTGGAGCGAGCGCCGCTGGCTGGTGCTCGGCGCCCAGCGACTACCCGAGTCCGTAACATTCGCCACGCCCGATGCGGTGGCGGCGTTTCTGGGGCAGGGCGAAGCCTGGACGCGCGCCGTACGCCGCTACCAAGAAGTGAGGGCGGTATGGCCGATACTAGGCGAGGTGATCCTGCGCTTCTTCGATGTCCTGGCGGAATGGGAAGACGCCGATTTCGAACGCCTCGTGGCGCTGCTCCATTGGCTGGAGGCGCACCCGGCCTCGGGATTCTATGTGCGCCAGCTCCCCGTCCCCGGCCTGGACAGCAAATGGCTGGAAACGCGCCAGAAGGTGGTGGGTGAATGGCTGCGCGCCATCCGCGGCGCAACGGAAGGCGGTGATCTGTATGCACTGGCGGGACTGCGTCGCGCGCCGGAACTCTTGCGGATGCGCCTGCTCGACCCGCTCCTGCGGCAACGGTTGGGCGGTCTGTCGGATATCCAGGCCCCGGTTGCGGAACTGGCGCGGCTCGAGCTGCCCGTCCGGCGCGTCTTCATCGTCGAGAATCTGCAAACAGGCCTTGCCTTTGAAGACATCGAAGGCGCCGTAGTCTTCATGGGTCGGGGTTACACCGTCGAACCCTTTGGCGAGCTGCCCTGGCTCAAGTCGCTCCCCTGCCACTATTGGGGTGACCTGGACACCCACGGCTTCGCGATCCTCGATCGCCTGCGCCGGTATCTACCGGAGGCTCGTTCTCTGCTCATGGATGCCGACACCTTGATGGCCCACCGTGCCCTGTGGGGACACGAAGGGCGCCCGGCGAAGATTGTCGAACTGCCGAGGCTCGATGCCGCCGAGCGGTTGGTGTTCGAGGGCTTGAAGGAAAACCGCTGGGGCGTGGCCGTGCGCCTGGAGCAGGAGCGCATCCATTGGCCCTACGCTATGGACCGTATCCGCGCTGCCGTGCATGCCGTTTGCTGACGGGAATCGTTGATAGCGAATGCGTGTAAAGGAGAGAACAATGCTAAAAGGACAGACTCTTGCCTTGCTGCGACAGGCTTTGGATGACCCGAATGCGGAATTTCGCGACGGCCAGTGGGAAGCGATTGACGCACTGGTTAACCGGAAGGCGAAGCTGCTGGTGGTCCAGCGTACCGGTTGGGGTAAGAGTGCCGTTTATTTCATCGCCACGCGAATCCTGCGTGATCGGGGAGCGGGCTCGACGCTGATAGTGTCTCCTCTGTTGGCATTAATGCGGAATCAGATCGAGGCGGCTCAGCGTCTCAATATTCAAGCCATGACCATCAACTCCACTAATCGAGACGACTGGCCTGCGATCATTGCTCGTATCCAGAGCAATGAGGTCGACGCCCTCCTGATCTCGCCGGAGCGGTTGGCCAATGACGAATTTGTCGAGACTGTCCTGCTGCCGATAGCCAATCGGATTGGGCTGCTGGTGGTAGATGAAGCCCACTGTATTTCAGACTGGGGACATGATTTTCGCCCGGATTATCGGCGGCTCGTAAATGTGCTCCGCCGCATGCCGGCCAATATGCCTGTTCTGGGGACGACCGCTACTGCCAATAATCGTGTAATTGAAGATATCCAGGTGCAGTTGGGAAATATCGCCATCCAGCGCGGTTCGCTGATGCGGGAAAGCCTTGCGCTGCAGACGCTGCGAATGCGGGATCAGGCCGCAAGGCTAGCCTGGTTGGCGGAGCATCTTCCAAACCTCCCCGGCACCGGGATCGTCTATACGCTTACCAAGCGGGATGCCGAACAGGTAGCTGAATGGCTGAACAGCAATGGCATTGATTCCCGTGCTTACTATAGCGGTGTCGAGGCTGAAGGATTCGCGAGTTCCGATGCCTACCGTCAACATCTGGAAGACCTGTTACTGTCAAACCGTATCAAGGCGTTGGTTGCGACGACCGCGCTGGGAATGGGGTATGACAAGCCTGATCTTAGCTTTGTTATTCACTACCAGGCGCCGGGCTCTATTGTTGCGTACTATCAGCAGGTTGGTCGGGCCGGGCGCGCCATCGATCATGCGGTGGGCGTGCTGATGGTTGGGGGTGAGGATGAAGATATCCAAGAATATTTCCGCACCACCGCGTTTCCAGATGAGCGCGACGTGAATGCGATCCTGGAGGCGCTGTCAGAAAGCGATGATGGACTTACCGAGCGGCAGTTGGAAGCGGCTGTTAACCTGCGCCATGGCCAGATCCAGAAGGTGCTGAAATACCTCTCCGTGGAAAATCCTTCCCCCGTGATCAAGCAAGGCTCAACTTGGTCGTGCACACCTGTCACCTGGCGGATGGATCATACGAAGATCCAGCGACTCATTTATCAGCGCGCGGAGGAATGGAAAGAAATCCTGGCCTATGCCGATACGGATGACTGCCTGATGCTTTTTCTGGCCCATGCCCTGGACGATGCCGCCCCGCAGCCCTGCGGCAAGTGTGCCAAATGCCTTGGTAGACCGATCGTGTCGGAAACGGTGAGTCATGAGCTTGCCGTGGCTGCGGCTCGCTACCTCAAGCATTCGGAATTTCCTTTGGAGTGCAATAAGCAGGTTGCGACCGGCGCATTTGCCAGCTACGGCTTCCGGGGCAACTTGCCGGCCGAGTGGCGTGCCGAGACGGGGCGTGTCTTGTCGCGTTGGGGCGATGCCGGTTGGGGTCGTATCGTTGCTGAGGATAAGCACAATGGTTATTTCCGGGACGAACTCGTTTCTGCTGTGGTTGAGATGATCGTTGCCCGCTGGCAGCCGAATCCTGCTCCGGTTTGGGTGGCCTGTATCCCATCAAACCGGCATCCGGAACTGGTGCCGGGCTTCGCACGTCGGCTCGCGCAACGCCTGGGCCTGCCCTTCGTGGATGCCGTGCATAAGGTAAGGGACAACGAGCCATAAAAATTACAGCGTAACCGCTATCATCAATGCCGTAACCTTGATGGCGTGTTCGCCATTTCGGGGCACCTGCCCTATGGTCCAGTTCTGTTGGTGGACGACATTGTCGACTCCGCCTGGACATTGACCGTGGTGGCTGCCTTGCTCCGACAGGCCGGTAGCGGTGTGGTGTATCCGTTGGCGCTGGCGTCGACGAGTACCGGGGACTGAGACTCGATGAATATCACCAAGCATACCCAAGCGGTACTGTTACTGACCGCATGGTTTACTAAACCGGCAAACGGCGATCCGCAGCCGTTGACACCTACCGAATGGGGGCGCTTCGCCCTCTGGCTGAAAGAACAAGGGATTCTGCCCGAGGCGCTGTTGACAGGTGATGTGAACCGGATGCTCGCCAACTGGCAGGATGCCAAGATCACTGCGGAACGGATCCGGCATCTGTTGGGACGTGCTGGTGCGCTGGGGCTGGCACTGGAAAAATGGGAGCGCGCCGGGTTATGGGTGATGACCCGCTCGGATGCCGGGTACCCGTCCCGACTCAAACAGAGGCTCAAGACCGGCTCGCCGCCTGTACTGTTCGGCTGCGGCAATAAAAGCCTGCTCAACCAGGGCGGTGTTGCCATCATCGGTTCACGGGACACCACCGAGTCCGATCTTGCCTATACCCGCGAACTCGGCAGGAGCGTGGCCATGCAGGGCTATTCCGTCGTCTCCGGTGGCGCCCGCGGCGTGGACGAGGCGGCCATGCTCGGCGCTCTGGACCATGACGGAACCGCAGTGGGCGTGCTCGCCGACAGCCTCCTGCGCGCCGCCACCAGCGGCAAGTACCGCAGGGCGCTGATGGCCAACAACCTCGTGCTCATCTCCCCGTTCAATCCGGAGGCCGGTTTCAATGTGGGCAACGCCATGGCCCGCAACAAATACATCTATTGCCTGGCGGATGCCGCCATTGTGGTGGCAACTAGTCGCGGCAAGGGGGGAACCTGGAGTGGCGCGATGGAGAATCTCAAGGAGCGCTGGGTTCCGCTCTGGGTCAAATCCCATCCAAATAAGGACTCGGGTAACGCCGCACTGGTCTGCAACGGTGCACACTGGCTACCCGAAGGTGCGTTAGAGGTCTCGGCGCTTTTCGAAAATCCGCCTGTCAGTAGCGTTTCCAAGGCGCCGACATTGTTTGCTCAGGTACAGGACGATGCAGTTAATAGCGAACTGGATATACAACCTGAAGCTATCGCTTCAACTGGATCGTCTGCAGAGCAGGAGCTTGCGGTGCTGGAAGTTGATAAGTTTGTGCCGCTACCCACATCGTTCTACGACTATTTTCTCATCCGCTTTAAAGAGGTTACGCACGAGGGTCCGCTTGAGCCACAAGTTTTAGGGGAGCGGTTTGACCTAAGCAAGTCGCAGCTCAACGAGTGGCTTAAGCGCGCCGTGGAGGAAGGGGTAGCAGAAAAATTTCTCCGGCCCGTGCGTTATCAATGGCGGCAGCCGGATGCCGGACAGCGCTCGCTATTTGACGAAGGTGAGAGTACAGGAGCGAACTGAGATAGATTGGTACGGTATCCCGCTTACTGAGACACGGAAGCTAAGACTCATATTAGCCCGCAAACTGTACGAGATGGTAATCGCCAAAAATCCAATGGGCTCTCTATTGATGTGGCCTAATGCTCCTGGACACCGAGATAGGGTGTTAACCTGCCCGAAACCGAGGTGTTCAGATGGCAAGAAGAAGTTTTTCAACTGAGTTCAAACGAGAGGCGG
>JBAYZB010000090.1:0-11812 GCA_041672765.1 Gammaproteobacteria bacterium | reverse complement strand
AACGGTTGAGTGTAGCAGCAGTAAGGGATTGCGGGGTACTTTCCTGTCCAAATACACCGAAGTTTGAGCGGGGCATAATGCTTCAAATACCACTGAAACCCTTATTGCTGCTACACTTTGTTATAAGCATAGTCATTCTTTTTCTTCATTTCAGTAACAATAAATAAGCTGCACCACCTTCTAATCGTTTCGGATGTTCAGCCCTTCCAATAATTGAACCCCCGAAAAGTCCGCTATTGTCATAAACATTACCGGATGTGTCAACTCTACCAATATAGTCACCTCCGAATGAATTAGTAAACACCCGACCATCTGAATTTATTCGTCCAACAATTGAGCCTTTTGACAATAATCCAGGGGCATAAACATAACCATTAGAATCCACACTGCCTTTATAAGTGCCACCAAATGTGCCAGTATATACATTACCTGAATTGTCAATGCGACCGACACAAGAACCTCCAAAATGTTCATTGTAAATTAAGCCCATGCCCAATTATCTTGAATAGACCTTATCATAATCAGAGTATTCCTTTGAACCACATTTTGGGCAAACATTTCCATTTCCGTCTCCGCAATTGCTACAATATTTCTTGCCACATTTACGGCAGGTATGTACTGGAAAATAGTTCGATGAAGAAGATTTTTCAGCTTTACGTCCACAATTTGGACAACTACTATAATCGCTCATAATTTTAAAAGTTAAGTTTGAAAATTAAAGTTGTAATGGTTGGGCATTTACTTTAATTGGAGAAGAATTTTCATATTCGACTGATATACTTCCAATAACATATTTTTTTAAGTACTGTTCCATTGTGTTAAATTCGCCACTCTCTAATAGATGCTTCCATAAATCAATACTTACAGAGAGCAACATACCTTTTGCAGAACTTTGTCCGGATGGAGAATAATTAAGCTCATAAATCATCATTGACTTTGGCTTCTTATCCCACCTAAAATCAAATTCTTCTTAACCTGTAATTTTCCGCAAGAAAAGTGCAGCATCGTTATTATCTACTGGTGGTATGTTAAAAGATTCAATGCCTTTAAGTTTATAAGTATAACTACCTAAAAGCAACATGCCTGTAAATTCTTTGTGGCAATTAGGGCAAACGACTTTTTCAAGGTCAGTTTGGCAAAAACCACATTGGAACATAACGTTGTGATGTTCATTAACATTACCACAATGATTACAAGTGACGGAAATATCAGTTGGGTCAATAGGGTAATTGCATAATGGGCAATTTGATGTCGTATCCATAGGTTAAACTAAAAGGTTCTACTGCAAACTTAGTGGAGAGTTCGATCCAAAAAGCACGTTTAATATTCATAGTCAAATACTTATAAGCATAATAGGCTAAAGACATAAATAATACCTCAAAATCCTTTATACCAATTAAATATGAGGTTTTACAAACAATCCTTCCACGAAATTTGCAGTAGAACCAACTAAAATGATTTTTTAATATGATTTCTTACACCATCCTCAGTAATAATGGTAAAAGAACCATCGGAATGATACTCTAACTGCTCAACCGTAGTTTTGTACTTTTTCCCTTCGTAGCTGCCTTCGAAGCGAATAAAGAGTTTCCCAATATGATCTTCCCCAGTTGCCTGTGGATTATCAGACGCATAAAGCCTCCCACATGCTTCATATTCATCATAACCCAACTTATTGCAATGAATAAAAAGGATTGTCTTGATGGTTTTTGGGAAAGAAAATTCAACATGAGCTATGCTGGGAAACTTTAACAAAGTTTCTGCTTTTGGAGTCATGTGAATTTTAAGCTGGTTTACTTTGTATGTGCTCATTTTAAAAGAATTAAAATGTTAATATTTGCGAGTTACTTTGTTCACACACTTACTTGGTACAGGTCTGTCAGGATGAAAACCCTGGTCACTTGTATAAAGTGTACAACTTGCCTTTTTATGGTCACTTGACCAAACTTTGCAGTGTGAGCAATCGGCACAGCGATCGCCAGATTTAATTGTTGACATAATTAATTTTCCTTTCTTTTTAAATAGGTAGCAATTTTTATCAAAGGTATTACTAAAGCAGATTTTGTAATTGCTTTTAATGAATTGCTTTTAGCAATCTGATTTGCTATTGGAGGCGAAATCCAATAATAGAAAGCCACGAACAACTTCCCTAATTTAAAGTTCAACAACCAGTTATCTCTAAACTCTTTAAGAAGGATAACTTCATTGGCATAGGGAGAACCGTAAACAGCCGTTGCTATGAAACAACCACTGTTACTTGTTGATTTTGAACTGGATGAAGTTGATGAGGATGCGGAATAATTTGATTCACTTAAGGAATACAATTCGTATCTCATATCAAACATATTTGCGATAACAATAATATTACTATTATAACTTCGCTTAACTATTTCTTTGATTTTTTCGATAACCATTTGGTCATCAATAGAATATTCCGCTTCAAATACGCAGTCAAAATCACTCATAATTTCGTCTTTAGAAACAGGTTCTTGTATCTGTTTTACTTCTATTTTCCCTGGAAAGGATTTTGAAACATCAAAAATTTCAACTGAAATTCTTTTCATTTTTTCTTCGCTAATTGTACTCATGTTTTTAAATTTTAGTTAGACATTATTGAATTTGTTCGGTTCTTCCTTGACTTGCTTATAACGGATGGCAATATGGCATGAAGCGGATTGCGAGCGATTCACTAGCAAACCGAGATGAAGTTGAAACGGGCTAAATCCTGCCCAATTAAGCACTTCTCCGCTTTTTGCTATATTGCGTGTTAGCATTTCGGTGGTTATTGTCATACTGTTTTTGTTTTCATTTCAAATTATTTATTCCCTTGCACCAAATACCAATCTACCCAAGAGTCTAATTGACTAACCGAATTTGGTCGAAGCAAAATTTCTCTTTTATCATCAAGCAAATATATGGTCGGTGTGGCGAATACATGAAAGCTTTGTACAATTGGGCTGTCCCACTTTTTGTAATCGCAAGTGCTGATAAAAGGAAATACTCCGGCAAAACTGTTAAATGTTTGTTCATCTTCGTCAAGCGATACAAATACCACCTCAACATCTTGTTCTTTCCATTTTTTGTAAAGTCCTGAAATTTTGGAAAGTTCTTGCGGACATTGCGGACACCAACTTGCTCCGAAAACCACTACGGTATATTTGCTTTCTATATCAGAAAGTTTTTGGGGTAGTTTGGTAGCTTTATAGCCGGGAGCAATTATATCTTTTTTGAAATCAAAATCGGGTGCAATGTTTCCCTTTTTCATAGCTCGGTAGCTTTCCAATTGAGCAGCAAAATAATTGTTTATGGTACAGGATTTTTCGTTGAGCAGTTTTATAGCCAGGTATTCAGATGCAGGAAACAAACTGCGTTGTTCCAAAAACTTAAACAAATGTTTGGTAATTTCATTCAGTTTTTGCTCGTCTGCCATTAAATTTTCAAGCATGCGGTCAATGGAAATCTGCATTTCGATATAAACCGAATCCAATGAACGACCGCTGTTTTCTATCAACCAAAAATGACTTTCGATAACATTACCAAGTAAACCGCTTTTTTGCAAACGAGTGTCCTTATAATCTATTTTTCGGAATGATGCAATGGTAGCGGGAATTTCCTCTGTTCTATATTGTGCAATGGTAGAAACTGAACTTACCAATTTGCGAAGCGGCAAATAATAGCTTACATAGGATTTTTCGGGTAATTCGGCTAAAAACAGGCTGTCTTCGGTTGTAATTCGTTGCTTTTCCTTGGCAATTGCTTGTTTTGGGTCTTCTTGCACTGCAAAAAGGGAATCAAGAGTATATATTTTTTCTAAGTAAACCCAAGCACTTAATGTCTGCTCTCTGCGTGGATGCTCGGTAGCATATTGTGCAAAAAGTTGATTTTCTACACCTTCTAAAATCTTAATTGTTTCCGGTAAAATAAATGTTTCTCCTATAAGTTTTATATCGGTTGCGCTAAGAACAATAAAATACGGTTTATTGTCTGCTGCTGATAAATAGCCCATGCCATAATCAGTTTTACTGTAAGCAAGTTTAAATTCACCTTTTTCGTTGGCTTGAACGCTGTCAATAACATAAGTATTAAACCCATTAAACCCAATAAGTTTAATTTGTTGATTGTTAAGACCGAGAAATGTTCCTGTAATAGTATTTTGTGAATATACAAAAACAGAAACAAGTATTAAAATAGTGATTGTAATTATTTTTTTCATAACAATTGTTTTCTATTAGTATTAAAAGAATCAAGAGCCTTGGTTGAATCATGCAAAGTATTACAATCCTTAAGGCAACGCACAGAGTTTCCGTTCGCCCGGTTGTTGCTGTTCATGTTGGCATTGCTGCTGTTGAAGTTCAAGTTCCGCGAATTGGTACCATCTACGGTACTTGACCAATAGTTGCCGTTGGAACCCACATTGTTGAGCGAACCATTGCTGTTGTTGCGGTTGCCTGCCACGGGCAATAAAACATATCTTTTACACATTTCAAAACAACGCATCGTTTTGAAACTGCTTGCGCTTGTATTCCGCAATAAGCGGAACGATATGTTAGGATTATTTGCTGCACTCCCCATACTACTTGTTTACCTGTCCTTTAGCATGAGCTCCGGCAGTATATTTTTGCCATGAAGAAAGTTGTTTCGACAATTCTTCTACCTGCACGTTCAAAGCCACATGACCCTTGATTCCTATTATTTTTAAATCTTTTGTAACTCGAAGCAACAAACGGACAACTTCTATATTTTGCCTTGCCGTTTCGATGTATTGCAAGCGAGTTGCCTGTTTGCTTTTATTCGCCTTGTATATGTTGATTAGTAGTTCTAATGTTTCATTTTTTAGTTTTTCGCCCAAAGTGTATTTATGCTCCCGGTTGAATAGTTTTGTCCTGTCATATATTGCAATAAGCAAATCATACCCTAATTTATAAACCGGTAACTCGGAGAAAAGTGCCATAACCAAAAATCTTCGTTAATTATTACTTTATCTAATTTTTTTGAAACAAAGAAAAAATCATAGAATCGCCCGATAAGTCTGCTCATCATATTTTTTCGCAAATTAAATGTGGCTGCATGTTGTAATATTCCCAAATATGAGTTTAAAATAGCTCTTATATCACATAATTGTTGCCAGCTAAATTCAGGAACTTCTGCCATAGTTTTGTTGATTTTTTGTATTGCCTGATAAAAATTGTTTTTTGTGCGGTTGCTTACATAATTTCGGTAAGGTTTTATGATTTGTCCTAAAAACTGTATGCCTTCATTCGCATTTACTAAAACTATTTTGTTTGGATGGATGGTTAGTTTCAAAGTTGAAAGTAAAAAGTCTGAAAGTTTTGGAATTATGGATTGCAAATAATTTTTGTCGTTGTTAACAAATACCATATCATCTACATAACGACCGTAATACTTTATCCCTAATTCTTTTTTCACCAAATGGTCAAAATCGTTCATGTAAACATTTCCAAAAACTTGCGAAGTAAGGTTGCCGATTGGTAAGCCTGTTGTATTCGGATAGTGGAATAAACTCTTACTTGCTGGCAGACCATCCCAGTCCATTCGACTGCCTTTAATGCGGCAGTTTTCTTTTACAGGGTTAAATATAGTTTGCCGTAGCAAATACAATACTGTTTCCTTACTTATACCCAAATAATTTTGTTTTTTGTCAGGCAACATGGCAAGTACTTTATCAAAAATAATTTGATGTTGCATGTTCATGAAATACGCCTGAATATCTAATTTTAAAATATAAGTGTCTTTACTGTAATTGTTGCTGCATGAACGAATAAGTTTACTTACCCTGTTTATGCCATACAATGTGCCTTTCCCCACACGGCAACTATATGTATCGTTTATTAGTTTGCGGTCGATTATCGGATATAGGCAACGGTATAACAAATGATGAACAATACGGTCGGTAAAATCGGCTGCAAAAATTTCTCGCATAACAGGTTTATGGATAATAAAAGCAATACAAGGTTTTGGGGTGTATTTTCGCTCGTATATTGCTTTTGCCAATTGCATAAGCCCTTCTTCCTGGTACATCTCGAACCGCAGTTGGTTATTCGTATTACGCTTGTTTTTGCGGGCATGCAAATACGACAGGTGCAATTGATAAAGCAGATGCTCAAATGTTTCCATTATATTCACCTATTTTTTGAGCTTCTAATTTAAGCTGTTGTATAAAGCTTAAGCCTTGCATAGGCGTGCTATTTGCCAAGTCAAAGTTTTTTATCATTGATATTATTTCTTTTGTGCCGGATTGATGCTGATATAAAATAGTCGGCTCTTTTACAGTTTCAACAACTTCTGCTTGTATGCTATTTTTCCATATTGCATAATCCTTTTTTAGACTAATATCGTTAAGCGAAAAAACTATATATCCTTTGTTATCTTCAAAAACCTTTGCTCCAATTCTCTCAGAAATATTTTCAAAACTCAAATTACCTTTTTCTGTTTCGCTTATTGGGAAACCCAAACTCAGCACATCGTCCCCCACACTTTTTATAAATTTTAAATTTACTTTATACTCCTTTACCTTTTGCACAAAAACCATAGCATCCTCGTTGTAGCATTTGTAAAATATTCCCTCTTTGTAAAGAGTACAAATATTGTTGGTTGCTGCCTGCTTAACTTTTTCTGTTATTGTCATATAAAAAAATATTTTCGACCGCCAAAGGCGGTATTTAAACCATGCCACCCTAAAGGGATGGCATGGTAAAGTGTCAAATTATCAAATAAATCAAAGTGTCAATCCTTAAGGCAACGCACAGAGAATCCGCCCGCCCGGCTGTAGCTGGTCATGCGGGCACCGCTGCTGTAGAAGCCCAAGCGCCGCGAATTGGTACCATCTACGGTACTCGACCAATAGCTGCCGCCGGAACCCACAGAGTTGAGCGAACCATCGCTGTCGCCGCGGCCGCCTGCCACGGGCAATTTAAGCGGAGAGGCAAAAGCTCCGGCTGCGTTATTGCTGCTCCAACTTGTACGCTCGGCTTCCCATTCGGCTTCTGTTGGCAGTCGGTAACCGCTTGGGCAAGGATTGTTAGTTCCGCTTACGCCTTGCCAAAGATTATCATCCTGTGGGGTGAGCCAATCATAAGGAGAACTTCCTTCGGTTATAAAGAAACCATCCCAAGCATTACCATCATTGGGTACAGCGGAGGTGGCATTGGTAGAAGTTGTAGCCGATGTTCTGCTTTCGTGTCCGTCGGCAGCACGCCCCCACTGATACAGGTCGCCGTAAGCATTAGCGTCTGTACTGCTTGTTGCTACTTGCGAAGCACCAAGATTGCGGTCCATCCAAATTTCACCGGTGGTTGGGTTGGTTACGTTTGGTGTTGGTGGAGTTCCTCCTACCCATGTTGGTATGCCACCTATCATTTGTAGCGTTGCTCCTTCGTTTTCGGTTGCTGCAACAGTTACCCATGCTGTGCCGTTCCAGTATTGCATTTCGCCAATTTGGGTACCGATGGGAACGCTGGGGTCGGTCTCGGTTTCAATATAATTACCTAAGTCGCTGATCTGGCTCTCGGTTATTGAAATGCCTGTTGTTTTATCCCATGCTGAATAAACAGGGTCGGTTTCAGTAATTCCACCTGTTACTGTTTCAGCAGTTTTAGCATGCAAAGCATAAGGCACACTTAACAACTGGCTTGTTCCTGTAATGGTATAGGTTGTTAATGGTGCTTCAACTGCTGTTTCAGTTTTAATGAAATAAGGACCGTTTGCCCAGTCTATGGTGGCAAAATCTCCACTTTCAACTGTTCCTGCACCTATTTCTAAACTTACCAAACCATTGGCATTGGTGGTTGGCACCTGTGTTTCAACATAAACTGCCGTTCCGCTTGCAGAACCTTGTAAAATGCTGATTTGCATTCCAATTTGTGTGTCGGTTATCAAATTATCACTTGCATCACGAATTACTGCCTGATAGCTCATTTTTTCGGGACTTTGTGCCCAAACTGTTGCCGTTAGCAGAACGGCTACTAAAATTGTAAATAATTTTCTCATTGCTGTGTCCTCCTTAATTTTTAATGATTTTAAACTCTTTAATTAATTGATTGCCTGCAATTACCTTTACAAAATAGTTGGCAGGTACAAGATTGCTCATAACAATGTTTGTTTGGTTGCCAGTGATTTTTTCGCTTTGTAAAAGTTTTCCACTTATATCATACAGTTGATAAGTTAAATTTGAAATTTCAAATTCACTAATACTCAATGTAAGATAATCGGTAGTCGGGTTGGGATAAGCCGAAACCGAAAGGTTTATGCCTTTGGCTTCTTCAATTCCTGTTACTACCGAAATTTCGAATGGTTGTTGTACACCTTCCGACACCGAACCGCTTGTTCGGGTATGGGTTTGATACGCAACCTGTCCAACGGAATAGCTCACCGAGCCTCCGCTGCCCGAAGCATCTCCGCCTGTGGCGTTAACGCTTGTTTGTGCTTGTAGTCCTGTCAGTCCAAGTCCTAACAAGAGTACTGCACTTAATTTTAATCGCTTGTGTCTCATTTTGTTTCCTCCTTTTTTATTGCTTATTAATCATTTTATTTATCTGTTCATTGTTAATGTTTCAATGCTGTTGCTTGGTTTTCTTCCACTGAATGCTAACGGTTGGTACATGTTGTCGGGGCGGATTTCGGAGAGCGTTCCTGTCCGGCAGGACGGAACGGCGAAACGGGAATCCGCAGTTGGCGAACCACCGAACCCCGCCCTGCAATATGTACCGTGTTATAGCCTGTGTTTTTTCTTGTTCTGGTTTAAAAATCGTTCATGTTTTCATCCAGATATTCAACTAAATACCAATCTTGATTCAACTTTTCAAAAATCATGTAATAAATATTATCTGATTCTGGATATCCTAAACTATAACTGATTTTATTATTTTCTTCCTTCTCAAATCGCCCAACAACTTCATAGTTGTCCTGGGTTTTTCTAGAACCTTCAAAGATTTCATTGTTACTCATAAATTTCCATTCATCTTTTGATGGTGCTGGTTTATCAAGTCCGAAATTCGATAGTGGAAATTTAATATGTTCAAGTTGGAATGACGAATTTGAAGAGAATTTGTTTATAAACTCAATAAAGTCTAATGGAAAATTTTCAATAGAAATATTATTATCATGTGCTGCAGAAGAACCCGTAGAATTTGAATTTTCTATGCTATTCCTGTCAACAAAATATAACTCTCCATCAACCATTTGGACTTGTTCAGTCCCTTCCTCTGTTTCAATGTACATTGTGTTATTCATAATTTCAAGAGAAGGTTCGGAAGAACCATCTACTTTTATATTTTTAACTGTTCCAACAACAATTCCTTGTGACTTTTCCAGTTCTAAAAACAAGACAAAAGTTATTTTTGGATTGCTCAGTTTTTCACTTTCAATTGGAATTACAACATCAATAATGGACCATGTGTATCCATCGGCAGAAAATTTGTCATTTGATGTTTCAATATCATAAGTTAATTCAGCGTCAACTAATGCTAATCCTGCAACAATGCTTGTTCCTACACCTTCTGCTATTTTAGTTCCGATATCATAAATATCACCACTGTTTATTTCTGGGTTAGTTTCATCGTTGTCGTCATTTGAGTTAGTTATTCTTTTCTGAATTGTTTGTTCTCCGTCATTATCTTCAGTTACCAGTCTTTTTTCGTTTAGCTCAATTATTTTGCATGGTTTTTCTCCTTCTTCAATCAAAAATTGTTTAAGCATATCTGTCAAGTCATTTTCGATAAACTCTCTAAAATATTTAACAGCTTCTTTCTCTGAATAGTTACTTGCATTAGTATATTTGAATTCCAAAGGTATGTCAACGTTATCGAAAGTATAGGATAACATTGAATTTTTAATTTCCCATTTACTTGTGCTAGGTTTCAAGTCGTACACAATAATTATGTCACTACCCTCTGAATTAAAAATCGAAAATTTTAGTGTGCCTTGCTCAATTGAATTTCCATTTTGAAAGAATTCTTCTTCACTTTCTATTGTCATGGACACTGGGATATCTTCATCTATGTCGAGGTCTTCAATGTATTCAATGGAATAATATTTCCCAATAATCATTTTAGAGTATTTGGAATCTGTATTGTCGCAACTCATTAGTAACGAGATGCAAAAAAACATAATTGTTATTAAAAGAGGATTTTTCATAGTTTTATTTTTTTGAATAAAGTTTATTTAAAATTTGTTCGGATAATCTCAAGAACCACCAATTATCGTTTTTATCAGCAAAATTGAGTTCTTTCTCAAAGCCGCTTAATACGCCTATTACTTTTACAGTTAATCCTTTAGATTCGATAACAAAGTAAAAATTATCAAAATCCATTTCTTTCTGTAACGGATATGAATTTTTACAATGGTGGTACAAATAATCAAGACTCTGAAATTTAAAATTTCTGTCTTCTAATTTCTTTGATAATTCTTCAAATTCCATTTTTATGCTATTTATGTTGAATTATTGCCACTTGTATTCCTTGGGAGTAGATTTCAAAAATCCGTTTTCAAAAAGAAATTTTGATAATTCATTTATATAGACCAATGCTTCTTCATCGTACATAAGCCCAAAACCTAATCGAACCAATCCTAAAGGTTTTTCATTCACAACTAAATCATGACCAACATAAGTTGACCCAAAACATGAATCATGTTCTCCTATTTGAAATGAGTCAATTGATTCAAGATTGAGTTTTCTTGGTTTTTCACTTAACGGCAAGAAGCTTGCAAGAAAGAATCTTTTTGTAAGAGAGAAGTGAATTTTTTTATTTGTCAGGACGAATCCAGAAAAACCATACAGTCTTACACCTTTTTTTGTATTTACTAAGACAATTGGTTTTTCGTCTTTGTCCAGATTTAAATGCAACTTACTTGTATGAAAATGAATTTGTTTTTCAGTTATTTCATTCAAAACACTGATATTTTTACTTTTTTCTAAAACATACTTAGAATCAAATTCTTTAATTGCATTCTCTAATTGGTTTATTTTTTCCATAGTTTTTCACTTAATTGGTTAATTTTAAACTGATTTGTATTTATTTCTCTATGATTTATTCGGTTGCTTCATTTCAACATTGGCTATAACGGTCAAGTATAAGCGTAGTGCGGGTTTTCAGAGAAATTCACTGTCAACCCGCACTAATGTTTATTATTGGAAAAATGCTTAATTTCTGCAATTCACCCCGCATTACGCTTATACAATGTTGTAGCACGTTTTTCATTTTTCAACTTAGCTCGACATTGCTTTCAAATTCCGCATTGTGTCTGTAGCAATGTCTTTATTATAATTCTTCACAAGACCTGGAAGTCTGAACAGGTCAATCAACCACCAAATAAAAAATCCGCCACCTGTCAACCAAAAAACTACTTGAAGTCCCCATTTTCTTAGGTATCCGTAATGCATTGCTAATACGATTATCAAAAATAGGTAAGCGATACCAAGAGATTTTGCTTTTCTTTTGTATTCTTCGACAAATTCTTCTTGTTTCTGAGCTGGCATTTTCGCCAATTCATTTTTTACCATTGAAGGTAAGTCGTCAGCAATAGATGCTGAAATGTAAAGTTTTGATTCTTGTTCCATTTTAAATCCTTTGATTTGTTAAATCCTACTCGTAAGGTTTTTCGGTAACACCCCGTTTAAATGGTATTCGGCTCCATATTTTTCAATATTTTCATTTTACTTGTCAGTTATGTAAGCCTTCGGCTATGAGCATATTGCCAGCCTAAATCACTGCTGGTACCTTTGTTGGAAAAGCAACAAGATGAATGGTTCAGCATTAAACAAGCAAGCAGTCCTTTTATCCGCGATTTCAAAGCG
>JBAYZB010000089.1:0-11860 GCA_041672765.1 Gammaproteobacteria bacterium | reverse complement strand
GTCCGCGTAAGGGTCGTTCTCGTCCGGCGGCTGCGGCTCCTGCCCCTGCCCCTGCCTTTCCACCACATAGGCCGCATCGCGTTGCCGGATCTTGTCGGCCACGTCCTTGGGCACGATGTCGTAGCGCCCGTTGAGTTTGGCGATGGCGAGCTTGCCGTGGACGAGTTGCTGGTGGGTCGCCGCTGTGACGTAGAGCCGCCGTACTTTGGTGCCGTCCAGGAAATTGTAGGCGATGTCGCCGTCGTTCTTCGGCAGGCGGTTCGCCTCGATCAGTTGCCGGATCTGCGCCTCGATCGCCTTGCGCTCCGCCTGCGCCGCCCGCTGGCGGTTGAGTTCCCGGTCCCGCGCCGCCTTCTCGGCCAGCGCGCGGTCCGCCTGCTGCTTGCCGGCGTTCGCCGCCGCGCCGCCGCTGCGCCGCTGACGCGCCTGTTTATGCTTCTCGCGCTCTACTTGTTTGAGCTTCTGTTTGTCTACCAGCCCCGCCTTGAGAAGCTGGTCCCGTAACGAATTACCCACCGGACGTCCCCTCTGCCGATCTGGATCACCGGATGTCGGCCGGTGATGAAATCAAAGCCAAGAGTTTAGCCCAGGGGTGCAGTGGCGTTAACGTGCCGTGTCCCAGGCCTTCGATTTCGTCCGGGTCGATGCGGAGGAAGCGCCGCCGCCGCGGGCACCGTTTCCGGGCAGGAACATGGCGGGCAACGCAACCCGGGCGAGTTCATTCGTCCGGCACGAGCACAGACAGGATCAATGCCCCGAGGGCGATCAGGTTCAGCACCGCCCCGGCGGCGTGGGAATACTCCCATTGCGCGCGCAACTGCTGCCAGTTCGCGGGCAGCATCGTCCAGTTTTCGGTCGCCTGGTTGGCGGGGAAGGTAAACGTCCAGAACACCACATGCGTGCCCACGAGGCACAGGAAGGCGATCAAGGTCAGGACAAACGGCTTCGGGCGCCTGTGCACCATGACCGCCAGCGTCAGGGTCGACAGCAGCGCGCCGGCCACCACGATCCCGAGCAGCGCCCAGCCGCGGTAGACTTGCTGCACCGTGAGGTAGGCGTCGCGGGACAGGCCGATCTTGTTGGGCAGCTCCAGCAGATGAGCAAGCGCGGGCGCCAGGGTGAGCGCGGTGAACAGCAGGGCAAGGAACCGTACGACCTGTACCGCCATGACGCTTTTCCGTTCGTCAGGTCAGGCTTGCTGGAACTGGCGGCGATTCAGCGGGCCGTTTGTGCGTGCAGCGTGTCGCCGCGCCGGGCGCGCGTAACAGGCGTCGGCGCTCTGCGCTGCAGCGTCGAGCGGCGTTCGGCCGCTGCGCTTCCCTGCGCCAGGGCCTTGCGCAGGGCGCCGAAGCGTTTGCGGTACTGCGCCGGCGTGAGGCCGACCTTGCGCCGAAACAGCCGCCCGAAGAAGCTCGCGTCCTCGTAGCCCACCTCGTTCGCCACCGCTTCGATGGGCAGGTCCGTGGTTTCGAGCACCTGCTTGGATTCCTCCAGGCGCAGCGTGTGCACGTATTCCATGGGCGACATGCCGGTGGCGCGCACAAAGCGCCGCTTGAAGGAGCGCTCGGAAAGCCCGCTCAGGCGCTCCATCGCCGCCACCGGCGCATCCTGCTCGTAGTGCTGCGCGATCCACTCCTGACATTTCGCGATGACGGCATCCTGCACCTGGCGGTTGCGCGTGAGGGTGGCGAAGGGCTGCTGGCCGACATGGTGCCAGTCCAGCAGGTGCAGCCGCGCGACACGCATCGCCTCCTCCGCGCCGAGCAGGCGCGCGATGAGGAACAGCGTCAGGTCGTGCCACGAGGTCCCGCCACCCGCCATGACGAGGCGCTGCCCCGCGCCGGAGATCACCAGGGCGCGGTTCGGATGCACACGCGTGGCGGGATAGCGCGCGGCCATGGCCTCGCAATAGCCCCAGTGGGTCGTGGCATCCTCGCCGTCCAGCAGGCCCGCCTCGGCCAGGATCAGCGCCCCCGAGCAGGAAGAAGCCAGGGTCGCCCCCGCGGCATAGCGCTCCCGAAGCCAAGCGATCTCCGCGGGATAACGGCCGCGGATGTCCTCCTCCGGCGCCACCATGAGATCGGGGATTGCCACCACGTCGGGCGGCGGGCAGTGCGCCAGCGTGCAATGCGGCTCGATCCACAGCCCGTTGGAGACACGCAGGCGGGTTCCGTTCGCAGAGACGATGACCGAGTGGATCTTCGATTCGCCTGGCACGCCCCTGATCAGCAGGTCCCAATCGCGGCCCGCCGACGCGAGGATTTCGTACATGCCGTAGAGCGTGGAGGCGGTGGACTCCGGCACCGCCAGCAAAGCCACGACAGGCAGGTGATCCGTGTGCGGCATGGCAGAATCGTCCGTTTCGTGCCCGAAATGACTTTAGTCTAGCCGCGCGGGAAGGCGTAACGTGGGCCCCATGCTCCGGCAAAGGAGCGCACATCGCAGCGCTACATGTCGGCACGATTGGACTGCAATTCAGGAGGAAATCGTCATGGCCCACGTGATGCAGCAGTTCGACTTCGACCCGGCCCGCGCCGCCGCTTTCACCGACCGTCTGTTGACCGCCCTCAATCACGGCGCGCTCTGCCTGATGGTATCCGTCGGCCACCGCACGGGGCTGTTCGACACCATGAGCCGGATGGGACCCGCCACCAGCGGGCAGATCGCCGCCAGGGCCGGACTCCACGAGCGCTACGTGCGCGAATGGTTCGGCGCGCTGGTGACGGCGCGGGTGGTGGAGTTCGATCCCGAGACGCGGCGTTACACCCTGCCGGCGGAACACGCCGCTTCTCTCACCCGCGCGGCCGCCGCCGACAACATCGCGGTATTCGCCCAATACATCGGCCTGCTCGGCGGCGTGGAGGACGACATCGTGGAGTGCTTCCGAAGGGGTGGCGGCGTGCCCTACGAGAAGTATCCGCGCTTTCACGAGGTGATGGCCGAAGACAGCGGCCAGTCGGTGCTCTCGTCGCTCGAATCCCACATCCTGCCCCTGGTGCCCGGCCTCACCCGGCGCCTCGCCCAAGGCATCCGCGTCCTGGACCTGGGCTGCGGCCGCGGGCGCATCCTGCATCGCCTGGCGACCCTCTATCCCGCAAGCCGGTTCGTCGGCAGCGACCTATCGGAGGAAGCCATCGCGTACGCGCGCGCAGAGGCCGCCAAGGACGGGCTGACCAACATCGAGTACGTCGCCGCCGACCTGAGCGACTTCGACCGGACCGCCGAGCCCGAACGCTACGACTTCGTCACCACCTTCGACGCCATCCACGACCAGGCGCGCCCCCTCAACGTGCTCAAGGGCATCCACCGCACCCTCAAGCCCGACGGCGTCTACCTCATGCAGGACATCAGCGGCACCAGCCACGTGCACAAGGACGTGGAACACCCCATCGGAACCCTGCTCTACACCATCTCCTGCATGCACTGCATGACCGTGTCGCTAGCGCAAGGCGGCGAAGGCCTCGGCGCGATGTGGGGCGAAGAGAAGACCCGCGAATACCTGCACCGCGCCGGGTTCCGCTCCGTCACCAAGCACCGGCTGGCTCATGACATTTAGGACAACTGGTATGTGGTGAGCAAGTAGGAAAGCAGGTTGCGCGGGAAGCAAAGCGTAGGGCCTTGCCTTTTGCCTAGGCAAAAGGCAAGGCCTGATTCCATTCTTACGAGCTAATATGTCAATGGTCCTAATGCTGAGTTAACCAGTCAAGGTCCGGTGGAGCTAAGTGTTAGGGAAGCTCTGATCAATCCGGTGTTTTGGCCATGGACTACCATTGGACGCATTGTGGCATGACCGAAAGTGCGCCCATGAGCGCTGCCCTCGCCGATTTCACTTCCCGCCACCCCACGGGGCGGGGCGGCGGGCGCGCCGCGGGCGCACTACGCCCGCAGCAGGTGGCGCCGCGCCATAAACAAATTGGCCAGCGCGCAGGCGACAAAGAGCCGCTGGGCGTTCTTTGCCAGGCCCCGGTAGCACACCTTCACGAACCCGAACACCCGTTTGATGACGTGGAAGGGGGGCTCGACCTTCGCCCGCACACTCGATTTGGTGCGGTTGCGCGCGCGCTCGGCTTCATCGACCACGCCCCGATGCCGATACCGTCGGTTCGTGAAATCCTTTGCATGCGGCGCGTGCTCACGGATCACCTCGCGCTGGCCGCGGTAGGCCTGATCGCCCCACACGCGCGTCTCCTCGCCGTGCAGCAGATCCGGCAATACGGTGGAATCGGCGGTATTGGCCGGCGTGGCGACGACCGTGTGGATGAGCTTGGTGCGGGAGTCCACCCCGATGTGCGCCTTCATCCCGAAGAACCACTGGTTGCCCTTCTTCGTCTGGTGCATCTCCGGGTCCCGGCTCTTGTCGCGGTTTTTGGTCGAGCTCGGCGCGCTGATGATCGTCGCGTCGACGATGGTGCCGGTGCCGATGCGCAGGCCCCGTGCCTGCAGGTGAGAGGCGACGCACTCGAAGAGCCGCGTGCCGAGCTCATGGGCTTCGAGCAGGTGGCGGAACTTGCAGACCGTCGTCTCATCGGGCACCGGTTCGCGCCCCAGGTCAATGCCGACAAAGGCGCGCATCGCCCGCGAGTCGTAGAGCGCCTCCTCCACGGCCGGGTCGGAGAGGGTGAACCAGTGCTGGAGAAAATAGATCCGCCGCCATCCGCTCCAGCCCCACCGGCGGACGGCCCGCGCCCGCCGGCTTTGGGTAGACCGGCGCGATCAGCGCACAGAGCGCCGCCCATGGCACCACGCGATCCATCTCCGTGAGAAACGCCTCGCGGCGGGTCGTCTTGCGATAGGGCTTGAAGCTGGCATCGGCGAAGGTCTGTTGGCGCATTGTTCTTCTCGTGCGGACGTGGAAAATCCATGCCGCGTATTATCGCGCAATTGGCGAATAAATCAGAGCTTCCTTAGGCGTTCTTTATCGTCGGTCGATATTCGTCGGTGTGTGGCTTGACGGCCCTCTATTCTGACAGAGGTAACCCAACCCGCACTTGTCCATCTCCGAGCAAAGAGCGCAACATGTTCGCGTCCTACAGTCCTGCGTGCTGGTGACGCGATGACGATGCACACATTCCAATCGATGACGCTGACCGACGAAGCGTTCCTGACCGGGCGCAAGGACGGTGTGCCCGTGACCATTGCGGGTGATCTGTGTCTCCCCGCACCCGACACCGGGCGGCTGCCGGCGGTGGTGTTGCTGCATGGCTCGGGAGGCGTGTCGGGTTCTCTGAATGACTGGGCGCGGCAGTTGAACGCCATGGGCATCGCGACCCTGGTGGTGGACAGTTTCACGCCGCGCGGCATCGCCGACACCATCGAAGATCAAGGCCGGCTCGGTCGCCTTGCGATGATCGTCGACGCCTACCGTGCGTTGGAATCCCTGGCGCGACATCCGCGCATCGATCCCGCCCGGATCGCGTTGCTGGGCTTTTCCCGCGGCGGTCGGGCTGCGCTCTATGCGAGTCAGAAGCGTTTCCAACGCATGCACGGACCGGGCGACGGCCTGAAGTTCGCCGCTTACATCGCCTTCTATCCCGATTGCGGCACGATCTACCGCGAAGACGAGGCGGTGGCCGATCGGCCGATCCGGATCTTTCATGGCAGCGCCGACGACTACAATCCGGTGGCGCCGTGCCGAGCCTACGTGGAGCGGCTGCGGCGGGCGGGGCACGACGTGGAACTGGTGGAGTATCCCGGTGCGCATCACGCCTTCGACTGGTCCGCCTTGGTGCCGCCGCAGAAGCTGGTCAGGGCGCAGACCTTGCGGCGTTGCCGCTTGGAGGAAACGGCGGATGGGCGCATCGTCAACAGTGAGACCGGGCGGCCCTTCAGCTATAGCGACCCCTGCGTGGAATACGGGCCGACCGTCGCTTATCACGCCGAGGCCCATGCCCAGGCGCGGCAGGCGGTGACGGAGTTCCTGGCAGAGGTGCTCAAGCCTGCGGGAGCGCCATGAGGTTTGCTGGAACGTCACCCGTGCTCTGACGGGTCTGAGAAGCTGTTGGTAAGCCCCTTGCTCCAGTGCTCCGCCCCTGGCGGGAGGGGGAAGCGTCGAGTGGCACGGCCGTATCGCACAGGCACACCGCGCTTTCACCCTCTCCCCTCAAGGTAGGGGGCAACGTCAGCACTGCCTCCAGGAGGTTTGCCAACAGCTTCTAACCCGCATGACGGCTGGTTGAGCTGACAGTTGATAGGTTGGTCGTGATCACCCTTCGGGTATAAAGGCGCAACGTAACCCGACATGGCCGTTTGTCGGGTTACGGCTTGGCGGCCTGACCCGACCTGCATCCTTATCACCGATTAATGTGCTTCGATCATTTCGACCGAAGGGAGAAACCCGGCGATTACATGATTTCGTGTGGCGGCCATGGCACAGGATTTCTCGCTTCCCTCGAAATGACAACTTGTTTGGCGTTTCTTTAAAAGTTGGTTGAATCACCCTTCGGGTATAAGAGCGCAGCGTAACTCGACTTGGGCTGTTGGTCGGGTTGCGGTCTGGCCTATATCCGCTCAGCCTAGAGGCGTGGCAACTACGCCAAGACCACGCCTGCTGGATCACTGCGGCTGTCCGGCGCAGGCGGGCAGGGACTCGAAGTACTCCGAGAGAATCCGGATATCCTCGTCGCTGAGACTCCGCGCGATGATGTCCATCATTTCGTTGCGGCGTTCGCCGCTGCGGAAGGCCTGCAGTTGCTTTGCGAGGTAGATGGCCGGTTGGCCCGCCAGGTGCGGGAACAGGGGTGAGGTGCTGATGCCGTTGGCGCCGTGACAGGCGGCGCAGGCCTTGGCCTTTTCCGCCGCCAGATCGGGCGCCGCGGAGGCGGTCATGGCGGCTGCCGCGGCCATGGCCAACACCGCTCCCCGCAACATCATTCCAGTCCGCTGTGTCATCCGATCCCTCGCGTGTCCGCTTGGAAGGAAGGTAGCGCGTGCCGCAGGCATCGGGTGCGGCACGCGCCAGGCAGACAGGCCTACTCGACGCCCACGTAGGAGATGCGATAGATGGCGCCGGCCAGGTCGTCGGAGACCAGCAGCGACCCATCGAGGTACTGCTTCACGTCCACCGGCCGCCCGGCGTACTCGCCGCTGTTCTCGTCCATCCACCCCGCTGCGAACACTTCCGTCCCGGCCGCCTTGCCGTCCTTGTCCACCTTGGTGAACATGATGCGCGCGCCCACGGGCTTGGTGCGGTTCCAGGAGCCGTGCTGCGCGCTGAAGATGCCGCCGCGGTATTTGGCGGGGAACTGTTTGCCGGTGTAGAAGGTGAGTCCGAGATCGGCGGCGTGGGCGTCCATCTCCACCTCCGGGAAGACCACGTCCGCCGGCGGGGTGTCCTTGGCGTAGTCGGCGGTGCGCACCCGGCCGCCGCCGTACCACGGGAAGCCGAAGTGCTGCCCGGGTTGGGTGGCGCGGTTCAGCTCGCCCGGCGGGATGTCGTCGCCCATGCCGTCCACCTGGTTGTCGGTGAACCACAGCTCGCCGTTGGCCGGATTGAAGGCGAGGCCGACGGAGTTGCGGATGCCGCGGGCGTAGATTTCCCAGCCTGTGCCGTCGCGGTTCATGCGCACGATGGAGCCCAGCGGCTCGATGGGCATCTTGCTCTGCGGGGGTACGTTGTAGGGCTGGCCGAGGGCAAGGTAGATCTTGTTGTCCGGACCGATGGTGCCCACCCGGAACGCATGATTGAAATACTCCTCTTCCGGCGGGATGAACTGATCCTTCACGATCTCCACGGCGATGTCCGGCCCTTCGTAGAAGAACTCGGCGGCCGGAAAGGCGAGCAGCCGGTTGTGCTCGGCGACGTACAGGAAGCCGTCCTGGCTGAAGAAGACGCCGTTCGGGAACTTGAAGCTGATGCTGGGCGCGAACTGTTTGACTTCATCCGCAACACGGTCCTTGTCGCGATCGGTGACGGCCCAGACCTTGGTCTTGCGCGTGCCGACGAACACCGTCCCCACGTTGGTGCCTACCGCCATGTGGCGGGCATCGGGCACGATGGCATAGAGATCGATTTTGAAACCGGGCGGGAGCTTGATGCGCTGCAGGTTGCGTCTGATCGCGTCGGCGCGGGGCCCGTCCTGCGACACGGTCTCGAATTCCAGGTTGGTCCCCGTCGTCCTGAAATCCTGGAGCTTGGCCAGTTTCTCGTTGGCCATGGCCTGGGGGCCGGCCCACACGGCCCCCGCGAGCAGCGCCAGGACCGGGATGCGTCCTCTGCCTTTCATAGCACTCCTCCTTGAGTTGTGGATGCGTGATCCGGCTGCCGTTCCTTCTTTGCCGTTGTCGGCTACTGTCGCCGGCGCGCGACATGTTTCATTTTCCTGAACAAAAACACGCGCGTGCCTGGGATTGAGTATTGTTTGGCCACCCCGCAAGTCAAGGATGACTCTAAACTGCGCGAGTGCTTGTTTTTCGGATTGCGGTCTGCCCGCAGTCCGCGCAGGTGATCACCGCGCGTAGAACTCGACGATCGCCCTTTCATCCACTTCGAACGGCACGTCGCTGCGGTCCGGCAGGTGCACCATGCGGCCGCTGAAGGGATCGTCGGGGTCGCGCTGGAGATAGCCGGGAAGCGCAAGCTCCGGATTGCCCTGCACGGCGGCAGCGACGTCGGGGATCTTGCGTGCCCGGGGCGCGATGGAAATGCTGTTGCCCGGACTGACCGAATAGCTGGGAATGTCGACGCGAAACCCCTGGACCAGGATGTGCCCGTGGCTCACCAGTTGCCGCGCGGCAGGAATGGTGGGGGCAAAGCCCAGGCGGAAGACGACGTTGTCCAGGCGCCGCTCCAGCTCCCGCAACAGCGCTTCGCCCGTGACCTCGCGCTGGCTCGCCGCCTTGCGGAAATAGCGCTGCAACTGGCTCTCGGAGATGCCGTAATGCAGCCGGACCTTTTGTTTTTCCTCCAGCCGTTCCCGGTACGCGCTCTTGCGCTGGCGCAGGTGCCGCGCCCCGTGTTGGCCGGGCGGGTTGTGTTTCTCTCCGGCGCTTTTGCGCGTCAGCCCCGGCAGCGGCGTGCCGAAGCGGCGGACGGCCTTGAGGCGAGGTGCTTTGGGCATCGCTGGTCTCCCGGAGTGCGGCGGCAGGAGTGGCGTCGGCGCAGGACGGCGCGCCAGCTTATGAAATCGTAGTCAATAATCTGAAAAGAAGGACGTAATCCAGCTACCGCGAAAGACCGGTGATTCGCGAGGCGTACCGCTGGTTCCGGGAGCCACCGGCAATGGTGAAGAAGGAGTGCTCGTCGTGAAAGGTTCCGTTCCGGGCATTACGGCCCGGCTTGTTCTGCTGCTCTGCACGCTGTTGCTGCTGGCGCCGGTCGATTCCATCGGTGCTCAGCCGCCCGCCGCCTATGCGCCGGATGTCACCTTTACCCTGAAAACCGCCATCGCCGAGGGCCGTCTGGTATTCATCGGGGTCGGCAAGGCGATCGACGGCGTCGTCAATCCCACTTTGCGCGTGCGGGAGGACGACGTGGTGCAGATCAACCTCATCAACGGTGACGGGGCGGTGCACGACATCGCGTTTCCCGATTTCAACGTCACTTCGGAGAAGGTGACCGCCGTCGGGGCGAGCACCACCATCGCCTTCCGCGCCAAAGAAGAAGGGAAATACGTATATTTCTGCACGTTGCCGGGACATCGCCAGGCGGGCATGGAGGGCTTGTTGGTGGTGGGCGACGAGGATGAGGACGAGGTGGCGCAGGCTCCGCGGGAGGCTCCGAACATCGTGCGCAATCCAGCCAACCTGCCGGGACCGCTCCCCAAGCGCGCGCCCACCACGGTGCGGGTGGAGCTGGAGAGCGTCGAACTGGAAGGGCGGCTCGCCAACGGCACCACCTATCGCTACTGGACCTTCAACGGCACGGTGCCGGGGCCGTTCATCCGTGTGCGCGTCAACGACACGGTGGAGTTGCACCTCGCCAACCGCAAGGACAGCGCCATGATCCACTCGGTGGACCTGCACGCCGTGACCGGGCCGGGCGGCGGGGCCGCGGTGCTGCAGGTGGCGCCGGGCGGACAGCGCTCCATCGTTTTCAAGGCGCTGCAGCCGGGCCTGTACGTATACCACTGCGCCACGCCCATGGTGGCGCATCACATCACCAACGGCATGTATGGGCTCATCCTGGTGGAGCCGGAGGGCGGGCTGCCGCCGGTGGACCGCGAGTTCTACGTCATGCAGGGCGAGCTTTATACCGAAAACCCCTTCGGCAGCCGCGGCCGGCAGGAATTCAGCATCCGCAAGCTGCTGGCGGAGCAGCCCGAATACTTCGTGTTCAACGGCGCGGTGGGGGCGCTGACCGAGACCTATCCGATGAAGGCGCGGGTGGGCGAGACGGTGCGCATCTATTTCGGCGTGGGCGGCCCCAATTTCACGTCGTCGTTCCACGTGATTGGCGAGATCTTCGAGCGCGCCTACGACCTGGGCGGCGTGCTGGGCGAGCCCGCTGCGGGGGTGCAGACCATTCTGGTTCCGGCGGGCGGGGCGGCGATCGTGGATTTCAAGCTGGAGGTGCCGGGCCGCTACATCCTCGTGGATCATGCCCTGTCGCGCATGGAGCGCGGCCTGGCCGGCTATCTCGTGGTGGAGGGGCAGGAAAACCCCGAGGTGTTCCGGGTCGGTGAAGGCACGCCGCAGCCGCCCGCCCACGTGAACGGGCATTGACCTCCTGCCGCCGCGCAAACTGAAAGTTGCAACGCAAAGACGCAAAGGCCGCCAAGAGCGCAAAGGAGGAAAAAGAGCGTGATCCGTGCCATGTCCGGGATTCGCGCCATGGATGGCGCGCCGAGGAGCTACCCATGGCAGCGACAGCACGAACAACTTTGATTCCCTTTGCGTCCTTTGCGCTCTTCGCGTCTTTGCGTTTAATCCCCGTTTGAAACCCGGAGGGCGTCTACTCCGCCCGCAACGCCTCCACCGGGTCGAGCCGCGCCGCGCGGCGCGCGGGGAGCGTGCCGGCGGCGAGGCCGATGAGCGCGGCGAGCAGTTCCGCGAGCAGGGCAAACAGCCAGTGCGGATGGACCGGCAGCGCCGGCACCAGCGCATGGAGCAGCCAGGCGCCGCCGATGCCGAGGCCCAGCCCGGCCAGCCCGCCCAGCGCCGCCAGCACCGTCGCCTCTCCCAGGAACAGGGCCATGATCTGAAGGCGGCCGGCGCCGAGGGCGCGCAGCAGCCCGATCTCGCGGGTGCGCTCCGTCACCGCGATGGTCATGATGGTGAGCACGCCCACGCCGCCCACCAGGAGCGAGATGCCGCCGAGCGCGCCCACGGCGAAGGTCAGCACGTTCAGCACCGAGCCGAGCACGTCGAGCATCTGTTCCTGGGAGGTGATGGTGATGTCCTCCTGGCCGTGGCGCGCGACCAGCGCCTTGCGGATGTCCTCCACCACCTGGTCCACGGGCGTGCCCGCCGCATACAGCACGTCGATCTCCATCACGCCGTCGCGGTTGAACATCTCCAGCGCCCTGGCGGTGGGGATGTAGACCGCGTCGTCCAGGTCGAAGCCCAGGATCTGGCCCTTGGACTCCATCACGCCGATGACGCGGAAGCGCTCGCCAGCGATGCGGACGGTCTGTCCCAGGGGATTGGCGTCGCCGAACAGCTCCTGACGCACCTTTGAGCCGAGCACGGTGAAGGCACGGGCGCTGCGCGGGTCGTCATGGGGCAGGAACCGCCCCGCCGCCACGGCAAAGCGCCACACCACGGGAACGTCGGGGCCCACGCCGTTGACGTTGGTGCGCCGGGTCCGTTGCCCGGCCTTCACCTCCGCGTTGCCCTGCAGCACCGGCACCGCCGCGATGACGTTCGGTATCCGTTCGAGCGCCTGGGCGTCCTCGATGGAGAGCGGGCGCACCGTGCCGAGCAG
>JBAYZB010000088.1:0-11870 GCA_041672765.1 Gammaproteobacteria bacterium | reverse complement strand
CAGTCCCGAGCGCCGCCAGTTCATTACCGGAGCCGCGGCCACTGCGGCTGCCGCGGGCGCCGCCACGCTGGGATTTCCGATGATCGCCCCGGCCCAGGAGACGATCACGTTCAAGTTCCAGAGCACTTGGCCGGCGCGCGACATCTTCCATGAATATGCCCAGGACTACGCGCGAACGGTAAACGAGTTGTCGGGCGGCCGGCTCAAGCTCAACCTGCTGCCGTCCGGCGCGGTGGTGGGCGCGCTGCAGATGCAGGACGCGGTGATTGCCGGCGCCCTGGATGGCGGCCACGGCGTGACGGCGTATTGGTACGGCAAGCACAAGGCCTATTCTCTGTTCGGCACCCCGCCTGCCTTCGGCTGGGATGCCAACACCATGCTGGGCTGGATCAAGTACGGCGGCGGTCAGGAGCTGTACGACGAGCTGGTGCAAAAGGTTCTGAAGCTCAACCTGGTGGGCTTCCTCACCGGCCCGATGCCGTGTCAGCCCCTGGGATGGTTCAAGAAGGAAGTCAAGACCGAAGCGGACCTCAAGAATCTGAAGTACCGCACCGTAGGCCTGTCGGCCGACCTCATGAAGGAGATGGGCGCCGCCGTCACCATCATGGGCGGCGCGGACATCGTCCCGGCCATGGACCGCGGGCTGCTGGAAGCGGCCGAGTTCAACAACCCCTCGTCGGACCGCGCCCTGGGCTTCCCGGACGTCTCCAAGACCTACATGCTCCGGAGCTATCACCAGGCGGCGGAGTCCTTCGAGATCATCTTCAACAAGACCAAGTACGACGCCCTGCCCAAGGAACTGCAGGCCATCCTGAAATACGCGGCCGAGGCCCAGTCCGCCGATATGTCGTGGAAGGCCATGGACCGCTACTCGAAGGACCTGGAGGCCATGGAGGCGCAGGGCGTGAAGGTCTTCCAGACGCCGGAGCCGGTGCTCAAGGCGCAACTCGCGGCCTGGAACAGGGTGATCGAACTGCACTCGAAGGACCCCTTCTTCGCCAAGGTGATCGAGTCGCAGAGGGCCTGGAACAGGCGGGTCGTCAAGTTCCAGTTGCGCAACGAACCGAGCCGGGAGCTTGCGTACAACCACTTCTTCTCGGCGTAAGAGAGGCGCGTCGCCCGGTTCTCTTGAAGCTGTCGGAAACAAACATGCGGGGCGAAGGTTGGCAGGCTGCAGGCCCGGCCGTGCGCATAGATCGGGTTGGGCGGCGTAACCCGGCACAAGGATTGTGTGCCGGGTTACGGCCTGCCGGCCTTTTATCCTCGGCAGAGGAACCCCGACCTGCAGCCTCTCCCCCCGGCAGCGCGCAATCCGACCTGTCACCGCACACGAAAGAACGGCCAACAGCTCCTCGAAAATCGCGGCCACTGCAATGGCGGGGCGGGCTATCCCCCGCACTATAACCAGAACGACAGGCAGGCAGCACCATGCAGCGATTCCTATTCCTCATCGACCATATCAGCACCTGGGCAGGAAAAGTCTTCGCCTGGTGCATCGTCATCCTCACCTTCGCGGTCAGCTACGAAGTGTTCATGCGCTACGTGATGAACGCGCCAACCGAGTGGGCCTACGATGCGGCCTACATGCTCTACGGTGCGTTGCTCATCATGGCCGGCGCCTACACCCTGTCGCGCAACGGCCACGTGCGCGCCGACGTCCTCTATCGGCTGTGGCCGGCACGGGTGCAGGCCGGCATCGACCTGATGCTGTATCTCCTGTTCTTCTACCCCGGCATCCTGGCGTTTGTCATCTCCGGTTACGACTTCGCCAAACTCGCCTGGATCGTCAAGGAGCACAGCTCCTTCAGCCCCGGCGGTCCGCCCCTGTACCACTTCAAGGCGCTGATCCCCATTGCCGGCGTACTCATGCTGCTGCAGGGCCTCGCGGAGACAACGCGCTGCATTCAGTGTCTGGTCACGGGCAAGTGGCCACAGCGCCTGCATGACGTGGAGGAACTGGAGAAGGAGATGCTCGAACATCGCCAGACTGAAGAACAATCCGACAGCCTGTCCGAAGGGAAGTCGGCGTCGCTTGCAGTAGGAGGTTCCCGATGACAGACCCTGAAATCGGCATGCTGATGCTGGGCATCTTCATCATCACCATCATGCTCGGCTTTCCCATCGCCTTCACGCTCATCGCCCTGGGCGTGGGCTTCGGCTACTACGCCATGGGCGACGCCATCTTCCCGCTGCTGGTGCAGCGCACCTACGGCGTCATGGCGAACGACGTGCTGATCGCCGTGCCGTTGTTCCTGTTCATGGGCTACGTGGTGGAGCGCGCCAACATCCTCGACCGGCTGTTCCACTCGTTGCAGCTCGCCTCCGGACGCCTGCCCGCCTCCCTGGCGGTGGCGAGCCTCGCCACCTGCGCGCTGTTCGCCACCGCCACCGGCATCGTCGGCGCCGTGGTCACGCTCATGGGGCTGCTGGCCCTGCCCGCCATGCTCCGAGCCGGCTACGACAAGCGCTTCGCCAGCGGCGCGATTTGCGCCGGCGGCTGCCTCGGCATCCTGATCCCGCCCAGCATCATGCTCATCCTCTACGGCGCCATGGCCGCCGAATCGGTGGTGCGGCTCTACGCCGGGGCGCTGTTCCCGGGCCTGCTGCTGGCCGGGATGTACATGCTGTACGTGATCGGACGGGCCATGCTCAATCCGAGCCTCGCACCGCGGTTGCCGGACGAAGAGCTGCGCGTCCCGTTCCTCAAGGTATTCGGCTCCATGCTGACCTCGTTCTTCCCGCTGGCGATCCTGATCCTCGCTGTGCTCGGCGCCATCCTGTTCGGACTCGCCACGCCCCACGAGGCGGCGGGCATCGGGGCGCTGGGCAGCCTGGTCCTGGCCTACGCCTACCGCCAGTTCAACTTCGCGCGGCTCAAGGAATCGGTATTCCTCACCGCACGCGCCACCGCCATGGTGTGCTGGCTGTTCGTCGGCTCCTGGATCTTCTCCTCGGTGTTCGCCGTGCTGGGCGGCCACGAGGTGGTGGAGAGAGGGATGGACGCGCTGGATCTCTCGCCCGTGGGCTTCCTCATCCTCACCCAGTTCATCATCTTCTTGCTGGGCTGGCCGCTGGAGTGGACCGAGATCATCATCATCTTCGTGCCCATCTTCCTGCCGCTGCTGCCGAAGTACGGGGTCGATCCCATCTTCTTCGGCGTGCTGGTGGCGCTCAACATCCAGACCTCGTTCCTGACGCCGCCCATGGCCATGGCGGCTTACTACCTCAAGGGCATCGCCCCCAAGCACCTCCTGCTCACCGACATCTTCGCGGGGATCATCCCCTACGTGTTCCTGGTGATCGTGGTGATGGCGGTGTTCTACATCTTCCCCGAACTCGGCTTGTGGCTGCCGAACTATATCTACAGCCGTTAGGAGGAATGCCGCATGAAACAGAAGATACTGGTGACGCGCGAGGTGTTTCCGGAGGTGCTGGATTACCTCGCCGCGCACTTCGACGTCACCAGCAACCAGGCCGACGTGATCATGAGCCCCGCGCAACTGGCGGAGATGCTCGCCGACAAGGACGGCGCCGTGATCACGCTGTCGGAACGGATCGACGCGGCGCTGCTCTCCCGCTGCCCGCGGCTCAAGGCGGTGTGCAACATCGCCGTGGGCTACAACAACATCGACCTGGAAGCCTGCACCGCCCACGGCGTCATGGCCACCAACACGCCGGGGGTGCTGGATGAGACCACGGCGGACTTCACCTGGGCGCTGATATTGGCTACGGCGCGGCGCGTGGTGGAGTCCGGCGCGGCGCTGCGCGCGGGCCAGTGGCACGGCTGGAAGCTCAAGCAGTTTCTGGGCCTCGACGTGCACGGCGCGACGCTGGGTATCCTCGGCATGGGCCGCATCGGCCAGGCGGTGGCGCGTCGCGCGCAGGGGTTCGGGATGCGCGTGCTCTACCACAACCGCAACCGCCTCGACGCGGCCATCGAGGCGAGTTGCCGCGCGACTTACGTCAGCAAGGAGGAGTTGCTGCGCGAAGCGGATATCGTAACGCTCAACGTTCCCTACACCCCGGCCACCCACCATCTGATCGATGCGCCGGAACTGGCGCTGATGAAGCCGCAGGCCATTCTCATCAACGTGGCCCGCGGCGGCGTGGTGAACGATGCCGCCCTCATCGCCGCGCTCCGGGAGGGCCGCATCGCGGGCGCCGGGCTCGACGTGTTCGAGAACGAACCGGCGCTGCATCCGGGATTCCTGGAACTTGAGAACGTGGTCCTCACCCCGCACATCGCCAGCGCCTCCACCGCGACGCGCATGAGGATGGCGATGCTCGCGGCGGAAAATCTGGTGGCGGCGCTCACGACGGGACGCCCGCCGAATCTGCTGAATCCGGTCGCATGAGTTTGCAGGTCAGGCTGTGCATCATCGGCTCAACGCTAAGGCGCAAAGGCGGATTTGACTCGGTGGATAGCATTGTGGGTCAATCGCAGTCGCAGGGCGGGCATCGCCCACCGAGAAAACCTTGAACGAACGGAGTCCACGCTACCGCATGACAACTTATAGACGATGACAAACCTCTCGAAACCCTTGCGCATGACCCTGACCGAGGCGGCAGCCGCCATTCAGGATGGCGGTCTCGCCAGCGTCGCCTACACTGAATCCTGCTTGACGCGGATCGCGGCGCTGGAACACCGGATCGAAGCCTGGGCCTGGCTCGATCAGGACCGCGCGCTGGCCCTGGCGCGCGCGGCGGACCGCCAGTTGCAGGAGCGCGGCGCCGTCGGCCCGTTGCACGGAATTCCCATAGGCATCAAGGACATCTTCGACACCAAGGGGATTCCAACGGAAATGGGATCGCCGGCATACCGGGGCAACGTACCCGCCGCCTCTGCCGCGGCCGTCGTTGCGCTGGAACAGGCGGGCGCGTTCGTGATGGGCAAGACCGTCACCGCCGAACTCGCCTACATGACCCCGGGCAAGACCCGCAATCCGTGGAACCCGGCGCATACGCCGGGCGGCTCTTCCAGCGGCTCGGCCGCCGCGGTCGCTGCCGGGTTCGTGCCGGCGGCGCTCGGCACCCAGACCAACGGCTCGGTGATACGGCCCGCCGCGTTCTGCGGGGTGGTGGGCTACAAGCCCAGCCAGGGCTCGATAGCGCGCGACGGCGTGTTGACCTTCAGCCCCACCTTGGATCAGATCGGCATCTTCACGCGCACCGTCGCGGACGCCGCCCTCGTGGCCGCCTGTCTCGTGGACGACGACATGCGGATCGAGCCGCTCACGCCCCTGCGCCGGCCGCCGCGCCTGCTCGCGGTGCGCTCCCCGGTATGGGAACGTGCTGATCAGCCGCAGCGCGCCAATTTCCGGGACAGCATCGCACGCCTGAAAGCCGCGGGGGCCAGCGTCGAGGAGGCGGAGCCGCACGGCGCCTTCGCCCGCGCTCACGACGCGCACCGTATCATCATGTTCGCGGAAGGCGCCAACGGTTTTAGCGACTTGCAACAACGCCACCGGGAGCTGCTGAGTCCCGGCCTCAATGCCCTCATTGATGAAGGAAACCGGATATCCGCCACGGCCTACCTGGAGGCGTTGGCGGTGCGTACCGAATTGCAGCGCGAGCTCGATGCGCTGCTGCAGGGTTACGATGCCATCGTGACTCCGCCCGCCACCGGCGAGGCACCCGCCGGGTTGGAACAGACGGGTGATCCGGTTTTTTGCACTCTCTGGACCCTGGCTGGCGCCCCGGCACTGACCCTGCCGACCGGACTCGGCCCGAACGGGCTGCCCCTCGGCCTGCAGCTCGTCGCACGACGCATGCACGACAACCGCCTGCTGGCGGTGGCGCATTGGTGCGCCATGAATCTTCCGTTCGAGAGATTGAATGCAATCGCATAAGCACGGAACGGAGGGTTCGGATTGCCGGGCCACGTCCGGCCACTCCACCACTCGCCCATACCCCGCGCCGGGCGTAACATCGGCCTGGATTGGATAAAACGGCCGGTGATCTGCTTGGTCTAAAATCCGGAATGTGACTGGCACCGGTTACAAAAGTCGCTTAAGCGTAGGGATTCGCATGAGAATCTGGCAACTCCCCAAAAGACTCCGTCGGCTCGGCCATATCTCCTACAACCGGTTATTCAGTCTGGCCATTGCCGCGGGCGCCATCCCTTCACACCAGGACTACACGCGTTACGTCATCGTTGGGCAGTCCCGCTGCGGTTCCAATTTTTTGCGCGGGCTGCTGAATTCGCATCC
The DNA here is from genome assembly GCA_041672765.1 of Gammaproteobacteria bacterium. GTDB lineage: Bacteria > Pseudomonadota > Gammaproteobacteria > JBAYZB01 > JBAYZB01 > JBAYZB01. Next base: position 5,661 of record JBAYZB010000088.1, on the reverse strand, counting down.
CGGCATCATCGCGTATGGCGAGTTGTTTCGGCGATATGGCGAGCTGAACTGGGGGCTGCCGCAATATCCTGCCACGAGGCGCCAGCTCGCGCTGATACGCCGCGATCCCGTCGCTTTTTTGGAACAGGAAGTGTTTCAGCGCTATCCGCGCCATATTCGCGCCGTCGGATTCAAGCTCTTCTACTACCATGCGGCCAATCCCGAGTGGCAAAGCGTCTGGCGTTACCTGCAGGAGCGCCGGGATATCCGCGTCATCCACCTTCGGCGCCGCAACATGTTGCAGACGCTGGTATCGCGCAGGATAGCCAATCTCACCCAGCAATGGTCCCTCGGAAATCCTCATGGCCGGCCTCTGGAGGCCGGGCCCATCCGCCTTGACTATAACGATTGCCTGCGCCGGTTCAACATCAATCAGCGGTGGGAGCGCGAAACCGCGGAGAGGTTCCGCAACCGCCCGATGATCGAGATTGTCTACGAGGATTTGGCACGCAACTACCAGGGCACCCTGCAACACCTTCAGCGTTTTCTCGGCGTCGAAGAGAATTCCGTCACGCCACAAACCCGCAAGCAAATGCGCAAGCCCCTCGCCGAGCAGATCGCCAACTATGCCGAGCTCAAGGCGCGGTTTCACGGCACTCCGTGGGCTGCGTTTTTCGATGAGTGAGACATGCCTACACCACCCCGCAGGCAGGCGGCTGCAACTGCCCGGCATGGCACGCAGTCGATCAACGCGAAAGCGCGAAGTGTTATTACGGCTATGAGCTATCCCCCGATTCAAATCCGCCTTCGTGTTGAGCAGGGCTGACAGGATTCGGTTCCTGGGGGCACACCGCTCTAAAACCGGCGCGACCACTCCCGCGGCCAACGCTCCACCACCACCTTCGTCTGGGTGTAGAACTCCACGGCATGGGCGCCCTGGGCGTGGAGATCGCCGAAGAAGCTTTCGTTCCAGCCGCTGAAGGGGAAGAACGCCATGGGCGCCGCCACGCCGATGTTGATGCCGATGTTGCCTGCGTTCGCCTCATGGCGGAAGCGGCGCGCGGCGAGCCCGCTGCCGGTGAAGATGCAGGCCATGTTGCCGTAGCTGCTCCGGTTCACCAACGCGATGGCTTCGTCCAGGTCCGCGGCGTGCATCAGGCCCAGCACGGGGCCGAAGATCTCGGTGCGAGCAGTCTCGCTCGCGGGATCGACCCGGTCCAGCAGCGTGGGGCGGATGAAGTTGCCGCGCTCGAAACCGGCGATGGACGGCTCCCGGCCGTCCACGACGATCCTGGCGCCCTCCTCCACTGCCTTGGCGATCAATCCCTGTATCCGCGCCTTGCTCTGCGGCGTGATCACCGGGCCCATCTGCACGCCGTCGTGCAGCCCGCAGCCCACCACCCGCGCCTCGGCCGCCGCCGCGATGCTGTCGGTGAAGGGCTGCTGCGCCGCGCCCACGGTGATCGCCAGGGAACTGGCGAGACAGCGCTGCCCCGCGCACCCGAAGGCGCTATCCGCCACGATGGCCGTGGCGAGTTCGAGGTCGGCGTCCGGCATGATCACCACCGGATTCTTGGCGCCGCCCTGGGCCTGGACACGCTTGCCGCTGGCCGCGGCGCGCGCGTAAATATACCTTGCGACGGGCGTGGAGCCGACGAAGCTCACCGCGCGCACAATGGGATGATCCAGGATCGCGTCCACCGCATCCTTGCCGCCGTTGACGAGATTGACGACACCCTTCGGCAGGCCGGCTTGTTCCATCAGACGCAGGGCCGACTGCATGGTCATGGGCACCCGCTCGGAGGGCTTCACGATGCAGGTATTGCCGCAGGCGATGGCATAGGGAAGAAACCAGAACGGGATCATCGCCGGAAAGTTGAACGGCGCTATGATGGCGACGACACCCACCGGCTGGCGGAACATGTGCTCGTCGATGCCGCGGGCGATGTCCTCCAGATTCGTCCCCTGCAACAGCGTCGGGATGCCGCAGGCCACCTCCACGTTCTCGATCGCGCGCCGCAATTCGCCGCGCGACTCGTCCAGGGTCTTGCCGCACTCGCGGGTGATGGTGCGCGCCAAGTCCTCCAGGTGTTCTTCCAGCAGCATCTTGAGCCGGAACAGATATTGAATCCGCTCCGTCGGCGGCGTGGCGCGCCACTCGCCAAACGCCGCCTGAGCGGCCTGCGCGGCCCGGTCCACATCGTCCGCCGCGGACAAGGGAACGCGCCCCAGCACTTCCTGAGTGGCGGGATCGCGCACGTCAAGAAACTCAGAAGTGGAACTGGCGACCCAGTCGCCGCCGATGTGGTTTTGCAGAATCGTTGGACTGCTCATAAAGGCGAGAGGTGATGATTGTTCAGTTTTTGTAGGGTGGGCATCGCCCACCGAACAATGCCATGACAAACGGCGCAATGGTGGGCAATGCCCACCCTACGCTTCTAACTGAACCATAGGAGACGGGATGCGGTTGTGCAAACCGCGCGCGCTTCACCCTGCGAAAAGGGGCGCGCCTGGGATCGCCGGCACCCGGCGCCACGCCCCGGCAAAGAACGGCCTCGACAAAACGACGCGCCAGCGCGTAACCCGACCAACGTTACTTGGCCAGTTTTCCCACCGCGTACATCACCCGCGACGCACCGCCCGGCTGATCCCGCTCCAGCCATGCCAGATGCAGATTGCCTTGCGCATCCACCGCCATGACCGGGTTGTCCTGGTGGCGCGGGCCGGCGGCAACGGGCACCGCCAGGTTCTCGCTCCATCCCCCCGGCTCTTTCCACGACAGCCAGATATCGGACGTCCCGTCGCGCATATCGTCCCAAGCGATTACTGTGCCGACGGTCGAATGCATGGCGATGGCGGGATGCCATTGGGGCGTCTGGTCGCCGAACTCGTCCTGCACCTTTTCGTTTGCGCCGAAGCGGCACTTCTCATCCATGAACGCGGCGTAGATGCCGTAGCCGCTCTGGTAATCGCGCTTGTCCATCCAGGTTGCGGCTACTTTCTGTTCGCCCCCGCTCGCCAGCGCCACGCGGGTGACGCCGCTGCCGCGCCCGAAGCGGACATTGCGGACATCGGCCACTTCGTTCAGTCCGATCGGGGCGGAAAACGCCTTGGCGTCCACGGAACAGGCGTAGTAGAGACGGGTATGGCCGTGGCGGCGGTCCTCCCACGCGACCACGACTGCACGCCCGTTCACGGCAAGGCTCGGGTAGAGTTGATCCTGCTGCGGCGGGTCGGACTCCACCGGTTGCGGCGCCGCGTGCGATACCACCGCCACGCCGCTCACACCGATCCGCGCGGTGACGATCCGGGCATGCGCGCCCGCCTTTTCCGCCCACGCGGCAACGGCCTCGGACTTGCCCAGCGGCGCCAGGGCGATCTGACGCGACGCGGCGGACAGGCGCAGCGGCGACCCCAGTTCCGTGGGTGTCGCGACGCGCAGCCATACGGCATCCGCCTCCTCCCAGCCGATGAGAAAACGCCCGTCCGAGAGCGCGATCACTGTCGGGTCGAACGCCGCCGCGTCGCCGCTCACCCGCCATTCGCGCTCGAAGCCACGATCCGGCCGCGTCCTGAATGCCGCATGGACCTGCGACACCCCGGCGCGGTTGTCCGTCCAGACCAGCGCCACAGTATCGCCGGCGACGGCCAGGTTTTTGCGGCCGGCCGATTCGAGCTGATGAAAGACACCCGCGCGCGGCTCGCCCGTCACCGCCAGCGCCGCGCCGAACTCCCAGGAGGCGGAATACGCGGCCGGACCGGTCGCCAGCAGCGATCCCAACAACGCGGCCCGGCGCATCATGACGAGGCATCCAGAAATTCGCTGAGGGACTTCTGCTTGTAGTGCCCCTCCGATACGTAGCGGTCGAAGTCCATGAACTCGTCCACCGTCTTGTAGCCCGGCGCCCGCAGGATCGGCGTGCCGTCCGGTTCGAGGTAGACGAATACCGGTGTGGCGAACACCTTCAGACGCGAACCCAACTCCATCTCGGTAATCCGCTCGCCGCTGGGCAGAGTCAACCGCTCGCCGCTTTCGGCATCCACGTAGACCAGCACGTAGCGGTCGATGTAAAGCTTCTTCAAGGCCGCATCGGAAAAGGTCTCCTGGTTGGTCTTGTCGCACCACCCGCAGCCGTAGCGGCCGAAATAGAGAAAGACCTTCTTGTTCTGCTGCTGCGCCAGGCGTATCCCCTCGTCATAGGTGAGAAAGGGATACCCCTCCGGCGGATCCGCCCACGCCACCGACGCCAGCCCCGACAACATGAACGGTACCAGCGCCCGGCGCAGGGAGCGAAAGACATTCATTGTTCTCATGACTCCTCCTCGCAGTATGTCGGCGGGTACAAGGCGGCATCGGTTGCCGCGCCCGCCTGTTATATTGTTTTCCAGAATCCGCACGCCGGCGGGGCCACGGCCGGTTTTATTTAACGGAAAGAATATCCGTGAACTGCGGTTCTTTCATGGCCCGATGATCATTGTGATTCTCGTCTTTTCTTTGTAGGTCGGGTTAGCGCGTCAGCGCGTAACCCGACGATCCGCCCGCGGCATTAATTTTTTCTCCAACACTGGCGGCTATTTCACTCCTACGTGACACTTCATAAAGGCGCGCCGCCTTCGATCTGCGCCAACTCGGCGCGCAGTTGTTCCAGACGTTTTTGGGCGATGCTCATTTTAGTTTGGTATTTGGTGGTAACGGCCTGCATCTCAATGGAGATACTTTCCTCCCACGTCGCGCCGGCCAAGTTGTTGTTGGCTCGCAACTTCTGGCCCTTGAGTCCTGCCAATTCCCGGTCCATATCGCGCTGGTAATCCCGCATATCCCATTCCAGTTTCGCGATCTCGCGCCGGATATCGGCGGCACGCTGTTCGTTCTTCCAGCCTTTCACTTGCTCTTGCAGGCGTTTGGTACGCGCTTCCACTTCCTCGGCTGCGCCCTGGTCCGGCCGATACACCTTCACTTCGATTTCCTTCGCGTCCGCCGCGCACGGTTTGTCGGAAAACACTGTCTGCCCATTGACCGTGCATTTGTAGATCGCGGCCTCGGCAGGCAGACCGAACAGCAGAGTTAGGATAACAAGCATGTGTCGCATTGCGTTGCTCCTTTGGTTCTTCTTTTAGTAGCTCCTATTGCGTAGGTTAATTTAGGGAAGCTCCGAGGATAGGTCGGGTTAGGCCAATAGGCCGTAACCCGTCTAACAATACTCATGTAGGGTTACGCGCTATCGCGCTAACCTGACCTACATTACTGTTCTTGCAAAGATGACACCAAGCGCAGATCACACAAAACTTTTGCGTATTTCGTCGAAGGGTGTCAAGTCCGCGATACCTCTGCACTCCTGTTGCAGCGTAACGCGTGCCAGCGGCTATTGCCCTATATGCGCAGGACGCTAAACGCTAGCAGGTGGAACTTCCATTTCCCCCGCACTCACGGGCACCGAAGCGCCGCCCACGCGGATGGCGTGAATGGCGTCTGCGCTTTTCTCCGCTTCGATCTCCATGAGACTGGGGCGGCCCATTTCGTGGCCCTGGCTGATGCGCCAGCGGAGTATGCCTTCCTCGTTTTTTCGTGCAGCGAGGTAGCCGGCGAGGGCGGCGGCGGCGCTGCCGGTGGCGGGGTCTTCGTGGGGAGCGATGGCGGGGGCGTACATGCGGGCGTGGAGGTCGCTGTCTGATGATGGAGTA
>JBAYZB010000087.1:0-11927 GCA_041672765.1 Gammaproteobacteria bacterium | reverse complement strand
TGCCGGGTTCACGTGGGCTGGTACTTCCAGGGGCCGAATGGGGAAGGGTTTCATGGGCTGGTGTTGAATCGGTTGATGCAGTGACCAGGCCGCGCGTAATCGAGCCGGCATCAAATCCAGTCCCGCAGCATCAGCTCCGCCGGGTGGGGATTCAAATAGACCTGCTGCGCGACGTACGGGTCGGGAAAGCGGCGGAAATGATGCTTCAGCAGCGTGATCGGCGCGATCAGGGGCAATTGCCCGAGCCGGTAGGCCTCGATCAGTTCCAGCAGTTCCGCTTTGTCGGCGCTGTCCAGATGTTTTTTCAAATAACCCATCAGGTGCATGAGCACGTTGGCGTGGCCCTTGCGCGTCGCGCGGCGTTTCAATGCAGCCATGAAACCCTGCGCGTATTCGTCGGCTAGTTCCTGGAGGGGCCGCGCGCCGGCGTCCGCCACCAATCGTCCGAGCTTACGATATGGCGCGGGGCCGTGGGCCATGAGGGCGAGCTTGTGTGCGGCGTGGAACTCCACGAGACTTCGCGCAGTGAGCCCGGCGGCGACCGCCTCCTGCCAGCGCCGGTAGGCGAACACGCGTTCGATGAAGTTCTCCCGCAACACCGGATCGCCCAGCCGCTCTTCTTCCTCCACGGGCAGCAGCGGCTGGGCCGTCATCAGGGCGCGGGCATAGAGGCCCACGCCCTTTCTGCTTGACACCCCGTCTCTATAAAGCTTCACGCGCTCCATGCCGCAGCTCGGCGATCGACTCTTCAGGATGTAGCCGCTGATGGTGGCGGCGAGCTCGCGGCCCATCGTGCGGCCATAATCTGTCAGGCGGTCGGTCACATCCAGATCGGGATTGTGTACACCCACCGCACGCGGGGCGGCGGGATCGCCTACCAGGTGAATGGGCGCGCGCGGCACGCCCAGCCCGATAGCCATTTCCGGGCAGACCGGCACGAACTCGAAGAAGCGGGCCAGGGTGCCGTTGATGTAGGGGTCGTGCTTGTCGCCGCCGTCGTAGCGCACCTTCTGTCCCAGCAGGCAACTGCTGATGCCGAGGCGGATGGTGCCGGGCAAGGGCGGCGGTTCGGATGGGGGCGAAATTCCGGCGTGCGGCATCGGATATCCTCTGTTATTCCCGTCTTGGAGTGTGTCATCAAATTGAACCACACCACCAAGGCGCCTGCACAACAACGGTCGACGCAAAGGCGCGAAGGATTCATTGGGAATGATGGCTGTCCGGAGGGAGTCCCGTAAAGCCGAGGAGATCAAACCGCGCAGGCCAGCGCCTTTCTTGTCTTTGCGCCCTTTGCGTCTTTGCGTTTAAGCGCCGCTCATACTCTTTCCCGCCTTGCGTTCAAGCGTCGGTTGCCAAGGCGTTTTCGGTTCCTGGATTTACACAGCTAGCGCGCCGCCCCCTGGGCCAGCGCCCGGTCGCGGCCTGCCGCGGCCGCCTCGGCTGCGCGCTCGGCGTCCCAATCGGCGGCGGTCTCGGGCCAGCCCTGGGTGTGGCGTGCCACCAGGTCCGCCAGCATCTGGATGTGGGCCGGATCGTCGTTGAGCGCCGGGATGTAGTGGTAGCGCTCGCCGCCGGCGCCCAGGAACACATCGCGGTTGAGCTGCGCGATCTCTTCCAGCGTCTCCAGGCAATCCGCCGCGAAGCCGGGGCAGACGATGTCCACGCTCTTGAGCCCGCTCTGGGCGCTCTCGCGCAGGGTCTGGTCCGTATACGGCTGCAGCCATTCCTGCGGCCCGAAGCGCGACTGGAACGTGACGCGCCACTGGCTGTCAGTGAGACCGAGCTGCTCGGCCGTGAGCCGGGCGGTCTTCCAGCATTGGCAATAGTACGGATCGCCCGCCAGGAAATAGCTCTTGGGCAGGCCGTGGAAGGAAAAGAACAGGCACTCCCCGCGGCCGTGTTCGTCCCAGTGGCGGCGGATGCGGTCCGCCAGGGCCTGGATGTAGGTGGGATCGTCGTGGTAATGGCCGATCATGCGCAGTTCCGGCACCCAGCGCCAGCGCTTCAGCGCATCTGCCACGGCGTCGAAGGTGGAGCCCACGGTGGGGCCGGAATACTGCGGATACAGCGGAAACACCAGCACGCGTTGGGCGCCTGCGTCGCGCAGGCGGTGCAGCCCCTCGGCGATGGAGGGATTGCCGTAGCGCATCCCGGTCGCCACCTGCACGGGGCCGCGGAAGCGGGTCTCCAGGGCCTGCTGCAACGCCCTTTCCTGGCGCCGGGCGATCTGCAGCAACGGCGAGCCTTCGTCCGTCCAGATCTTGGCATAGGCATGGGCGACGCGTCTGGGGCGGGTGTTCAGGATGATCCCGTGCAGGATGGGCCACCAGAGCGGGTGCGGCGTCTCGATCACGCGCGGGTCGGACAGGAACTCGGCGAGATAGCGCCGCAGGGCCTTGGGAGTGGGCGCCTCCGGCGTACCCAGATTGGTGAGCAGCACGCCCATGCACGGCACGGCGCCGTGCGCGTAATCGGTCTGCCCGGAATAGCGGCTCATGAAGGTTCCTCGCTGGCGGATGGTCGTTCGGGTGGGAGTATACCCATCGATTCCAGGCGGTGTTAGATTGCGCCGGACCTGTTCCGTTCCGTTTGTTGCACTACCCTAAATAGGGGCATGGGTCGAATAGCCGGACCGGGAGCGGCAAAACCACAAGGATCTTCCATCATGCTAGGCGTATTCCTCGATCAAGAAACCGTCGACAACGACGACCTGGACCTGGGCAGGCTGCGGGCGGCCCTGCCCGACTGGCGCTGGTACCGCGTCACGCGGCCGGAGGAGGTCATTCCTCGCATCGCGGAGGCCAACGTGGTGGTGAGCAACAAGGTGCACCTGGACGAAGCGGCCCTGCGCGCCGCGCCCAACCTGCGCCTGATCGCCATCGCGGCGACGGGTACCAACAACGTCGACCTCGACGCCGCCCACCGCCTCGGCATCGCCGTAAGCAACATCCGCGCCTATGCCACGCCCGCCGTGGTGCAGCATGTCTTCGCGCTCATGCTGGCGCTGTCCACCAAGCTCATCGACTACCACCAGGCGGTGCGCGAAGGGCGCTGGCAGCGCGCGCCCCAGTTCTGCCTGCTGGACTACCCGGTCCGCGAGATCGCGGGCAAGACGCTGGGCATCGTGGGTTACGGCGAGTTAGGCCGCGGCGTGGCGCGGGTGGCGGAGACCTTCGGCATGAACGTACTGGTGGCCGGGCGCCCCGGCCGGCCGGCGGAACCGGGCCGCGTGCCGCTGCCCGAACTCCTGCCGCAGGTGGACGTGCTGAGCCTCCACACTCCCCTCACGCCCGAAACCCGCGGCCTGATCGGCGCGCGGGAGCTTGCCCTCATGAAGTCCGACGCGCTGCTCATCAACACCGCGCGCGGCGGCATCGTGGACGAGGCGGCGCTGGCGGATGCCTTGCGCCAGGGCCGGCTGGGCGGCGCGGGCATTGACGTGCTCAGCGTCGAGCCGCCTACCGACACGAACCCGCTGCTCGCCCCCGACATTCCCAACCTCATCGTGACCCCGCACACCGCCTGGGCCAGCCGCGAGGCGCGCCAGCGCGCGGTCGATCAGGTGGCCGAGAACATCCGCGCCTTCCTGGCCGGGACGCCGCGCAATCTGGTGTAGGCGCAATTTCACTCAAACACGCCTTCCAGGCACGCGATCCACGCCCAGGCGTGCAGGGTGGGCGCTGCCCGCCATTCGCGGTCGCCAAGGCTTGTGCGATGGGCGATGCCACCTTTCGACTTCGCGCCCTTGGCGGTCTTGGCGTCTTTGCATCAAGGGCTGTTCCGCGCCGTATTTGAAGGGCATCAGGCGTAGGCGCCTTCATGGCGCGCCGGGTGCGTTTGCCATCGGTTCTGTAGCGGGCGTCCAAGATTTTGACGGTCTCTGCCGCGACGGGCGAGGGGCAAGCCGTGAGCGGTGACGGAAACGTGACGAATTGGCGGGCAATTTCGCACTGGAACACAAGGAGGTGGTGCCGCCGTCCCATGTTGCGAGTGGTCCGAAGATGGACAGATGTCAACGTCGGTCGTATGCGAAGTGCGGTAATGTTCCCCCGTGCTCCCGCCTGTCCGCACAGCGCTTTGCCGGTATTGGCATGAGAAATGCTTTAGTCATTTGAGTGCGGTAAAATCCATGTCCGGCAATGCAGGCCGGCATCGGCGCGAGTATTGTGGCGCGGCTGTTCCCGCGAGTGACAGCGCTTACAGGCAACGAGATTGAATCAAGTAAGGGGGATCTATGAGCGTTTCCGCACTGGGCATCAGGCAGAAGTTGGGAGGCGCGTTCGCCATTGTGATCGTCCTGATGATAGTGGGGGCAGTGACGGCCTATTTCATGCTTCGGCAGCTCGCCGATGTCAACCACGAGGCACGGGACAAGCTGGAACAGGCCATGTTCCAAGTGGAAAAGGAAGTCGAACATCTTACGTGGATCAATCAGCTCGCCAACAGCTTCCTGCTCTCCACCACGTTTCAAGGTCAGTTGGATGAAACGAAATGCAACCTCGGCCAATGGTATCAGGAGTTTCGCCAGACGGACGCCTATCGGCAGGCCAGCCCGGAGTTCCGCAAGGCCTTCGAAGCCCTGGATGAGCCGCATCGCAAGCTGCATGCCTCGGCGGCCAGGATCGTGGAGTTGGCGGCCATAGGGGAACATGGCGCGGCATTGGCGATCTATCAGAACGAAACGCAAGAATATCTCGCCGAGGTCAGGCGGCTGCTGGGCGAGATCCGTCAGATCCTGAAACAGGAACGGGATGCGCTGGTGGCCTATGCGGACGCGCACGCCGGCAAAGTGGGCGACATGCTTGTGGTCATCGTCTTCGTCAATACCGTGCTGTCCGTGTTGCTCGCCGTCGGCATCACCCGCAGCATCGCCCGCCCGATGGCAGAGCTCAAGGAGCAGGCCGAGCGCATGGCGCAAGGAGACCTGACCGGCAAGACCTTGATCGTGAACTCCAGGGACGAGATCGGCCAGGCCGCGACGGCGTTCAATGCCATGTCCGATCACTTCCGCGACTTGATCACCCGTGTCGTGTCCGCCATTTCCCGCTTGGTGACGGCGGCTACTCAGTTGGCCGCGGTCACCGATCACACCACCCAGGGCATACATAACCAGCAGACGGAAACGGACCAGGTCGCCACCGCCATGAACGAGATGACCGCGACGGTGCAGGAGGTGGCGCGCAACGCCCAGCAAGCGGCCGATGCGGCACACAGGGCGACCAACGAGGCCAGCGCCGGCAAGCGGGTCGTGTCGCAGACGATCGACGCCATCGATACCCTGGCCAATGAGGTGCAAAAAGCGGCCGACGTCATCCACACCCTGGAGATCGATAGCGGCAACATCGGCGGCATCCTGGACGTGATCCGCGGCATTGCCGAGCAGACCAACCTGCTGGCGCTCAACGCTGCGATCGAGGCGGCGCGGGCGGGCGAGCAGGGGCGGGGCTTTGCGGTGGTGGCGGATGAGGTGCGCACGCTGGCCTCGCGCACCCAGGCCTCGACCCAGGAGATCCAGCAGATGATCGAAAAACTGCAGTCCGGCGCGCGCCAGGCGGTGAGCGTGATGGAGCAGGGGCGCCGGCAGGCCGAAGTGAGCGTGCAGCAGGCGGCCCAAGCGGGCACGTCTCTGGATGCCATCAGCGACGCAGTGGCGACCATCAACGACATGAACACCCAGATTGCCAGCGCGGTGGAGGAGCAGAGCGCGGTGGCCGAGGAGATCAACCGCAATATCACGCGCATCAGCGAGGTGGCCGAGCAGACCGCGGAAGACGCGTCGCAAACCGCGACGGCGAGCCAGGAGCTCAAGCGGCTCGCAGACGAACTGCGCGATATGGTGGCAGGCTTCCGGGTCTGATCCGGAGCCGGGAGGGCAGCATAGGCCGCCTTGCGGCGTCAAGGCCGTCAAGGCGGCGTGTGTTATCCTAACGGAAGTCCTTCCGGAGGCAGGCGATCCATGACCAGGAAACGCGTCTACAAGGTGATCTTCTTCAATCAGGGCAAGATCTACGAGGTTTTCGCCAAACAGGTCACCCAGGGAGGGCTTTTTGGCTTCATCGAGATCGAAGGACTGATTTTCGGTGAGCGCTCCGGTCTGCTGGTCGATCCTGCCGAAGACCGCCTGAAGACCGAGTTCGATGGCGTGAAGCGCACCTATGTGCCCCTGCATGCGGTGGTGCGCATCGACGAGGTGGAAAAGGAAGGAACAGCGAAGATCCTCCAGGGCGACAACATCACACCGTTTCCCTTACACATCTATTCGCCGGGCGGTGATACGGGCAAGCCCTGATTTCCGGGGTTTCGGGCCGCCGCCGGACAGGGTGTCGGCTACCCTACCCGAGCATTGAAGTTCAACGCAAAGAGACGCCAAGAACGCAAAGCAGGAAAGCGTGTGATCTGTGCCATGCCCGGAGATCGCGCCCTGGACGGTTGGCGTGCCAGGGAGCATCGATATGGATGACTTGATCTCTTTTTCTTTGCGTACTTTGCGCTCTTCGCGTCTTTGCGTTTAACAAGCCAATGAGCGCCGCCGATCAGGACGAATCCCGGATCAAGGAATGGGCCCAGTCGAGGATGGGCACCAAGCGCGGCGCAACGAGGCGCCGGGCCGCTTCATAACTCAGCCAACGGAACTCATGGTGCTCGGGCCGGCCGAGGGCCGGGTTGACGGGAAGCGAAACACTGTTGCCCGCGGACTCCGCCACGTAATACCGCGCGACCTTGCCCCGGCTGTAGGGTTCGGTTTCGCGATAATCATGGCCCCAACGGAAATCGAGTCCGGTAAGGGTCGTTTCCTCCCGCACTTCGCGGCATGCCGCATCGAGCGGATGCTCGCCCGCTTCCACCATGCCCTTGGGGAAATCCCAGTAGCGGTAGGAGCGCAGCAGAAGATAACGCCAATCTCTCCCCTTACGGTTCACCACCACCACACCCGAGGAAAGGATCTTTGGCTCCATCTTCGCTCTTGCTTCTGCGCGGATCAGAAAAAAGGATCGGCCTGCCGGTAGTGCATGTCAACTCACAGCGCCTGTGCGGCCCTGCCTGCTGGGAGCGGCGTATCTTTCCGGTCAGCCGCATCCGTTTGTGGCCCGGAGTTCCCGGACCAGTTCTCCATCCAGCGCTCCAGCCCCGCGGCGGGCATGGGCCGGCCGATGTAATAGCCTTGCACGACGTCACAGCCGAGGTCGCGCAGGAGGTCACAGGTGTCGCTGTCTTCCACGCCCTCCGCAACGACCCGCAGCCCGAGGTTGTGGGCGAGATTGATGGTCGATTGCACGATCACGGTATCGTTTTCGTCCTGCAGCATGTCCAGGATGAAAGACTTGTCGATCTTCAGCTCGTCCAGCGGCAGGCTCTTGAGATAGGCGAGCGACGAAAAGCCGGTGCCGTAATCGTCCACGGCGAGTCGCACGCCCAGGGCGTCCAGCCGCAACAGCGTATCCAGCGCGCGCGCGGGATCGGCCATCATGGCGCTTTCCGTGATCTCCAGTTCGAGGCGGGAGGGCGGCACGTTCCAGCTGTCCAGGCAGTCGGCAATCTGGCGGTAAAGCTCGGGGTCCTGCAGATTCCATACGGAGAGGTTTACCGCCACATTGAGTTCGATGCCGGCGTGGCGCCATGCCGCACATTGGCGCAGCGCGGCATCGAGAGCCCAAAGAGTCAGCGGATGGATCAGGCCGGTCTCTTCGGCAATTGTGATCAAGGCATCGGGCGGCACGAATCCCCGTTGCGGATGGTTCCAGCGAAGCAGCGCCTCGACGCCCACGATGCTGCCGGTGGCCAGGGCGAGCTTGGGTTGATAATGCAGATCGAGCGTATTTTCGTTGATGGCCTTGCGCAGTTCGCTGACAAGTTCCAGTCGTCCTACGCTGTGCCGGTCCTGCTCGAAATCGTACACGGCACAACCGCTGTTCGAGCGTTTGGCGAGATACATCGCCACGTCCGCCCGCTTGATCAACGTGGCTCCGTCGGGGCCATGTTGCGGGAACAGCGCGATGCCTATGCTGCCGCCGATGTACAGGTTGCGTCCGTCCACCTGGAAGACCTGTTCCAGGGCCGATTGGATTTTCTGCGCGACATGCTTGGCGTGCTGCTCGTCGGTAAGCGGCAGCAGTATCGCGAATTCGTCCCCGCCGAGCCGGGCCACGGTGTCCGATTCCCGCAGCAACTGCGAGAGCCGTTCGGCGACCAGTTGGAGCACACGGTCACCCACATGATGGCCGAGCGTGTCGTTGATCTCCTTGAAACGGTTCAGGTCCATCATGAGCAACGCGACGGATTCGTCGTGACGCTGTGCCGCCAATATCGCCTGATGCAACCGGTCCTGGATCAATGTGCGGTTCGGCAGCCCGGTCAAGGCATCATGCAGGGCCTGATGTTGCAGCGCGATCTGCCGATGCTCCACCTGTCGGCGCATCTCGGCGAAGGCCTCGATCAGGGTGGCGGTCTCCCGGGTGCTGCCCTGCGGCAGTTCCACGTGGCTCTCACCCTTGGCCACCGCCTGGAGTGCTTGGGTGATCGATTCGATGGGCCAGAGCACGAGGCGCCTGAAATAGACGAAACCGACGACGCTTGAGGCCAACCCCAGCAGGGTCAGTATCCATAGGGTTTGCGCAATATCGCCGGCGACTGCCGTCAATTGCGTCACGTCCTTGGCCGCAGCCTCCTCGATGCGCTGGTCGAGGGTCAGCAGGGTGTCCCATATATGGTCGAACAGAGGTTGTATGTTTTTTTCCAGGTAGGGGGTGTCCAGGCGCCAAGCTTCGCTGGCATGTATCTGCTGGATCTTCTGGTAACCGGCATACCATGCCTCGGCTGCCTGCTGCATGTCTTGCACCGATGCGCTCGCTTGGAGCGAAAGCGCGCCCGCGCGATTTCTTTCCTGGAGCCGCGCGACGTGCACCATTACCGCCTGATGGAGCCGCTCGATGGCTGCATGTTGGGCTTCCAGCCCGTTGCCGGAATTTCCGAACATGCCGACCTGGTACAGTATGTAGCCCCGGAACGTATAGATCATCTTTGTCCAAAGATGACGCGCATCCTCCAGCGTCCAGTAATCTTCGGGAAGGACGTTGCTGCTGTTCCGAAATTCTTCCGCCGCGAGTTCCGCGGCGGTCGTGAATGCTTGATGGTTGGGAAACAGGGTGTTCGTCATGATCCGCAGCGAGGGGAACAGCAGTTCGATGTCCGTACGGATATACATAAGCGACTGCCCCTCGTGCTGAAGCTGAGTCAAGCGGGTGGACAATTCGTCGAGTTCTTGTGGCCACTCCTGCTGTTCAGCCGGTTTACGCTGGGAGAGTTTGTGGACGTGCTCCTTTATTGCCTCCATCTCCTTGTGCCAGATCTCCTGATAGGAGGGGATGGGCGCAAGCATGTAACTGTGCAGCGCATTTTCCGCCTTCCACAGACTGTCCTTGATCTGACGGCTGAGCTGTAGCGTCTGATTGCGGCCTTCGATGTTGTTGGCGCTTATCCGGCTGGTATGGGCTACGTAGAGATGGACGATGGTGGTGCTGCCGACTACGAGCAACGCAAACAGGGCCGCGATGATCAGATAGCGGCTGCGTAGGCTACCAAACAGGCTGCTGCTCCCCCGACTCTCGAAGTGCTTATCCGGCATTTCTACCTGGTGTCCCGGAATTTTTGGCGGTGTTATCGTGGGAATTTTATTTACTTGATTGTTGGACCCAATTGTTTCAGATCAAGTCCAGTATCAAGAAACCGCCGATTTCCCTAGGCTAAAGGCGAAACACTGCTCTGTCAAAAGGCGGGCAGGGCGGCGGGGAGAGGATCGAGGGCGGGGCGGCCTCAGGCCGCCCTGCCAGGATTGTTTCACGAGAGGGCAGGCGCGGGCCGGTTATTGGTGATAGGGCCTGCTCAGCTCGTGTACCGCATCCACGAATACCGCGGCATGCTCCGGGTTCACATGGGGGTGGATGCCGTGCCCCAGGTTGAAGACGTGGCCGGCGCCATGGCCGTAGCTGGCCAGGATGGCGCGCACTTCGGCGCGGATGCGCTCGGGGGAGGCGTAGAGCACCGACGGGTCCATGTTGCCCTGCAGCGCCACCTGATGGCCCACGCGCGCACGGGCGGCGCCGATGTCCGTGGTCCAGTCGAGCCCCACGGCATCGCAGCCGGTGGCCGCCATGGCCTCCAGCCACTGTCCGCCGCCCTTGGTGTACAGGATCACCGGCACGCGCCGGCCTTCGGATTCGCGGGTCAGACCATGGACGATCCGTTCCATGTAGCTCAACGAAGCCTCCCGGTAATCGCGCGGGGTGAGGATGCCGCCCCAGGTGTCGAAGATCATCACCGCCTGGGCGCCGGCGGCGATCTGGGCGTTCAGATAGGCGGTCACCGTGGTGGTGATCTTGTCCAGCAGCCGGTGCATGAGTTCGGGCTGGTCGAACAGCATGGTCTTGACCAGCGCAAAATCCTTGCTGGAGCCGCCCTCCACCATGTAGGTGGCCAGCGTCCAGGGGCTGCCGGAGAAGCCGATGAGGGGCACCCGGCCGTGGAGTTCCTGGCGGATCAGGCGCACCGCATCCATCACGTAGCGCAGCTCACCCTCGGGGTCGGGGCTGCCCAGGGCATCGACGTCCCGGGCCGTGCGCACGGGGCGCTCGAACCGCGGTCCTTCGCCTTCCAGGAATTGCAGCCCCAGGCCCATGGCGTCGGGGACGGTGAGAATGTCGGAGAACAGGATGGCGGCATCCAGCGGGAACCGGTCGAGGGGTTGGATCGTCACCTCACAGGCCAGTTCCGGCGTGGTGCAGAGCTGCATGAAACTGCCGGCCTTCTCGCGTGTGGCCCGGTATTCCGGCAGGTAGCGGCCCGCCTGGCGCATCATCCAGATCGGGGTGGCGTCCACGGGCTCCCGCAACAGGGCGCGCAGCAATCTGTCGTTCTCGAGTTTTTTCATCAATGACACTCAACGTAAAGGCGCAAAGTAGATAACGAATAGGGTGTAGACGCCGACATGAGGACCGGTACTGCAAAGCCGTTTCTCGATACCTGTGGCTCTCCCCGACGGCTGCCCGCACCATAACAAAACGCAACGAGACGTTCCACCCGACCGATGAGAGCCGGCATTGCATCGCGGCGCCTTTGCGTTGAGCGTTCATCCAGCAAAACCCGCTTACACTTCCAGATACTCCAGGATGCCCTCGGCCGCCTGACGGCCTTCGTAGATGGCGGTGACCACCAGATCGGAGCCGCGCACCATGTCGCCGCCGGCGAACACTTTGGGGTTGCTGGTCTGGAACTTGATGTCGTTTTCGATCGAGGTCTTGATCCGGCCGCGGGCATCCAGCTCGATGCCGAACTCGGCAAACCACGGCGCCGGGCTCGGGCGGAAGCCGAAGGCGATGATCACGCGGTCCGCCGGGATGATCTCTTCGGACCCGGGGATGACCTCGGGGCTGCGTCGGCCTTTCTCGTCGGGCTCGCCGAGCCGGGTGGTGACCACCTGCACGCCCTCCACTTGGCCGTCGGCCACCTCGCGGCGCGAACCGGGCATGTTGGCCTCGTCGCGGCGGTAGGCGCACACCACGCTGGCGGCGCCCTGGCGGATGGCGGTGCGGTTGCAGTCCATGGCAGTGTCGCCGCCGCCCAGCACCACCACGCGCTGGCCGCGCATGTCGATGAAATCGGACGGGGCTTTCTCGTAGCCGAGCAGGCGGTTGATGTTGGAGATCAGGAAGGGCAGGGCGTCATACACGCCGGGCAGGTCCTCGCCGGGGAAGCCGCCCTTCATGTAGGTGTAGGTGCCCATGCCCAGGAACACGGCGTCGTATTCGTCCAGCAGCTTGCGAAACGGGATGTCCTTGCCGACCTCGGTGTTCAGCACGAACTCGATGCCCATCTCCTCCATGATCCGGCGCCGGGTCCGCACCACGTGCTTTTCCAGCTTGAAGGGCGGGATG
>JBAYZB010000086.1:0-12079 GCA_041672765.1 Gammaproteobacteria bacterium | reverse complement strand
TTTTTTTGTTGATCTAATTAAATCAGTCATGTTAGTTGTGGTTTTAGGTGGTGGACTTATCGCATTACTAAATGTTCTCTATCTTTCTTTTATTGATAATATATTACTATTTATCTTAGGTGCATTAGTTTTCATCTTAATCATTCAGATTCTTAGTTTTTTACTTAATGGTTTCTTTGTTAGAATATTTAATAAGTTAACACCCATAGAAGAAGGTTCATTAAAAGATAAAATTGATACATTAGCATCAAAGTTAGGTTTCAAGATTGCAAGAATATTCGTGATGGATGCATCAAGACGATCAACAAAACTAAATGCATTTTTTACAGGAATCGGAAAGACCAAACAAGTTGTTTTGTTTGATACTTTGATTGAAAAAATGACTGAAGATGAAGTGGTATCTGTCTTGGCCCATGAACTTGGACACGCCACACATAAAGATGCACCCAAAATGTTACTTAGAAATATGATGATGTTTGTCATTTATGCGGTTGCACTTGGGCTCACACTAACTATTCCATCATTTTCCACAAGTTTTGGTTTGTCTGGTTTGCACTTTGGTTTTACGTTAATTTTAATGACGATTATATTAGGTCCAATTGATATCATTTATGGTATTATCTCGAATTATTACATGCGTAAAGCTGAATATAAAGCTGATGCATTTGCGAAAACTCACACATCTAAAGAAACTATGATGAGTGCATTAAAAACGTTAGTGAAAGAGGATTTCACCAATCTTACACCACATCCACTCTATGTCTTTATTCATTATTCTCATCCTCCGATGAGTGAAAGGTTAAAAGCACTTGAATATTAATAAAGAAAACGAACATACAATTTGCATGTTCGTTATTTTTTTATTCAGTTCTAAGCGCAACCACAGGATCTTTTCTAGCAGCAATTCCACTGGGAATAAGACCGGCAATCAATGTTAATATGGTGGATAATATAACTAATGAAACGGCATTTGTCAATAATAGATTTGAGAAATCAGGAACATCAATTAAATTTTCGATAATGAGATTAATCGGGAAATTTAGAAGTTGTGCAATTACAACCCCAAAGATTCCAGAAGCTAAACCAATTAATAGTGTTTCGGCATTAAAGATGCGTGAAATATCTTTTTTACGTGCACCCAAACTACGCATAATCCCAATTTCTTTTGTTCTTTCAACGACTGAAACATAAGTGATAATTCCAATCATCACAGAAGAGACAACTAAAGATATTCCAGCAAAGGCAGTAAGAATGATTGTAATGGTATTGATTAGAGATGATATCGTCGATGAGATTTGTTCTGCTAAATCTGTGTAGATAATAGCATCCTCTTCAGATTTTCCCACATTATATAAATCAAGATACTCTTTAATCAGATCTTTTTCTTCAAATGATTTTGGATAAATTTGAACACCAGTAGGTGAATCATCTCCACCAATCGTTCTCATCACTTGTTGATAAGTTATTTGCTCGTTAAATGGCATGCCAGATAACACATTGATTTCTGGGTTTAAAATTTGAGCATTCACAACATCTGATGATTTTGCAAGTCTTAAAAGTTCATCAGTAAGCATCGTCGTGTAGCCAATTCCTACATTTAGAAGTTCACTGGACGCATCTTCTTTAACACGCAAAATACCAGTAATCGTGATCGTAATCGAATCATTTGATACATACATCGCTTCATAATCAGATGAAGGCACATAAGTAGAACCTAGTGATTGATAAAAATCATTATTTTGAACAACTTTGAATGATTTGCCAATAAAGTCATTAAAATCATAAGTTTCATCTAATGAAATACCGAGTGCATTCAATAAATCAAGATCTAATCGATTTTGACTATCGACCACAAGGACAAGCTCTTTGAAACTAGTTGGATAAAATCCACTAAGGATGTCATATTGAGAAAGAATGAATTCTTCATTATCAGGTAATTCTCTAAAATAACGTGTAGCACCAAAGAATCCATTTGCTGATTGCGTTGTGATTTTGAAATAGTTTTCAGCATTGGTTTGATCAACAATATTTAAGGCAACTGATCTTGAATAACTGATTGAATTATAATAAGTAGGATCCATACCTTCTAAATAGGTCATAAAATCATCATCGATGGAGTTGATGTGAACTGATCTAGAAGCATCTGAGTCATAAGCATATAAAATGCTTCCTTCTGGAAATTCATTTTCAATTGGATCACCAAAAGGTGTTCCTGGAGGTGGTCCAAATGAATCCGTTTCAACGACAGAATTGATGGTAATTGGGAATCCAGCTAATGAATCACTTTGTAAGTTATTCGTATAAGCAGTCATACCACTGGAGATGGATAAAACGAGAGCAATCCCAATAATCCCAATACTTCCTGCGAAAGAAGTAAGCAGTGTTCTACCTTTTTTAGTTAAAAGGTTTTTAAAACTGGTTTTTATCGCAGTTAGATAAGACATGGATGTTTTTTTATTAATTAATTTTTCATTTAAATTTTCATCTTGTGGAATTAAAGGTCTTGAATCTTCAACAACACGACCATCTACCAAACGGACGATACGATCACTATATCGTTCAGCAATGGTGCTATTGTGAGTCACCATGATCACTAATCTATCTTTAGATATTTTTTGAATGAGTTCCATAATTTGTGTTGATGTTTTACTATCAAGAGCTCCAGTAGGTTCATCAGCCAAAAGAATTTTAGGATTATTGACTAATGCTCTTGCGATGGCAACTCTTTGCATCTGTCCACCAGATAATTGATTTGGTTTCTTGTAGATGTGATCTTTTAAACCAACCTCAACTAATACTTCAGTGGCGCGATCTTTTCTTTCTTTAGGCGAAACACCTGATAATCTTAAAGCCATTTCTACATTATCTAAAACCGATAAATGGCTAATAAGGTTATAACTTTGAAATACAAACCCAATGGTTGCGTTACGATAAGCATCCCAGTCTTGATCCTTAAAATCTTTGGTAGACTTTCCATCGATCAAAAGATCTCCACTTGAATAGCGATCAAGTCCACCAATGAGGTTCAACATGGTTGTTTTACCTGATCCAGACTCTCCTAAGATTGACACAAATTCATTATTTTTGAACTTTAAGTTTATTCCGTTAAGGGCAGGAAAGGGATTTCCAGCAACCACATAACTCTTTTTAATATCTACTAATTTCAACATACAAAATCACTCCTTTTATAAGCAATCTAATTATAACATTTAGACTTTTCGCATACTTAAATACCGCTTATATTTTAATATTTCACATGATTAACCATAAATCATTAAAAATAGATAAAAAAACAACCAGGGGTTGTCTTTTTTAGCGAATTAATTATATTTACTTAAAACATTTAAAACATACGATTCATCAATAGGTACTTTTACAATGTTGGATTCATAATCTTTCAATCTTATCAAAAGTAATTGATCAATCGTTTTCCCATAAGACTGCATCAAACCAATTCGATATAAGTTAAGTTGTAGCGTAACATAAGAAAGATGAATTTGACTGGTTCTTTTAAAATCAATAAGTGCACTTTGATTACCTATGGTTGCAAGCAAATCAAATCGACCAGCACAGATGATTTTTTCTTGATACTTGATAATGACCATTGTTTCAGTTAATTCCTTCTTAAAGCCAATCTTAGCTTTTATACTTAAATAATTATTAAACTCTGGGCTGTAACTTAAATCACCAGTAAGTTCATAATTTTCGATTTGTTTATGTAGATTCGTACCCTTAGAGGCAGCTCTTTTTAATATATTTTCATCAATCCCTTGATACATTAAAGGATGTTCCAATTTACATATTTCTGAAACACTTTTTACCTTTATACCATCAACATAATATTGATGATCTATAGGTTCAAATTCTACCAAATGACCATTAATATATTCTTTTATGGTTGGATTTATCATAATGTTTTCATCAAATATTTAGCCATTTTTGCTGCTGCTAATGCAGGATCAACAATAGGTTTAATTATATTGATATAAGGATCTATTTCCGTTATTTTTTTATGCAATTGATTTACAAAATAACCACCTGAATTACCTAAACTTCCAACGATAACTAATGTCTTTTCTTTAAGTCGTAAATTATTGAATACTGCTCGAACAGAAAGTGCAAGTTCATCTGTTGCAAGATTAACCATCTCTTTTGCATAAACATTACCAAGATTAGCATGTTTAGTGACAAGTGGTGACAAATTAGCAATCCATGTACGATTCAAATAGTATTTATCCATAATATCAACGAAGTCGTTTGCTTTTTTTAATCCAATTTGATCTGCGATATCTTTAGAAAATTCATCTTGTGATTTTCTACCATCATATGCTTTGATGACATGTCTTAACGCACGCATACCAAGGTCATATCCAGAACCTAAGTCACCTTCTTTATAGCCCCAACCACCTGCTTTATGGGTGTTTTCAAAGGTGTCTTTACCATAAGCAACCATTCCAGTACCACAAATCAAAGTCATACCTTCGTCAAAACAAAGCCCTGAATACAAAGCATTTTCCATATCATTACGTGCACGTATATAGGTTGAATCATCTACGCCATTTAAATTTTTAAGTAGTGATTCGACAAGATGATAGTCATCTTCATCAACAATACCACCAAGACCGCAGAAGATACTATCAAAAGTAACATTTTGATATTTAATATAAAAAAGATTTAATGCGGTTTTAAAACTATTTAATGTTTCTTCACTTGTAACAGTATCAATACTTGAAGGACCAGAAGATCCCTCATAAATGATTTGATCTTGGTCATCAATAACAACAACTTTAGTTTTTGTTCCACCACCATCAATACCTAAAAAATACGACATATATGATTACCTCTTTAATAAGTCTAGTTTACCATAACAATAACGTAAAATTTTCGTTAAGTCAACCAAAGATGGTAATTAATGTATTGTAAATGTATTAAACAAGTGATACAATTGAGTAAAATAATACTGGAGGTGGAACTTTGAAAATCGATTTAACTGATAAACAACCATTTTATATGCAAGTCAGACAAACTTTAAAAACTAAAATCGAAAACAACGAGTGGAAAGAAGGAGATCTCATTCCGAGTGAGAAGGAACTTTCTGAAAGCTTTGGTGTCAGTCGAGTGACGATTAGAAAAGCCATCTCACAATTAGTTTCTGAAAAATATTTAACTAGACGTGCTGGATATGGAACGACAGTCCTAAGAAATACGTCGTCGTTATCAAGTTTTACATTGATTCAAAGTTTCACGAATGAAATGAATGAAATGGGATTAGCCGCATCAACGCTAGATGCACATTTGAAACTTATTCAAGCGGATAATAAGCTTGCGGATATTTTTAAAATCAAAGAAGGAGATCCATTATATAACCTTCAACGTGTGAGAGGGCCAAAACAACCGATATTATATTCAGACACTTATTTGCTACCAATTATTGAAATACCAAACACTGATGAATTCTTGTTTGGATCACTCTATGAGTATTTAGCTTCACAAAATATATACTTTAATATGTTTGAAGAGTTCGTAAGTGCTCAAATGGCACCAAAGATGATACGAAATAAACTCCAGATTTATGATGATAACCCTCAGCTTATTCGTAAACGTTTCTCTTACGATCAATCCAATAAGCTTATTGAATACACGATTACTTATTATAATGCTAATAATTATGAGTATCGCACACGAATTTTTTACCGCAGAAAATAACTGCGGTTTTTTATTTATTTATTTATAGATAATGTATTGAAAATGAACAAATGTATTGTAAATGTATTATTTTTGATGTATACTCTAACTATAAAAAATAAGAAAACGCTTGCAAAGGAGATTTACCTCATGAAACGACTTAAACACATCATCATTTTGTTAAGTGTCTTTATACTTGTTTCTTGTCAGCCTAAAGAAGTGCCGGAAGAAATCATTATTCCAAATTGTGATCAAGCTTTTAATATGTCACTCGGACAAAGAATTCCCTTTTTGAGTATGTCGATTCCTTATTCGGATGTTTTGGGAAATCAAGATAATTTCATTAATTATTGTAAGCCAATTGACATCAATCCATTGTATTTTATCAGTTCTAGCATTAGAACTCACCAAGTTATTTTAACTTTTGATGCCATATATCCAATCGATATTTTGACAATCAGACAAACTCTTGATACCGCGTTGATTGAAAATGTTTCAATTGAAGTGTCTTACAATGGACTAAATTATACAAGACTATTTAATCAATACGAACTTACTACAGACAAATCTGATATCGATTTTGGAGGCTCTATGGCTAAATCAATTAAACTTATCTTTGCTTCAGATGACCAAAAGAAGGGTATTTTAGATATTCGTGCAACGCTTGCTGATGGCATTATCATTCAAGAAGATCAAGCATGGACTAATACTTTCTTAAGATATAACGGATGGACTGGTGCTGATGGCATTTTCACATTTAATTTGACAGATGGTAATGAATCGATTGGTGCAGCCAAGGATACAGTAGGATTTATTTTTTCAGATACGTTTATTGGTGAGGTTTATGAAAACAATAAACTAAGAAAATCATCGGTGATGATTAATAATTCATTAGGATACATGGACACAAACGCACCCTTTGATCAAGCTTTTTCATTTGATTGGCGAGTTACCAATGATAAACCCGATAATCCTTTTAATCCAGATACATTTATTGGAAAACAAGCACGTAACTTAATGGATGGTGATGGTTTATTAGTTTCTCAATCAAAAGATACAACCTTGACCAGTTCTAGTGAAGGTATAAGTTATTTAACGAATCAAATTCCAGAATCAGTTGTGATTGATTTACAAGATGTGCAATCAATAAAAGACTTATATATATGGAATTATAATGCAGTACCTAGCTATGGAACAAAAACATTCAACCTTTATATAAGCGATGACAATGAAGTTTATACGTTAATCGATCAATACTCAATCGATCAGGCAACAGGCTCAAATACAGAACCTTATACATTGCATCTTGAATTAGAATCAATAAACGCAAGATACATAAAACTAGAACTAACCGAATCCTATGACACAACCTATGTAGGATTAGGAAAAATCATGATATTTAACGGTGAAGGACAATTTCTATTTGGTCAAGCATCTTCAAATTCGAATGTCACAGAACTTCATCCAAATGAAACATCATCGAGATTATGGCTTCAAGACGGCATAGTGATTGGCAATCATCTCTACATCTTCCCTATTTTGGTTAAGGATGAAGCAGATTTGTTTAAAGTGCATAATGTAGGTTTAATTAAAGCTGAGATTAAATCAGAAAGAATTGATTATGAAAATGCAACCTATTCAAATACGCCACTTCAATATCAAACAAATGACGGTGGAATTGTCTATTTTGGAGCGGGACTTTTAAATAACACAGCAAATGATGGTTACGTCTATATCTACGGGTACAAAGATATTAAGGGCCTACCTATCGAAAGAAATCTTGTCGTGGGTAGATTTAGATCTGAAGATATAGAAGATTTTAATAAGTGGACATTCTTTGATGGAGAAAACTTCACACATGATATGAACGATGTAGCTCCTTTAAAAGACAAAGTGTCTACAGAATTATCAGTGACATACATCAGTGAAGGCATGTTTAGTGGTAAGTACATGCTTGTTGTCATGGAAAACACGAATTCAGGTATCATTAGTTTTGCATTATCAGATACACCATATGGACCATTTGGAGATTACCAAAAAATATATGAAACTTCTGAACATACTTACTTAAGAAGTGCTTTCTCCTATAATGCTAAAATGCATCCAGCTTTATCAAAACCGGGAGAATACGTAATCTCATATAACGTTAATACGTCACAAGTTGGAGCATTAAGTGATGCAAGAATTTACTATCCACGCTTCATTAGAATGATCGAAGTCAAAAAATAAAAAGGAGTTAATCTATGAAAAAAGGTGACTTAATTAAAGTAGTTGAGTTAAAAAAGGGCATAAATACGATCACACTTGATCGAATTTATCCACTTGAACCATTTAAATCAAAAAATCATAATATCATCACCTATATGATTGATGATGAAGTGATGAAAGATGGCGTCATTTATGCAAATAAACTCATGATTGATGCTAAAAATCCAGAAAGTTTAGAACTTAAATTGGGAGCTGGATATTTAGTGGAGAAAGATGATGAGTTAACCAATCAGTTTATCTCTTATCATGCATGGTCTGGTGGAGATGGGATTTACTCATTTAATATGACGAATGGGAAAGATGGATTTGATCAAAAAGAAGAATTGAAAACATTATTTTTCTTCGGCGACACTTTTGTTGGAACATCAGATGAAAAAACTCATCAGAGATATCAACCACATCTGATGCCAAATAACAGTTTTGGAATCCATGAACATGGTAAAACGAAGTTTTTAGTCAATTGGCAAGAAGATGGATCAGTCTCAGGGTTTTATAAAGTAGATCCAAGATTTGATTTATCTGGAACTGTACCTTCTAATATTACGTATTATGACCGTAAAGAAAAGAATGTCGGATTTGTTTCAGGAATTAATCCTAAATCGTTAGAAATCGTATTTGACCTTCACACAGAACGCTTTATCAGCCATATAGATGTCTATAACTACTTTAGTGAAGAATCTGATTTACTATCAAAAAGAGGGATAAAGAATGTTTCAATTTATGGTTCACTAGATGGAAAAAAATATGATCATATTAAAGATACAAAACTTGGTATGGCAAAATCAAAAGATGACAAAGAAAAAATTAGTATAGATCAAAGTTACCGGTACTTTAAATGGGTGATTCCTACAGAAAAGGGTATTGGTAATCATAATGATAATTATTTTAAAGAAGGTATGTATGGACTTAACCTAGTAAAGTTCTATAATGGAACTCAACAATTTAGAGATTTGTATACCACATCAAATTCTGTTTTATTGAAAGACTATGAACATTCGTGGATATGGCTTCAAGATGGAGCAATTGTCGGTGATTATTTATATACACTCCCTATGGTCATTAATAGTGATTTAAATCAACCAGAAGGATTACAATTCTGTGTTAAAAATGTTTCATTATACAAGAGTAAGATTGTTGATGGCATGCCTGATTACAAAAATGCAACGATGAAGTTAGCACCTCTACTTGTAGACTCTAAGGATTCACAATGGCTATTTGGTGCAGCAATGACAGCTAATACAGTTCAAGCTGGTGCAAAAGATCCTGATGGATTCATTTATGTTTATGGATATAAAACAACAATGGGACTGCGTGAATTAGTCGTTGCAAGAGTGAAAGAAGATCGTTTCGAATTCTTTGATGATTGGCGTTTTTATAATGGCAAAGATTGGGTTACAAATATTTTTGAATCTAAAGGTTTGTTAGAACACATCTCATGTGAAATGAGTGTCTCACAACTTTTAGATGGTCAAAACAAGGGTAAATATATTGCAATATTCACATATGATACGAACACTCCTTATATTGCTTATTCACTAGGTGATTCACTTGTTGGGCCATTTAGTGATCCTCAAAAAGTTTATCATACACCAGAACAAGATATCTTCAAGAGTACAACTTACACTTATAACGCAAAAGCTCATCCACACTTATCAAAATCGACTAACATCTTAGTATCATACAATACAAACACATATAATTTTGAACATAACATGTCCAATAATCTAATTTATCGACCACGGTTTATCAGACTTATCGATACCACAAAGTAAAGGGGTGAAGTGATGACAGAACCGATTAAAAAACCGCTTTTGAATAAAAAGCAAAAAGATTTAATCAAAAAAATCCTGTTGCATATCGTTTTAATCTTCTTTAGTTTTGGATTTATATTTCCATTTTTGTGGATGTTATTCACGGCACTTAAAACACCACAAGAATTATTGCAAGGAACTGAAGCATTCTTTCCTAAGACACCACAGTGGGGAAACTTTTTAAAAGCCATTCAATCAATTCCATTTTTCCTTTATTTGAAAAACAGTTTGATCGTGGTTGTAGCAGTTATGGCAGGAACATTGATCTCTGCAACTACTGCAGCTTATGCATTTGCTAAGCTCAATTGGAGAGGTAGAGATAAGTGGTTTGTGGTAATGCTTGCATCCATGATGATTCCAATCCAAGTCATTTTGATTCCGACATACATTATGTATGCTCAAATTGGGTGGTTAGGAACAAGACTACCACTTATTGTACCTGCATTCTTTGGTGGTGGTTCTGCATTCTATATTTTCCTACTTAGACAGTTTTTCAAAGGAATTCCTAAGGAGTTATCTGAATCTGCGATTATTGATGGGGCAAATCATTTTCAAATCTTTATTAAGATTATGTTGCCACTTTGTAAACCAGCGATTATTACTGTAGCACTCTTTACATTCATGGGAACTTGGAATGATTATTTTGGACCTTTAATTTTCTTAAGTAATCCAGAGCATTGGACGCTAGCTTTAGGACTTAGAGCATTCCAACAACAGTTTGGTGGACGCTTTGATTTAATGATGGCAGCTGCTATTCTCATTATGTTACCAACTTTAGTATTATTCTTTTTCACGCAAAAGAGTTTTATTGAAGGTATTACATTTACAGGTATAAAAGGATAAGGAGGATTATAAATGAAAAAATTATTATTAGGATTTATGTTAATGATTAGTTTAGTCACACTTGCTGCATGTGATGGCGGCGGTGAAGCGGGCGATAAAATCGAAATTGAATTTTGGCATATGTCACCCGTAGGATCTTCATCTTTTTCAGGAATGAAGAGTATTATCAGTGGTTTTAACGATAGCCAAGATAAATATTTTGTTAAAGGTACTGGGTTCTCGTTTTGGGATTATTGGGATAAAATCAATGTTGCAATTTCATCAAGAACTGCACCAGATTTAGGATTATCAACAATTGATGACGTTGAAGCTCGTGCAAAATCCGGAGCACTTTACAATATCTCAGATCTTATGGCAGCAGATCAAAGTGATAACAAAATGGATCTAAATGAATTTAGACAAAGTCAACTTGATTTTGCAACATACCAAGGAGATTTATATGCGATGCCATTTTCAGCAACAACAAGAGTTTTATATTATAACTTAGATATGTTTGCAGAAAAAGGCTTAACAGAAGCAGACGTTCCAACCACTTGGGATGAACTTCATACTGTAGCAAAATTATTTGATGAAGAAGATAGCAATGGTAGACTCACTCGCCTAGGATTTGATCCAACTTACGGAAATGCGACTTATCATGGTTGGTTATGGCAAAAAGGTTTAGATTTCTTTGATGAAAATCAAATGCCTACCCTAAACACTCCAGGGCATGTTGAAGTCTTAGAATGGATCATGAATTTTAATAATGATATCGAAAGATCGGAACTTACAGCATTTGGTGAAGGAAATCAAACACTTGGTATCAACCCATTTGCTTCAGAAAGAGTTGCGATGATTGTTGAAGTTGATGGATTATACCAAATCATCAAAGATGCTGGAGCAACTTTTAATTATGGTGTTGCACCTATTCCAATTCCTGAAGGTGGAACAAGAGTTAACTGGGGTTCTGGGTTCTCGATTGAAATGTATGATAATGGCAAAAATGAAACAGATAAACGTGAGGGAACTTATGAATTCTTGAAATATTTATTATCAAAAGATATTCAAAAAGAATTAGCAGAAGTTAACGGCTGGATCATGAGTCATATAAGCGCTATGGAAGAATTTGTTCAAGGCAATGAAATTTTAGAAAAATTACTTGCTGAAGTTGATTATGCAACAGACAAACAATACATTCCTTATGCACCATCATGGCATGGTAATGATTGGCAACCTTATTATAACCAAGCGTTAGCTGGAACTTTAACTGCAGCAGAAGCGCTAGAAGCTGCACGTAATAACTATATACAGAAGAAGCAAAACTACGACGCAGTAAACTAAGAAGGAGGTGTCCTAATGGCAAAACAAACCTCAATTAAAAAACTAAAAAAACAAGAGAACCTTGCGGGGTATTTATTCGCATCTCCGTGGCTTATTGGTTTAATCGTTTTAGGGATGTTTCCAATTTTAGCATCACTCTATATTAGTTTTAC
>JBAYZB010000085.1:0-12280 GCA_041672765.1 Gammaproteobacteria bacterium | reverse complement strand
GTCGTACTCGGGATCGCGCAGCCGCACGTCGATATCCGCCTCGCTCGTGGCCTTGACCTCGATGAGGTCGCGGAAGCCGAGCTTCTCGTACTCGTCGCCGTACTGGACGAGCACGTCGAAGTAGGAGTTGACCACCGCCGCCTGGTACTTGCTCATGGTCTGGAACGGCACCGGCCGGATGCCGTACTTCTCGTTCGCCTCGCGCTCCAGATCCGGGTCTTCCAGCGGGTCCACGAACTCCACGCGCACACGGCCGTTGCCCACCACCTCGTACTCCTTGAGCAGGTCGCGCAGTTGCGGCACCAGCGGCGCGAGCAGCGGGTGGGTCTTGGCGCTGAAATAGCCGCGGATCAGCAGCGGCTCCTGCAACTGGGCGAGATAGCCGCGGGTCGCGTCGGAGATGGAGTAGATGTTGCCCTTGGTGACGTCGACGCGGGCCCAGCCCACCGGCTGCAGCCAGAGATTGGCGGCCATGAAGTTGACGATGGCGAGCCCCGTCACCAGGCGCCAGTGCCGGTGCGCCTGGGGCGCGGCGTCCGCCGCCCAGCGCAACCGCTCCAGGGTCAGCACGTTGAGGGTGAGGAACACGCCCACGATGCTCAGGTAGTAGTAGATGTCCCGCAGGTCGATCACGCCGCGGGTGATGGAGTCGAAGCGCGAGCCCGTGCCCAGCAGCTTGAGGAACTCGCCCGCGCGGTTGCCGAACAGGCTGGTGAGGGCATCGGAGCCGACCAGATAGAAGAGGCCGCCGATGAGCGCCGTGCCGATCAGGCTCACGATCTGGCTGTCGCTGCGCGCCGAGACGAACAGGCCGACGGCCGTGTAGGCCGCAGCCAGGAACAGCGTGGCCACGTAACCGCCGATGACCGGGCCCCAGTCCAGCGGCCCCAGCAGCGAGACCGTGACCGGCAGCGGCAGGGTGAGCGCCAGGGCCAACGCCACCAGCCCCAGGCACGCCAGGAATTTGCCGAGCACCAGCCGCAGCGGCGGGACCGGCGCCGTCATGAGCATCTCCAGCGTGCCGGCGCGCCGCTCCTCGCTCCACATGCGCATGGTGAGCGCCGCCACCAGGAAGATCAGCAGCAGCGGCATCCACTCGAACAGGGGACGCACGTCGGCGATGTTGCGGGCGAAGAAGGTGTCCACCCAGAAGAAGGCGAACAGGGTCGCCGCCAGGAACGCGGCCAGGAAGATGTAGGCGACCGGAGAGGCGAAGAACGCCGCCAGCTCCTTGCGCGCCACGCGCAGCACGTCACGCATGGGCCACCTCCTTCACGCCGCCGGCGTTGATCTCGCCGAACACCGCCTCCAGGTCGCGCACCTCCGGCTGCAGCGCGTACAGGGCGCAGCCGCCCTCCAGCAGGGCCCGAGCCACGGCGGGGGCCGCCGCCTCGGGCTCGGCCGCCTGCAATGCCAGGGCGTAGCGGTGCCGGCCGTCGCGGCTGTCCACATGCTCCACGCCGCCCACCTCCGGCAGGTCGGCGAGCAGCTTGCGGGCCCGGTCGGGGGCGCCGTCCAGCACCACCAGCAGGCGCCGCGAACGGTTGAGGTCGGCGAGGCGCGCGTCCAGCGCGAGCTGCCCGTTGCGGATGATCAGCACCCGGTCGCAAGTGGCCTGCACCTCCTGCAGGATGTGAGTGGAGAGGATGACGGTGGCGTGTTGCGCCAGGTCGCGGATCAGGGCGCGCATGTGCAGGATCTGGGACGGGTCGAGGCCGTTGGTGGGCTCGTCCAGGATGAGGATCCCGGGCCGGTGCAGGATGGCCTGCGCCACGCCCACGCGCTGGCGGTAGCCACGGGAGAGGGTGCTGATGAGCTGGGCTGCCTTGGGCTGCAACTCGGTGCGGGCGATCGCCTCGCGCACTGCGGCGAGCCGCGTCTCCTCCGGCACTCCGTGCAGCCCCGCCTGGTACTCCAGGTAGTCGATCACGGTCATCTCCGGATAGACGGGGCAGTTCTCCGGCAGATATCCGATGCGGCGCTGCACGTCGCGCCGGTGTGCGGCGATGTCCAGGCCGTCGATGGTGATGCGGCCCGCGCTCGGCTCCAGATAGCCGGTGAGCATCTTCATGATGGTGGTCTTGCCGGCTCCGTTGTGGCCGAGCAGCCCGACGACTTCGCCTTGTTGGATGCGGAAGGACACGCGGTCCACCGCCGTGAAGTCGCCGTAGCTTCGCGTGAGGTCGGATACTTCGATCATGCGAAACTCCTCATGTCCGTGTTGTAAGGTTGGTTTACGGCGATTCGATCATTTCCGGACAAAACGAATGAAAACCGTTTCAATTGACCTTCGTCCGGAAGAAAAGTTTCCGCGCCAAGGGCGGAGAGGGGCGTCCCGCATCGTAGCCCGTGTTGTCCGGGTCGGCGCGGGATGCCGGCAGCGCTTGTCGTGGGGAAGTATAGATAGAAGGACAATAACCGGGCGCGCGCGACCTGGAGCCGGTTTGGTGGTCAGGCCTGTGGCAGGCGCCCCGGAGCGACGACAGACGGGACGTAATCCGTATCTTCGGAGCGCGCCGTCACTCAGGCTCCGGGCCGGTCGCGGAAAAACCCGGGTGAAAGGTTACTGTCCCGCGAACCATGTCCTTTCCAAACGCCAAGGCAAGAAAATACTCTTGCGGAACGCCTTCAAGAACCAACTCCGGAACGTTTCTGAAACCGAAGCGCCCGTAGTAATTCGGATCACCCACGAGCACGCAGCCTTTGGCTCCCAAGGCTTTCAGCAGGGACAGCCCCTCATGAATGAGCGATTTCCCGATACCCTGCCGCTGAAACTCCGGCAACACTGAAACCGGGCCGAGGCCATACCAACCAGGACTGCCATCGGAAATCGTCACGGACGAGAAGGCTATATGGCCCACCACCTTTCCCCCGACCTCGGCAACCAGCGAAACCGTCAAGGCATTGGCCGCTCGCAATGCATCGATGATGAAGTGCTCCGTGTGGTGGCTGTGCGGATGATGCGCGAAAGCCGCTCGGGTGACGGCCGCTATTGCCTCACGATCGGACTCCGACTCTTTACGGATGATCATGTGCGATCCCGATCCATGCCCCGGACGCTACGGCTCAGGACCAACACCGCCGGCCCGCCGCACCGCTGCTGCAGCCGGAAAGAACCGCAGCACTTACCAGCGCGCCCGATCCATCGGGCGAACAAAGGCCCAGGCGGACGGTTGAAAGGCTGCGGCCTGCAATCTTTCCCGCCCCCTTCACATCCGTGGTCGCGCCAAGCTGGACACCGTCTCACGTGGCTCAGAGCCAGCCCACGCTCCGGGCCCACTCACGGGCTTTGCGTTTGTATTCGGCAAAATCCGCCGGCGGCTTGCCGCCTTCAGCCGCCACTTCGCGCCGATGCCGTTCCAGGTCTTGTTGGAACGGCGGCAACCCCACCGCCTGCCTTCTGGCATCGAGGTGTTCGGGGTCCTCGACCTCGCACCAAAGTTCGCCCTGCTCGTTCCAGTCCAGCACCGTGCCATAAACCTGCGGCCTGTTTTCGTTGAAGCGAATCCGATCGGTAAGATAGGCCACCTGGACCAGCGGCGCATCCCCGCTTTCCGCAGCCCTCGCGAGCAGCACGAGGAAGTTCCTCTGCAACTCCGGCGTGCATATCGAATGCTGCGCGATGATCCACGCCGCCCGGCCCCCTTCGGGGCCGACCGGCGCAATCCCCGGCCATCCGTATCTGGAGACCAAACGATCCAGCGCGATCGCATTTTCCCGGTGAACCTGCTGCATCTCCGGGGCGTAGTCGCCATAGAGCCGCCCTTCGCGCAGCAGCCGCGACCGCACGTCCGCATCGCGTTGCATCAGCGCCAGCAGTTCATCGAGCAATTGCTGGTTCATCTTCCGGTCTCTTTGGGAAGGGCATCACGGCATGAAAGATGAGGTTGGACAATTTACATTTCACCTGGTTCCGCCGCCACACCCTGCAGTGGCCTTCCGCATAAGGCCACCTTGGTGCAGCTTGAGTGAAACGGAGCGGAATGCTCCAACTTTACTACGACTGTGATCGCCATCGAGTACATCACCCATGGCTGCAGCATGCCAGGAGCGGCTTTCGGTTGTACAATCCGTTTCCATCTCTGCAACAAAACCAACCGCTCAGGCCGGGTTCCGGTTTGGGTAACCGATACACCTGCGACGCCGAGGAAACCGCATGATCAGCCCACATCGTTCCTGCACCGTTCTGTTGTTATCGTTTCTTGCCGCCGTTCCGGCTGTCGCCGCCACCCCGCAGGAGCAAGCGGTCGAGGCTCTCGGCGTGCTCAACGGCACCGCGCTGCATTGCCACTACATGGATGAAGTGCGCCGCATCAAGAGTGTAGTAGTGGCCCACGCCCCGCGCACCCGGCCGATGGGCGCGGTCTTCGAGACAGCCACCAACGAGAGCTACCTGGCCTTCTCACAGGAACAGAGGGCCTGCCCGCCACCGGACGATTTCACCCGCGAGGTGGATGCCGCCATCGAGGCACTGCAGGCCGCCTCCGCGCCCGGGGAGCGGACGAATTGATCCATGACAAAGCATGCCGCGATGGATGCGGTTATGTTTTGGCGCTGCCGGAGGAGCGGGCGGCGCAATTCTTCTGCGCCAACCCGCTCCCGCCAGACCTGAGGTGACGCAACGACTACGTTTTACGGAGAATGGGACTGTGAAAATGCAGCACACTCTACGCCAGCGCCTGCTTGCCCTTTCCCTGCCCCTGATATTGTTGCCGGCAACTGGTGGTATTGCGGCCGAGACGACGCCTGTCGACACGCAGGAGGAAGAGGTTCAGGAAAGCGCCATCCGTGGACGCTTCATGCTCATGAACCATTACGGAGAAACGGTCACAAACCTGGACTATCGAGGCAAGTTCCAGCTCATCACCTTCGGCTACACCTTCTGCCCCGACATATGCCCCACCACTCTTTTCAACATGGCGCAGGCGCTCCACCTTCTCGGCGAATCCGCCAAACAGATACAGCCTCTATTCGTCAGTGTGGACCCGGAACGCGATACGCCGAAAGTACTGCGTGAATACGTGGCGTATTTCCATCCCGACATCATCGGCCTGACGGGGCCTGCGGAACTCGTCAAGCGCGCGGCTGACAATTTCAAGGTGAAATACGAGAAGGTGATCGACCCGAACCGCGATCCCAGACTCTACGCGGTAGACCACTCGGCCGGCATCTATCTCATGGCACCCGACGGACAGTTCATCGTCAAATTCGCCCACGCCCTGCCGCCCGACCAACTTGCCGAGCGCCTTCGCGCCATTCTTGAGCGAAGCTGATGAACCCTGAGACCTGACACGGGAGGCGCCCTTGTTACGGGCGCCTCTACACTCCCCGTTCCTCCATGACACTTGGCGCACGAACCTGCTGCAAGGCCGCGCAGGACACGAACGTATGCAACAAGACTCGCCGATTCAACCGTACCCCCGCCAGTCCCGCCCAAGCTAAAGCACTCTGCGCGTTTTGGCTACGCACCCGCCTCGCTGTTTGCGTTGACGATCAAGAAGCCGGCTGCATTTTGAAGTTTTTCTTCTGCTCGATGCCTATCGCGGGATTTGTGTTCTACCCCTGTTTTTGACCTGCTCAGATATTTGTAAGCGCTTAACTGTGACCAGTATCACAACGTTTGCGTGCAAATTCGCATGAACCATGAACTGGTTTATTCATAACATGAATCGGACAGCGCTCAATAAGATCGATGCGTTGATGGAGACCATGCCCCTGCCCGGTTGCAGGCGCATGATCGCCCGCATGATCGCCGCGGCATAGGCGGTGAAGATGACGCAACGCGTATGTCTTCCGCTTAAGCAGTCATCTCCCGGAAGTCGTGGCACCAAGTCACAACATAGCGCAAGGGGGGAATACTATGACACGCAACTTGGGGATACGCTATCGTCGAACTGACCGGCTAACCCTCGCCCTCGCATTGTCCGCCGCCCTCGGCCTCGGTGGCTGCTTTGGCAACGGCGGCGGGGACAGTGACGCCACCGTCACACCTCCACCCGCACCGACAGACACCACCACCCCCACCGATGGCGGCAGGGATGATGACGCCACCGTCACACCCCCACCCGCATCGACGGACACCACCGCCCCCACCATCAGCCTCACCTCGCACACCGATGGCCAGACGATCACCGGGGAGCGCACTCTCACCCTCACCTGGACGGTGATGGACGATACTGCCGTGGCGAGTTCCGAACTCACCCTCAACGGTACGCCGGTCACGTTAAGCAGCAGCAACGGCCACTACAGCGCCAGCCTCACACTTGCCGACAACGCCAACACCATCACGATCACGGCGAGCGATGCGGCTGGTAATACCGCTACCCGATCGCTCACGCTCACCTATCCGTTCCTCGCCTTCGCCAACGGCCAAGCCGCTACCGTAGTCATCGGCCAGCGCGACTTCGATTCGAGCAGCTACAATCAGGGCGGCCGCGAAGATGGCAATACCATCAGCTACCCCTACGGCAACCCGACCGTGTACAACGATGTACTGTATTTGCCGGACTACGGCAACAGTCGGGTACTCGGCTTTCTCAGCGTGCCCACCGTTAACAACGCCTTTGCCGACTTCGTACTAGGCCAGCCGGATTTCACGACTATTGCCGGGGGCGCCAGTTCGGACGGTTCGTTCGCTGATCAGATGCACGGACCGCAGACCGCGGTGGCGGCGGACGGCAAGCTGTTTGTGACTGATTACCTCAACTCCCGCATCCTCATCTGGAACAGCGCGCCGACCGGCCCTGGCCCGGCCGATGTGGTGGTTGGCCAGCCGGACGTCTCGGATACTGCGTTCAGGTGCACCCGGGCGGGCCTTAATGGCCCCGAGAGCGTCCACGCAGTCGACGGCAAGCTCATCGTCGCCGACACCGAAAACCACCGCGTGCTGATCTGGAACACCATCCCCACCAAGCACGGGGCACCTGCAGACCTCGTGTTAGGCCAGGCGGACTTCACGCGCTGCGACAATAACCGCGGCGGCGCACCGGCAGCGAACACCTTATACTCTCCAAGCGACGTCTGGAGCGATGGCACTCGCCTGATCGTCGCCGACAGCGACAACCACCGCGTACTGATCTGGAACAGCTTCCCCACCGCGAACGGCCAACCGGCCGACGTGGTGCTAGGCCAGGCGGGCATGACGACAGGCGCATTCGGCACCAGCGCTCGGGACCTTAACCGCCCCTATATGCTGAACTCTAACGGCAACCAGTTGTTTGTGGTGGACCACGCCAACCATCGGGTGTTGATCTGGGACCGTATCCCGACCGCCAGCTACACGCCCGCCGACCGGGTGCTCGGGCAGCCGAACTTTAACTCCAATGCATCCGCCGCAGGCGCAGCAGGCATGAATCAACCTACCGGCGTTCACGTCTTCGACGGCAAGCTGAGCGTGGCGGACGGCTTGAACGCCCGTTACCTCATCTACGAGGCGACATAATCCGCTGTTCGTCCCTCCACGCACACCCAGCCGTCAACCTTGCCGAGTCTCGGCCCGCACGCCTGGGCTTCTTTGTGCGACTCGGCGCACGGGGCAGAGGGCGGATTTAACTTTTGCTGCTGCCCGCCCTCGTCTCCGTGCTTCGTGGTTGGAGAAAATGCTCCCTTCCATTTTCCAGCGCACTGATATCGCACGCCTACACACTGTCATGCAACAAATCACGATAGCGCTAGCAAGCTGTTGGGCACGACCAAGCTGTTCATGCCTTTATCCGAAAATAATTTATCTTTACCGCCAGCCAAAACAGAAACGACCCAGTGTCTAATCATTCATGGCGGCTCTTTCTTGTGGTGAACGCTTTCCGCCCCTTGGTCCGCTTGCGGCCATGAGCATACTGTGGGATTCGACTGACAAACAGCGCCCATCCTAGAGCTTCTCGATCGAACTGAAGGTAGTTGCATTTGAACCGTTCACTCCGCTCCAGGAAATCGTGAAGCTCCGGATGATTAGGATTCTGCCGCGCCCATGCGTCCGCTGCGCGCCAGTGCTTACTCTCGTATCGATCCCAATCATCCTGCGAGGAATCAATCAGGCCCACCAGAGTCATTCCCTCCCGATTCAGCCATTGGACCGTATCCTGAAGCGTCCGCACCGCCCCTCCACAGAAGTGTTCCGCCGATTGTGGCGGCACTGATCGCTTTCGCGCATAGATATCCCCGATCGCCATGATTCCGCCCGGCCGGACATAACGCCGCAACCACGCGACCATCTCCTCAAAGGTGCCGATAGCGAAGGACGCGCCTATACAACAGCAAACGTCATAGGTACCGAGTTCTCCAGCAAACTGGCTCGCCGGCACCTGATGAAACGCAATCTCTCCCTTGAGGTGCGCGCGCCAAGCGGTCCTTTCCTTCTTTGATGAATGCCGGGTTCAGCTCGACTCCATCCGCCTTGACGGCAAACTGCTCGGCGATGCGTTGCAGTAGCCAGCCTTTGCCACACCCTATGTCGAGCACCCGATGACCGTCTTCGATTTGACAGTATTCGACGAGCAGATCCAGCTTCGCCATGCTGGTCGGATTCTGGTACGTATGATCCCGCTCAATGATGGTGATGAAGTCGATGAAGTCCATGGATCCCCCACCCGAAATAGCAATCAGCCCACATCCAGCACACGCGAAATCCGTGAACCGCGCCACTGGGGTCCGACCTTGCATGAACCCGCCGCGGTTGATCCGATGCGTTCATGCAAGATCTGATCTTGTTTAGCGGATTTGTTTTACGTTCCCATCCACAAACCTCGCACCGCCCGGCGAAAATAAATCTGTTCCCTATTCCCGGTCGGGTCAATGTATTTGTTGTCTGCGCGGGCGAATACGTAGGCCTTGAAAAGATCGATGACGGGATCTGGAACGTCTACTTCGGGCTGCCCGTACATCGGGATATTGTCGATCCGGGTTCCACCACCGCTTGACGCGCACCCGACCACCACTCCGACGACTAGCGCTACCACTACGATCATTCGTAGTGTTTTAATTTGCCTCTCTTTTCTTGTTATGTGTTTAACGCACCTCTTTAGCCATGGCTTACCCTGGAGTGCAGCGGAAGGGTAAGCCGCCAGCCTCGAAGTGCCGGTCAGGGGTAAACGTCTCGCACAATTGCCTCTTTAGAAGAGCGCAATGCGCCAGCTGAACGAACGCGTCGGAGTCAGGTCTTGCATGAACACTTTAGTCGAACCTCGACGTGTTCCTACAAGACCTGACCTCATTCTTCAGTGTTTTCCTTTCTTAATTGTGATCGGAAATACTTACCGTGGGGCCTTTCTGTCACACGCTAAGGTAACCGCCATCGACCACAATCTGGGCCCCACTCACAAACGATGCCTTGTTTGACAGCAGGAAGCAGACGACTTCGGCGACTTCCCTGGGCTCGCCCAGTCGACCGATGGGATGCAACTTCTCCAAGCTCGATTTCAGGTCGGTATTCGTCCACTGCTCGATGAGCGGCGTCAAGATATAGCCCGGATGCACGGAGTTAATCCGGATTCCCTGCTTGCTGTACTCGATCGCTGCAGATTTGGTCAGGCCGGCAACGCCGTGCTTCGAGGCGCAATACGCACCAAGGTTTTCAATGCCAGCCAGACCGGCGATAGACGAGGTGTTAACGATAGCTCCACCACCCGCCGCCAAAATCGCCGGTATTTGGTAGCGCATGCCGTAGAAAACACCATTCAGATTGACGTCGATGACGCTGCGCCACTCCTCGGGCGTCAACTCACCTACATGCTTTTCCGGGCCAACGATGCCGGCGTTGTTGAAGGCCAGATGCAGTGCGCCGAATGTTTTTACAGCAAACTCAACGGTGGCTGCAGCGTCTTCTTCTTTGGCCACGTTAGCGCGAAACGCCGCTGCTTTTCCTCCGGCCTTTGTGATCTCCTCAGCAACCGATTCTGCAGCCTGAAGATTGACGTCAGATAAAACCACGGACGCCCCCGCACCGCAAAGTATCCGTGCCGTTTCGGCACCAATGCCTGAGCCGCCCCCCGAAACAATGGCAACCTTCCCAAGAAATTCTGTTGACATCGTTGGTTCTCCTATGGTGGTGATTCGGTCAATGTAGTCTATCGCGCTGAAGCAATACAACCCGATTCGCATGATAAAAATTGGCGGTACTGGCGAATTACTCGAAAAGGCGCGGCTTCATTTGGAATGCACCCGGAACAGGCTTGCCTCGGCTGGATCAGGCGGTTCATCCTCTTTCATGGCAAGCGCCATTCGGGGGAGAAAGGAGCGCCCGAGATCGAGGCGTTTTGTCGCACCTTGCAACAGATCTGAATGTCGCCGCCTCAACGCGGAACCAAACCCTGAGTTTATTAGGGTTCTTTTATCAGGAAGTACTAGACGCGGCCGGTGATGGCGGGCCTGTTTTACGGGACTGGCATGCGCTTGATGGAATGTGTGCGGTTGCGAGTGTTGCGGACGGACTTGGTTGCCCGCGCCTTTACCCACGCCGCGCCAGCTTAGGGATCGATCCGAATCGCGGGCGCACCCTGGCGCTATGACCCGCGACAGCCACCCCCTTACCGAAGGCATTGCATCCAGACCCTACAAACTGTCATGCAATAATTCCCGACCGCTATGGTATACTTTTTGATATGACCAAGCTGTTCATGCCTTTATCCGTCCGGATGCAACTCGAAGAGTATGTGCGGAACGGATATCCCCGTGAAACCTGCGGATTGCTGATCGGCCGTCAGAACGGGCGGCAGGTGGAGGTGCGGCGCATCATCGCGGCGCGCAACCTGAACACCGAGCGGGCGCACGACCGCTACGAGCTCGATCCCGAGGATTTTCTCGCCGCGGACGCGGGCGCGCGCGCCGAGGGATTGGAGATCGTGGGCGTCTGGCATTCGCATCCCGATCATCCGGCCCGCCCGTCCGAGACGGATCGCGCCGCCGCGTGGGAGGGGTGGTCCTACGTCATCGCGTCGGTCACCAGGAGCGAAGTCGCGGACGTGCGCTCGTGGCGTTTGAACGGAGAGCAGTTCGAGGAGGAGTCCATCCTGTCATGAACACCATAACCATTCGTATCCCCACCCCGCTGCGTTCCTACACGGGCGGGGCGGATGAAGTCCACGTGCAGGGCGACACGGTGGATCAGGCGCTGCGCGCGTTGGGCGAGAGCTACGACAACGTGATAAAGCAGGTGATGACGCCCGAAGGCGATCTGCGCCATTTCGTCAATGTCTACAAGGGCGAGAAAAACATCCGCGACCTGCAGGGTCTGCAGACGCCGGTGGCGGACGGCGACGTGCTGTCCATCGTGCCTGCGGTGGCGGGCGGCGCGGACAAGGCATCGGCGCGGCGCCTGGCGGAACTGCGTGCGAGCGTCCCGGAGGTGTATCCCAAAGACGCCATCGCGCTGCAGAGCCGGGGCGCGGCATTGATCGACGTGCGCGAGGCGGACGAGATCGCGCGCGGCAGCCCGGTCGGGGCCAGCCGTCTTGGGCGCGGCTACTTGGAGTTACGCATCGAGGACGTGGTGCCGGATTTCGACCGCACTGTGCTGGTACTGTGCGACGGCGGCGTGCGTTCGCTGTTCGCGGCGGAGGACCTGCTGCGCCTCGGCTATCGCGACGTGCGCTCGGTGAGGGGCGGCTTCTCGCGCTGGAAGAACGACGGCCTGCCCTTCGAGGTGCCGCGCATGCTGGACGGCGATGCGCGCGACCGCTATTCGCGCCACCTGCTCATGCCGGAGGTGGGCGAGAAGGGTCAGTTGAAGCTGCTGGACAGCAAGGTGCTGCTGGTGGGCGCCGGCGGGCTCGGGTCGCCCGCCGCCTTCTATCTCGCTGCTGCGGGCGTGGGCACGCTTGGCATCGTGGATCACGACGTGGTGGACCGCAGCAACCTGCAACGGCAGATCCTGCACACCGATGACGCGGTCGGCACCTCGAAGGCACAGTCGGCGCGCGCGCGCATCGAGGCGCTGAACCCCGCCGTCAAGGTGGTGCCGCATGAAGCGCATCTCGACAGCGGCAACGTGGACGAGATCTTCGGCGGCTACGACGTGGTGGTGGACGGCTCCGACAACTTCCCCACCCGCTATCTCGTCAACGACGCCTGCGTGAAGTTAGGCATCCCCAACGTGCACGGCGCGGTGTATCGGTTCGAAGGGCAGGTCACGGTATTCTGGCCCGGCTATCGGGAGCCCGGGCCGTGCTACCGCTGTCTCTATCCCGAACCGCCACCGCCCGAGATGGCGCCCTCCTGCGCCGAGGCGGGCGTGCTGGGCGTGCTACCCGGCGTGATCGGGCTTCTGGAGGCGGTGGAGACCATCAAG
>JBAYZB010000084.1:0-12311 GCA_041672765.1 Gammaproteobacteria bacterium | reverse complement strand
GACGACGATGTGCTGCGGGCATCGGCCGCTGGCCTCCCGCAGTGATGCGTCATTTTTCTTTCTCCGACAGGGGGCCGGTGCCACGGCCCCTTTCCTTTGGCGCGCCCGGCGGGGCGCTCCACTTCGAGGTGAAAATCCTCTCCTCACCCGGCAAGGGCGGCGTAGGTGACCGCGAAACCGGAGCAAGCCGAAGGCAAAGCGCCGGCCTGACGACAAAGTCGCCGGGAGCGGAGGCGCCGGGCCGGCCCCGCCTCCTGCCCAATG
Organism: Gammaproteobacteria bacterium; assembly: GCA_041672765.1. Lineage (GTDB taxonomy): Bacteria > Pseudomonadota > Gammaproteobacteria > JBAYZB01 > JBAYZB01 > JBAYZB01. The sequence continues at coordinate 12,047 of JBAYZB010000084.1, read as the reverse complement.
GTGATCGCCCGGCCATCGATACGAGCGCGGTTGCGGGTGGCAGGAAGGGCGCTATCCTCTGTGAGAGCGCTAAGGACAGGCACGTTGTGTTCCGCTCGCTTTCGCTCCGCCGTGGCGCCTTTGTCAGGCGTCATCTTCGCCGTCGTATTGTCCGGTCGATGTGCGGCCGCTGCTAAGGAGGTGCATGCGAATGTACGGTTTCAAGACCACGGTATCCGGTACCCTGAACGAGGTGATATCGCGCGTTACCGATGAGCTGAAGAAGGAAGGCTTCGGAGTGCTGACGGAGATCGACGTGCAAGCCACGCTCAAGGCCAAGCTCGGCATCGATCGGCGTCCTTACCTCATTCTCGGCGCCTGCAACCCCACTTTGGCGCACCAGGCCCTTGACGCCGAGCCGGACATCGGCCTGCTGCTGCCCTGCAACGTCATTGTGCGCGAGGAAGCCGACGGCTCTGTAACGGTCGGCTTCATGGACCCTGTGGCGGTGCTGGGGTTGGTGCAGCGCCCGGAACTGGCGCCCCTGGGCGCGGAAGCGCGCAGTCGGTTGGAGCGCGTGCGCGACCGGCTGGCGGTCTGAGAAAGCCGTTCGCGGACCGCCGTGGAGACAAAAGAAGGTTTTGGTTGAAGTTTCGGGCATCACTGCCCTTGGCATTCTGCCAACGCATTTTCTGCGAGCTCTGTGCCGCTATACGTCCCCGAAGATCAACCCGTGCATGTGCTCGAACTGCTGTTCGGCGTCGGCAACGACCGCGTCCGTCACCTCCGGGGACAGGCCGATGGTCTCCCAGGCGCGCGCATCCAGCGGGGACGTGGAAACGAGCAGACTCTTGGTCCGTTCCCGCATGTTGGCGATGCCGTTGGCGAGGTGAACGATCGCCGCTTCCAGCGGAGCCGTCGGCGCTTCGAGCGGGGTGTGGTGGAATGCCACCGCTTCGCATAGGCTCGCCGGCAGTTTCCACGTGCTCAGCAGTTCGGCCCCGACGCAGGCATGGTCGAAGCCCATGACCTGCCGTTCGGCCTCCCATAAGGGCAGGATCGTGCCCTGTACGCGCACCAGCGCTGCCCGCGCGAGTTCCGGGACCTTGCGGAACAGGATCAGCGCGCCGACGTCGTGCAGCAGCCCCGCCACGAAAAAACGCTCGGTGTTCAGCAGGCGGCGTTGGCGGGCCAGGGCGCGTGCGACGATGGCGGTGTAGAGGCTGTGTTGCCAGAAATCGTCCATTGTCAGAAGCCCGGTCGGCAATCCTGCAAACGCCTTGGTGACGCTTGTCGCGAGGGCCAGATCGCGCAGCTCCTGCGTGCCGACGACGGTGATCGCCCGCGAGATCGTGTCGATGCGCGAGGCGAATCCGTACAGGGGGCTGTTGACGATCTTCAGCAGCCGCGCCGTGAGGGCGGTGTCCGTTTCCAGCACGCGGCAGATGTCCTTGACCGTGCTGCGCGGATCGTTCACCAATTCGTTCAGGCGAAAAAAGACCTCCGGCAACGAAATCAATTGCACGCTGCTGACGACGAGCATGCGCGGGCTAAGCGTCATGGACTCACTCCGGTGTGACAGCCGCATCGCCACGGCCGTCCATGAACGGTCCGGACGGTGCGAGGTCCCCGCCTCCCGCCGGGCGCCATGTCGGTGCAACGACAATAAGTCGCTATATCTGCGGCCAGTGCCATGCCAAAATTTTTGATTCCGAACGGGGTTGAATCGAGAGTGCGCGGGCGGGATGGCAGGGTCCGTGCGAGCCGCGGAAACGCCCAGCGAAGCGAAAGTATGCCCGACTTTCACGGGCGGCGTAAATGACACTTCTGCGCCGGGCGGGGGGACAAGCGAAGGCCGTTGCGGCCCGGCGGCTTCAGCGCAGCCTGAATTCCATGCCGAACTGCACGTGATGTGGGCACGCAATGCCGGCCGGCGGCCGGGGCAGGGGCAGGGCTTGCCGCATGGCCTCGGCCGCGGCCTTTTCCAGAATGCTGTGCGCCCCGCTGACGGCGAGGTCCCGTATCCTGCCGTCGGCAAGCAGCACGAATGAGACCTTCACGACTCCCTCCAGGCCCCGGCGGCGCGCGCTCGTGGGATAGAACTTGCTGCGCTCGATATGGCTCAGGAGTTGAGCCAGATAGCGCTCGCGCTCCGCGGGCGTCGCCACGGGTGCCTGGGCCACCGGTGCGGGCGGGGCCTGCACCGCGGCGAGCGGAGCGGCCGCGGCAGGGGCGGGCTGCTCCGGCTGTGTTACGGTGGGCCGGCTCGGCGCCGTCTGTTTCACGGGGGGCGGTGGATCGGGTTTGCGCTCGACCTTGGGCTTGGGTTTCGGTTTGGGCGGTTCCGGCTTAGGTGGTGGCGGCGGAGGCGGTTCCGGTTGCGGTTCGATCTCGGGTTCGAGCACCGGTTCCACGGCCGGCGGCGCGGCCTGGAACATCGCGAGGGTGATCGGTACGGCCCTATCCGCCGCCGGGACGGACGCCAGTTCCGCGCGGGCGGCGATGAAGGCGCCGGCCACGCCCAGGTGCAGCAGCGCGGAGACCGCCAATCCCACCCGATGGCAGTTGCTGCACTTCATGGGGCCTGCTGCTGGGTGACGATGGACAGCCGGTCCAGTTGCTGCGCCTTGAGGATGTCGACCACCGCCACGAAACGCCCGAAGGGCACGGTAGTATCCACGCGCAGCACGATCGGCGTGTCCTTGGCCACGGACGCCAGAGACGCGGACAAGGCCTCTAGTTCCGTGGGCTGATCGTTGTGGTAGATGGCGGCGTTGCGGTCGATGGTGATGACCAGCGGCGCGTCGCTGGGCGGGGCGGCGGTCTGCGACGACTCGGGCAGGTCGATATCGATCTTGCCCTGGGCGATGAAGGTCGCCGTGGTGAGCACGATCGCCAGCAACACCAGCATGATGTCGATGAAGGGGATGACGTTGATGGAATCAAACCGTTTCATGGTCCTTGAGCTTCTTCCACTCGGCGGTGAGCACTTCCACGCGGCGCAGCAGGCCGTTGTAGAACAGGATGGCCGGGATGGCCACGAGCAGCCCCAAGGCGGTCGCCTTCAGCGCCAGCGCCAGGCCCACCATGATGGTCTTCACGTCGATGTTGCCGCCCTGGCCTAGGTCGTAGAAGGTGATGAGGATGCCGAGCACCGTGCCCAGCAGCCCGACGTAAGGCGCGCTCGACCCGATGGAGGAGAGTTCCGTGAGGTTGCGGGTGAGCGCCACGGTCAGTTCGTCCAGATGGGAGAAGGTGCGCACGTCCACCCGACGCAGGTACAGATAACGCTCGATTGCCAGCCACAGCATGAGAAAGCTCATCAGCCCGAGTACGCCGACAATGCCGTAGTCGAGATTCGCCTTGAGGAACTCCATCGAATACTCCCGTCGAAAAGAAAGATCCACCGGCCGCCTGCGTGAGGCCGCCGTTCGGCCGTTTGATTATGGTTGCAGCCAACCCCCGGCGGTGGCCGCGCCCAGTGCAATGAGCAGCGCCGCCGCAATGCGTTCCAGCGCACCCTGCCACTGGGCGAGATGTCCCCGTACCTCGTTGCCCAGGTGGGCCACCAGCAGTCCAAATACCACGGCGGGGACGAGCACGGCGCCGATGCCGAAGCTTGCCCCCAGCAGCAGCCCGCCCGCAGCGCTGCCCGTTGCGGAGGCGGCCAGCAGCACCGCGCCCAAAGGCGCACAGGGGTTGAGCGCCATGCCGGCGCCCATCAAGAACAGCCCGCCCGGCAGCACCATGCCTGCCGGTTGCACGGCTTGGCCGTAGGGGCTTTGCCGTAGCGGCCGGGTGTGGGCAACAGGGTGCGGCGCACAGCCCTTGCGCTTGCACCTCAGGAGCAGCGCAAGTCCGACCAGGATCGTAGCAGTCCCCAGCAGCCATTGCACGGCGGGCGACCGCAGCCACGCCTGCAGGGTATGCCCCAGAAGGCCCGCAATGCCGCCGAGCGCGCCGTAGCCCGCGAGGTGTCCGGCGGAAAACGGCGCCATCGTGCGCCAGGACCGGCGCCCCCCGCCCTCGCGGGCGAGGAGTACCGGCCCGTAGGGCAGGCAGGTGACGTTGCAAGGTCCGGCGCCGAAACTCAGGCCCATCACCAGGGCGGCGGGCAACGTGAGCGCGATGCTTTCCATCGCCTCATGCCTCCTTGGCGGCGGGCGCCGTGTGGCGCTTGCGCCACCAGGCGCGCAGGTTGCTTTGTTCCCACTCCTTCTGCGTCTTCTTGCGCCGCTTGAAGTACTCCGCACTCGACCGGAAGAAACCGAGCGGGCAGGTCCAGCCGCAGAAGGCTTTGTTGAGTAGCACGAACAGCAGGAGGAAAGTCCCTAGTGTGGTAATGAAGGGCACAAGGCTCATGAGCAGCGAGCTGCTTTCCACCACGGCATGGCCCACGCGATGGGCCATCTGATGCTGGAATGGGATGAGCATGCGGTAGTCGGTGTTCTGAAAGTCGTAGGCGCAAGAGAGGCCCGGGAAGGCGCCGCTCGGGAGGAGCGCCATCAGAGCCGGTGCGAAGGTACGGTAAGGCATACTTGTATTGCCTCTCGGTTGTAGGGTGCAGGCCGGGCCAGGCCGACAGGACGGCCCCGGCCTGCATCTGCTTTTTCGAAGCTTCCTCAGAACACCGCCTCGATACCCAGCGTGAAGGTGCGTCCCGGGTTCACCACAATGGAGATGTCCTCGTCCGTGAGCCTGCCGTCCGGCACGCCGCCGGTGCCGATGCTCGCGCTGTCGTAGTTGCCGCGTGCGGTGTTGTAGAACCGGCGGTCGAACAGGTTGTCGACGCGGGCGAAGAACGACCAGGTCTGGTTGTTGCCAAACTTCAGGTCGTACTGCGTCATCAGGTTGAACGTGGCGTGGCCGCCGATGTTCACGAGGTTGACTTCGTCGGCGTAGTACGAGGAGATGGCGTCCATCTCGCCGGTCAGCGTCCAGCGCGGCGTGGCGCGGTAGTTCAACGCCACGTTCAGGTGGTGGCGCGGCACGCGCGGCACGACGTTGCCGGTGTTGTCGCGCCGCTCGATGCAGTAGCTGTTGGCCGGATCGTACTCACCGGGATCGCAGATCCCGTCCGCGTTGCCGCCGGTGGTGCTGTCGAAGTAGCCGTCGCGACCGTAGCGGTTGCCGAGCAGCAGGTTGAAGTTCTTGTAATTGGTGAACTTGGCGTCCAGGTAGGTGTAGGCGATGCTCGTCCACCACTTGCGGCTGGGATCGCTGCGCAAGGCCAGCTCCAGGCCCTGGCTGCGCATGCCGCCGATGTTCTGGAACTGCTGCTGCTCGTCGGTGGGTACGCCGCCGTACTCGCCCACCGAGGCCATGATGTAGTCGTCGCGGTCGATGCGGAAGATCGCCAGATCCAGGTCCCAGGGGATGCCGAACAGCTCGGTCTTGCTCCGGATGCCGATCTCCTTATTGATTGCATGCTCGGGATCGAGGTTGGGGTTGCTGGCGGTATCGCCGGTGGGCGAAATGTCGCCCGCGAACAACTGGTCCACGGTGGGGGCGCGGAAGCCGGTGGAGACGTTGGCGTAGACGTCGCTGTAATCCGACAGCGCATAATTGCCGCCCAGCCGCCAGGAACTGACGTTGAACGTCTTGTCGAGGGTCAGGCCGTTCAATTTGTCCTTGTAGTCCAGCTCGATTTTGTCATAGCGCCCGTTCAGCGTGACGGTGAGCGGTTGCGCGAGGCGGAACTTCAGCTCGCCGTACAGCGCCTGCACGTTTTCATCCGTGGTGTTGTCTTGGGTTACGGTGCCGGCGCGTCGCACCGGCGCGAAGGGCGACGGTGAGGTCTTGTGGTCCACGAGGTAGCGGGTCTTGTTCTCGTAGGTATTGGCGCGCAGGTCGAGGCCGGCCATCCAGGCCAGGCGCTCGCCGCCCGAGCGCCACTCGCTCTTGATGCCGCGCTGCACCTGCCGGTAGTCGTTGTCGTTGGTGTAGGCGTTCACGTCGGTGACGCGGTTGCCGTCGGCGTCGAAGTTCTGGGGCGCGGACACGAAGGAGGTGTCGTCGGCGAACTGATAGACGTTCACCAGCAGGTTGCTCGTCTCGCCGAAGTCGCGGGCGTAGGTGGCGAAGTACTTGCCCAGGCTCACGTCGAACTTGCGCGCGTAGTCGCGCCCCTCGACGCTGCGCGGGTCGAGCCGCGCCTGGGTGGCGCCTTCGACGCTGCCGTGACTGTCCTTGGCGCGTTCCGAGCGCTCGAAGCCGAAGGTGATGTCGCTGCGATCGTCCAGGTAGTACTGGAGCTTGCCGTTTACGTAGTCGGCGGTGTAGTCGGATTGGAACCAGTAGCCGTCGCTGGCGCGGCGCGAGACCTGCAGATGGGTGTTGAGCTGGTCGTTGGCGTAGCCCGCGCGGAACAGCCCCTTGTAATAGCCGTCGCTGCCCCTGTCTGCGGAGACCCTGAACCCCGCGTTCTTGGCCCCGCGCTTGGTGGTGATGATGACGGCGCCGGCCAGGGCGTCGTCGCCGAACAGGTAGGACGCGCCGCCCTTGATCACCTTGATGGACTCGATGTTGTCGAGATCGATGTTGACCTTGCCGGTACGCTCGAATACCGGCACGCCGTCGATGACGATGGCGACCCCGGGCTTTTCGCCGCGAAAGCGTTGGTTTTCCACGCCGCGCATGTGGATCTTGAGGTGGTCTCCGCTGTCGAATTCCGTCGTGATGCCGGGCACGGACTGCAACAGTTGCTGGATGTTCTCGGCGCGCGAGGTGTCGACCCGCTCGCCGCTGACCACCGCGATGTTGGAGGCTTCGTGTCGCTTGGATTCGAAACGATCGTCGATGGTGGTGGACTCGACCTGAATGGTGCCGAGATCGGCGGCGTGGACGATCCCGACGGCGAGGGGCAGGGCGAGGCCTGCGAAAACGTGCCCCAGGATCGCCGGCAGGATCTTCTTTCTGTATGTCATGAAATTTCCCCGCGTGAGCGTTTGCTGTCGTTGTACCTCCCTGAACCTGTGCACGTCTGTCCCAGGTCAAATGGCGGCCGCATGTTCCCTGAATCCATTGCGACCCTTCTGATTGCAGGCTCCGTGCCATTTGCTAAGTGGATGTTGGACGGGGAAATATTGAAAATGCACGGGCGCGATGTGCGGGATTTGGCGCAGGATGGAGGGCGAATTGCCCTTATGCGGGCCCAAGCGGGAGGGATAAACGTAAAGACGCCAAGGGCGCCAAGAACGCAAAGATCAAGAAGGGCTTGGTTCTGCACGGGTTGGCCTTGCGGCTCCGGCATACTCCTCGATCCGTACGGCAACCCGCCTGGACTGTCACGATTCTCTAAAAAATTCTTCGCGGCTTTGCGCCCTTGCTTTGAAATCCTGCGCGCTGCGCGTCCCGGCGTTGTAACTTTTCAGCCCGCGGGAGGCGGGGCCTGAGTCAGTTGGCGGGGCGGGGCTCAAAAAGGAAACCGCCCCGTAGCGGCTGTGCGTTACGGGGTGGGGCAACGGAGTTCAGGCCGCGCCGGCCGCGGCTTCGATGAGATATCGGGGCTTAGCCCTCGATCGCGTATTTCTTCATCCGATACAGCAGCGTATCCCGTGTCAGGCCGAGCAGCCGGGCGGCGCGGCTGCGGTTGCCGAGGGTTTTTTCCAGGGCCTGGCGGATCATGTGCACTTCCAGGTCGTCCAGGCGGATGCCCTGCTCCGGCAGGGTGAACCGGTCTGCAGAAGCGGCCTGTTGGGAGCTCGGGCTTCGGATCTCGCGCGGCAGGTTCTCGAGGTGCACGGTTCTGCCGTTGAACAGCACCAGCATGCGTTCGCAGAAATTGCGCAGTTCCCGTACGTTGCCGGGCCAGGAATGACGCTCCATGGCCTTTAGCGCGTCCGCGTGATAGCGGGGCGGCTCCAGGCCGTGCTGCCGCGCCAGCGTGGAGGTGAGGTGCTGGAGCAGGAGCGCCAGGTCGCCGGTGCGCGCACGCAGCGGCGGCAGTTCCAGCGGCACGACGTGGAGACGGTAGTACAGATCCTCACGGAAACGGCCGGCCTTGACCTCGGCGTACAGGTCCCGGTTGGTCGCCGCAATCACGCGCACATCCACCTTTTCCGGCGTCATCTGGCCGACGCCCTGGCATTCCCCGCACTCCAGGAACCGCAGCAGCTTGGCCTGGATCGCCAGGGGCAGCTCGCCTACCTCGTCCAGAAACAGCGTGCCGCCGGCGGCCATGCGGATGCGGCCGGGATGATCGTTGACCGCGCCGGTGAAGGCGCCCTTGCGGTGGCCGAAGAGCTCTGATTCCGCGAGACTTTCCGGCAGGGCGGCACAGTTGATGGCGACCAGCGGCTGGCCGGCGCGCCGGCTCTCTTGATGAATCGCCCGAGCCAGCAATTCTTTCCCCGTGCCGCTTTCGCCCAGGATCAGGACGGTGACGTCCGTGGCGGCCACCAGTTGGGCGGCGCGGGTTACGGCGCGGAACACTGGGGCTTCGCCAATCAACAATTGCTCGAAGGCGCTCATGTTCTTCTTTCCTGCAGAGAATCCGAATGTGTGGGAAACCTTAAATGGTGTGTGAAATGACGTACATGACCTAAATCAAACTAGAAAGGGGGATGGGTGTTCTCCAGGCCGGAAAGATCCGCGATGCTCGTGAACCAGAGTGTTCCCAGGGCCATGCCCACCAGGGATAATCCGATGGCCTGCCGCACATAGGGTAGCCGCGTGAGGCGGGTCATCCAGCCGGTCAGGATGCCGGTGGTCATCACGCCCGGCAGGGTGCCGGCGCCGAAGGCCAGCATCAAGGCCGCGCCCTTGACAACGCCTCCCGCCGACATCGTCCAGATCAGGGTGGAATAGACCAGGCCGCAGGGCAGCCAGCCCCATACCGCCCCGAAGAGCGCGGCGTGCAGCGGCGAACGCACGGGAATCAGGCGCCGCCCGTACGGCTCGATCCGGCGCCACCAGGGCTCGCCTATCTTCTCGATCAGCGCGAACTTGGGGAACCACCCGGCCAGGTACAGGCCGATCCCGATCAGGATCAGCGCTGCGGCCACCTGCATGACGGTATGGGCGTGCCACAGGCCGATGCGGCTGTTCAGCAAGGTGTTGCCCAGGGCGCCGGCCAGGGCGCCAGCCAGGGAATAACTGGCGAGGCGGCCGAGGTTATAGGCAAAGGTGTAGGGGATCAGCCTTCTCCGTGATTCACGTACCTCGGGCGGGAGGCTGAAGGTCAGTGCTCCGACGATTCCGCCGCACATTCCCAGACAATGCAGGGTGCTCGCCAGTCCGATGGTGAATGCGATGAGGAGCGAATATTCCAACGGCGATTCCGAATCGAACGGGGAAGTTGCCAAAGATCATCCACTGTACCACAAAAAAGCGCGAAAATTGGTGCGCAGGCCAAAGGCCTGTGCCGCCCCGCGGGGAGATCCCGAACATGGCTTATACTGATTCTAAAAGATGGGGCCTGGACGAGGACTGACTCGGTGTGGGGCGATGGTCGGAAGGTCCACGAAGATCGATCAAAAATCAGGATAGGGTAAGTCCCAGTCATGATTTCCATACCAAGCAAAGAAGATAGCGCAGTTCCCATGGCCCTCCTCGCCCGCGTCGTTTCGCATGCGTCGGCTTGCCTGGCCTTTGGCGCGCGGGCGGGTGATTCATGAACCTGCCCGATAACCTCCTGCCTCCGTTCTGGACCTGGCTTGCCAACGGTGCCTTCGTCGCAATCATGGCCTACGTGCTCTATTCCCGGCCGTGGAACGCCATCAGGGCCAGTGAGCAATCGAATGTCTTCATGGGCGCCTGCGTGGCGCTCATGATGTTGTGGAGCATCAAGGCCGGCGTCAGCCCGGGCCTCACCTTCCATCCCTTGGGCGTGACGGTGCTGACCCTGATGTTCGGCTGGCGGCTGGCGGTGATCGCGGCCAGCGTGATCGTGTTAGGCATCACGCTGAACGGCATGGGAGGGTGGCACGCATTCGGGCTGAATGTGCTGCTGACAGGAGTGCTGCCCGCCGTGGTCAGTTACGCGATCTACCGGGTGGTCGATCAGAGGCTGCCGAACAATTTCTTCGTGTATATCTTTGCCTGCGCCTTCCTGGGGGCCGGTTTCGCGGTGACTGTCAGCGCCTTCGGGATTGTCGGCGTGCTCGTGGGCAGTGGGGCCTATCCGCTGGAGCGCATCGCTTATGAATATCTGCCGTTCTTCCCGTTGGTCATCCTGCCGGAAGCGCTTCTGAACGGCATGGTGATGACATTGCTCGTGGGGCTGCGCCCGCAATGGGTTTCCACCTTCGACGACAATCGTTATATCAACAATAAATAACCGTAGCAGCGGCTCGGGGTGCTCAAGACCGGCAGTTGCTCCGATCCGCTCATGTCGCTCATGGCCAGGCGGCTGAGCGATGACGACATCGAGATCCGAGCCCTCGGAATCCAGCCCCAATATTCTGGCACCGCAATTGCAGCTATTTCTTTACCGGCTGTCGGGAACGGACCACTCAACGGCGCCCCACGAACGCCGCTGGCGTTTTGCAGGGCGGGTGGCGGCAAATCGTTGCCAATGACGAGTCGGGCGCGGCAGGCAGTTGCCGCCGGCAGAGTGGTTCACAGAGCAAGGACAAGGAGTAGCATCATGACCATCGCCAGCTCACCTTTAATGTATTCTGCGTATTCCGTTTCATCTGCCCACCGGGCGCATCCGGCTGCAAAGACCGCAGTTGACACGCGCGCCACGGTGACACACTCATCGCAAGCCGCCACCCCATCGAACACTACCATGCCGCGCTCGGCCCTGCATGAGGCGGCGGCGCGCTACGACGTGCGCCACATGACCGCAGTTGAGCTCAAGCAAATGAGCCAGGAGCTATATGAAGCCGGCGCCATCGACCCATTTCAGTACCGGCATCTGAGCCTCATGGCTTCCTTCCCTTGCAAGGTGGAGCGCGGTGCAGACGGCCAGATCCGCAGCATCACGCCGGTAGGGTTGACCGGCCCCCAGACTCCGCGCGACTACCTCAAGGTGCAAGAGGAGCACGTTGCATTTCTTGAGCAGCACGGACTTGACAGCGATGTGGCAAAGGGCTTGCTTGATTTGTTTCGGACGCTCGATGCGTTGAAGAGAGGGGGAGTGGACGTTAGCGCTTGAGGAAAAGTTGTTTCCGTAACCGAATTCGTAGCGTAATTGTTGCACTGAGGTCCCTGGCAGGGCAGCTCTTTTCAGCGCCCGTTGTGCCCCGCCTTGAGCCGCGTTGTGAGTGCCGGTGCGCCGCTCAGTGCATGCAGAACGAACACTAGCGCGGTGAACAGCGCCAGCGCTCCCGCCTGATGCGCGGACGCCAGCGCAATGGGCACGCGCAGCAGCAGCGTGGCGATGCCGAGGCTGACCTGCAGCGTCGCCAGACCGAGCAGCACATGGAAGGCCCACCGGGTGCGCGCGGGCAGTTCATGGCGCCGCGCACTTGCCCACAGCCATAGGACGAGCAGCAGGAGGCTGACCGCAAGCAGCCGGTGATTGAACTGCACGGCGATGACGTTCTCGAACGCGTTGCGCCAGGGCGGATCCAGGACGAACAGACCCTCCGGTATCCAGCGCCCGTCCATCAGCGGAAAGGTGTTGTACGAAAATCCCGCCTTCAGTCCCGCCACGAATCCGCCCGCCAGGATGGTGACGAAGGCGAACGCCGTTACCAGGATCGTGCGTCGGCGCAAGGGCCGCACGGTGGGCGCCGGCGCAGCTTGGGGAAACAGCAGGCGCAGCGCCATCCAGAAGATGTAGCCGTAGAGGGCGAATGCCAGGCCCAGATGCGCGGCCAGCCGGTAGGGGCTGACGTGCGGATCGTCCACGAGTCCGCTTTGCACCATGTACCAGCCCACGATTCCCTGCAGCCCACCCAGGGCAAATACGGCCAGCAACCGGAGCGCCAGCGGACGGCCGATTTTTCCCTTGATCCAGAAATAGAGGAATGGCAGCAGAAACATCAGTCCGATCGCGCGCCCGAGCAGGCGGTGGAAATACTCGATCCAGTAAATGGCCTTGAATCTCTCCAGAGTCATGCCGACGTTGACCTTCCGGAATTCCGGCGACTGCCGGTATTTTGCGAAGGTTTCCTCCC